>JAZNLG010000312.1:0-3168 GCA_045578965.1 Lachnospiraceae bacterium | reverse complement strand
TTTCTTTTAAGGATGCTGCAGAAATCTTAACAAAACGTCCTGTTTCCTGTAACTCAGGAATGGTTGATGTTCCGCAATATCCCATACCGGAACGGATACCTCCGACTAACTGGAACACGGTATCTTCCACAGTACCTTTGTATGCCACACGTCCCTCAACACCTTCCGGAACAAGCTTTTTGGCATCTGACTGGAAGTAACGGTCCTTGCTTCCGTTTTCCATGGCAGCAATAGAACCCATACCGCGGTATACTTTATATTTTCTACCCTGGAATAATTCGAATTCTCCGGGGCTTTCGTCACAGCCTGCAAACATGCTACCCATCATACATACATTAGCACCTGCTGCGATCGCCTTGGTAATATCACCGGAATACTTAATACCGCCATCTGCGATGATAGGCACACCGTATTCTTTTGCTACTGCATAGCAATCCATAACAGCACTGATCTGCGGAACACCAATACCTGCTACAATACGTGTTGTACAGATGGAACCGGGTCCGATACCAACCTTGATTGCACTTGCACCTGCTTCAATTAAAGCTCGAGCTGCTTCACCGGTTGCTACGTTACCTGCAATGATATCCAAATCAGGATATGCTTCACGAATCATCTTCACGCAACGGATAACATTCTCGGAATGTCCGTGTGCAGAGTCTAAAACGATAACGTCAACTTTGGCTTCTACCAATGCTTTTACACGGTCAAGTACGTTTGCTGTAATACCAACGCCTGCACCGCAAAGAAGTCTGCCCTGTGCATCCTTGGCTGCCAAAGGATACTTAATTGCCTTTTCAATATCTTTGATTGTAATAAGACCAACTAAGTTATAGTTCTCGTCTACGATAGGAAGTTTCTCTTTACGTTCTCTTGCAAGAATCTGCTTTGCTTCTTCCAATGTGATACCTTCTCTTGCTGTTACAAGATTTTCACTGGTCATAGACTCTTTGATCTTCTTGGTCATATCTGTTTCAAACTTCAAGTCACGGTTTGTAATAATACCAACCAGTTTCTTGCCTTCTGTAATAGGCACACCTGAAATTCTGAACTTGCCCATTAATGCATCTGCATCTGCAAGAGTATGTTCAGCAGTAAGGCTGAACGGATTGGTGATAACACCATTCTCTGATCTTTTAACCTTGTCTACTTCTTCTGCCTGCGCCTCAATAGACATATTCTTATGAATAATACCGATACCGCCCTGTCTTGCCATAGCGATAGCCATACGATGTTCTGTTACGGTATCCATACCTGCACTCATCATAGGGATGTTTAACTTGATTTTCTTTGTTAACCAAGTTGACAAATCCACCTGATTAGGAATTACCTGTGAATAGCCGGGAATCAAAAGCACGTCATCAAATGTAATGCCTTCTCCAACAATCTGACCCATTTCTCCGTCCTCCGTTTGTGATATTTTGTGTTCTATATCAATCCGCCTTAACCTTATGTGGCATGGTCTGACGTATTGTTTTCATAAAATCATCGTTCAAAGACAAATAATACTTGTCCGAACCCGCATAATATAAAACATAGGTTGCCAGTTCTTCATTATCTTCCAGACCGGTAGAATAATCCCACTCTTTTACGGTACGATTCTTATAACTGTCCAAATGATACGAATTCTCTTTGGCAAGAATCTCCATCTTATTTAAATCTAAAACAACTACACTTTTACGCTTGGATTCATTGTAGATACGATCAATGCGCAGTTCCTTATCCATATAAGTGTACTCATATTCCACCCGCATTTTACGGAAGTATACGACATAGGATAAAATTCCGAAAACCACTGCCCCTAAAAGAAATAAGGGATGCAAAATCAATCCGCTGATTAGAGAAAGGACTGCTGCAACCACCATTGCGGTACCTAACATTTTGTCCTTCTTATTCTCTCTCTGCTTAATCAAAAGTTCCTTAAAAGCTACGCTCATGTTCCACTCCTGATGTTAAACTTTGTCCCCCATTTATACGAAAAACGCATAAGAAAAAATGCGATTTAAAACATAATAGTACATTCCGCCAAAAGTTGCAAGACAAAATATGCGACTAATTTTCTTTTTTTAGATTATTTTCATAAAATGGTCAAATTGTTCCCTTACAATATCATAAAACCGCAATCTTTTATTGCTAAAAATTACCTTTTATTATCTTTTCCAAAATCAACTTGACCGTTGTAATGCAAAAAGATTATGATGTTTTTATATAAAAATTGTTAAAAAAATGAAACGAGGCACTTTTATGTCCATCCGAGATGAAATTCGTGCGGAGAACCGCAAAAACTTCAAAGAAATGCCCTTTGACAAGAAAGTAAAACACTTCTGGCATTACTATAAAATACATACCATTGTGGCAATCGCATTGATTGCTTTTGTGGTCTACTTTATTCTGTTACAGACGGTTCTGGCACCAAAGCCTTTCGGTTTCTGTGCTTATGCCTTAAGTTCCAATTATTACCTGTTGGAAGATTTAACGCCCATAGATACTTTTATCAATGACTTTGCCGCAGACCGCGGAATCAATACGGAAGAATATCAGGTAGTATTTGATGTATCCAATGCCGTAAACCCCGATTCCACCGATATGCTGGATATGGCTGTGGATATGAATATTGTACATGCCGGCGAGGAAGGCAATCTGGATGTCCTCATCGGCACCAAAGAGCAGATTGACTTCTACGTAATCAATGGTTTTTACAGCAAGACACTGGACACCCTCTTCTCGGAAGAACGTTTCCGGGAACTGGATGAGGCCGGACTGATTTATTACTATTACGACGAAGAGTCCGACAAAGAATATCCCATCGGCGTATATGTAACTAACGCCCCCCGTTTTACGGAACTGGGTCTGTACAATGAAGACACTGAAATCATTCTTGGTATTGTCGGTTACTCGGAACGAACCGATACTGCCGTGGAATTTGTAGAGTACATATTTGAGACACCATAGAAGTAAAGTAACAATAACAAATCATATACAACATACGAAAGGATAACATACAGCAGTCGCTGTACCGGTACACAAATGAAAGAACAGTTATATACCATACCTTTGAATGATGCAATGAACGCCCATGATGAATGTCCTTTTTGCTTCGTGGAACGCGAAGTGGAACAGGACCTTTTGGACTTTGCTTTAGGCTCCGGCTCTTCTTATATGGAAAGT
>JAZNLG010000311.1:0-4689 GCA_045578965.1 Lachnospiraceae bacterium | reverse complement strand
GATAAGGCGGATGAGTTAAAAGCCTTAGGCGCAAGTTTTATTGAGCCGGTAGCATTAAGCCTGGAAGAGTTGTTTGTTACTCTGGAAGAAAACAGAAAAGAGTAGGAGGCGCCTATGAAGGATATTATGACTTTAATCAGGAACCGTAAGGAGTTTTATCTTACGGTACTGGTATTAACTTTATTGTTGACCATTGTGGGGGCATTTTATAATTTGTCCGTAGGTAACGATGGCTTGGAAGATAGGCTGAATATTACTTCGGAAGAGCAGATGGCAAATGTCCTTGCTGAAAACACAGCATTTTACACAACCGGTATGAGTTCCGAAGGTTTAATGAAGGGTTTTATGGATAATTGGACCTATATGGGATTTGTGGGACTTAACTTTGTTATCCTGGCGGTAATGATTTTCAGTTTCTTTAATATGAGTGATAAAGGGACCAAAGAATTCCTGGAAATCCTGCCTGTAAAAAGGGTTGCGCTGGAGCTATATAACTATGTGGCACTGATGGGAATTCTTGTGTTAAACATTATCGTGGCAACCGTTATTCACCTGCTGTATATGGGGAATGTGAACCGACAGATTGTAGATTTGGCAGAGCGCTTTCCGCAGTTGTTAGGTAATGTCGTGCCTACAAATCTGGTGGCGGTTAATGCGACTTCATTATTGTATCAGTTTGGTATGCTGGCGCTTTTCCTGGTTACGATGACAACCTTTTGGTTTGTATGTTCTGCCTTGTTTAAGAAATGGGCGGTAGGGCTTACAATCGGTGTGATTTTATGGCATTCCATTGGTGGCTGGGTGTATGGTGTTCGCGCAATTATTCATGGGCTGGAATCTAACGTTGAAATAAATGAATTATATCGTAGGATAGCAGCGCCCTTTGATGCAAATATGTATTTCAGCAAATTCGTATGGGACGGTGCAGAATGCAGTAATCCGATTACCACTTATGTTGCGATTGTGTTGATTGTAATGTTACTTGCATCGCTTGGCATTATGATTGCGCATGCATATGCGCGGAAGTTGCCCGGCGGAAAGTTATTCTACGTAAATGCCTTAAATGTTGTATTTTTATTGATTGGTGGTGTTTGGTTATATTTTGCGAGCACCGGTTACTGGGGCTGGGGCGGTAGCGGATCCATAAAAGCTGCATTTGTTACCATAATCGGCGAAGTGATTGCCGTTTTCCTTTTATATCATAAAAAGGAGAAGACATACAAACTTGCGGTAAAAGAAAAAAGAACGGTGAAAAATCCTGTGCTTGCCCAGGGCTTAAAAAGTTATCTGATTGCCACCGGCATTATTACTTTAGTGACGGAGGCCATTGATATCGGAACGAATCTGGAATGGCTTCAATATGCGATTTCGGAGTGGATTCAGTACACTGAAGATGCGCTTTGGATTTTAAGCGAGTTTAGTATGCATTGGCGCTACCAGTTTGCGATGTTTGTTATTGCAGGATTTGTCATCTTCAAATGTATTCAATTTGCAATGGAGAATACGAAGGCATCAAGAGAGTTTTACGAAACTCTGCCGATGAGCAGAGCAAGATTGTATTGCACGAAGATCCTGATGGACTTGGGAGTGATTATCATTCCGTTAACGGTGTTTACGGCTGTTTCCATAAGGTATCTGTTGCGTTTCCGCAATGTGCTGACGTTGTATTATGACGTTCCGGTGTCTGACTTTAACGCCTGTATCGGTGAACAGTTCCTTTTGATGGGGATTATGCTTTGCGTCGCAATCTTTTTTATGGGTGTGATGTACTTAATTGATGCAGTGGCAGTAAGCGGTGGCATGAAGGATGTTTTTTGTAGTGTGGTAGCGGCGTTTGGATTCATTGTATCCATTTTGGCGATGGAAGCACAGATTCCGCTTCTTATGGAATTTGCGGCTGTATTGTACGGTGATTTAAATCCGGTTGCAGCAATGGTTTACTTGGTTCTCGGAATTATATTGCTGGTTTGGGCAGGAAACCGATATATTCACCGCGACAAGGCGAAAGAAATCTTTTATTATAAGTGGGCGAAATATGTGTTTGCGACTTTATTAAGCCTGTGCTATATGTTTTTCGTTCTGGGAAGCGCAATGATGGAGCATTCTGCAATACAGTATTTATTGGCAGCAATTGGTACGGCGTTGATCTTCTTCGCAATCGTATATTATTGCACGCCCGGTAAGGTGGCGGAACTTCGGAAACGTTTTACAAAGAAAAGCAGTAAGAAAGTATAGTGACCTGCTATGGCAGTGATACAAGAAGTGTACTGAAAGGTTATAAAAATAAAAGAAGGTAATAAAAAATACCCCGGCGGAAGTTCCGTCGGGGTATTATGTTTGTAATAATTACTGTGCGTTTGTGTAAGAATCCTGATAAATAACAGAACCATCTGCATTGTAGTAGATGTATTCGCAAGTAATTCCTGTTACGCCACATTCGCTTTCTACGTCAGATACGATGCCGGCAAGCATATCATCTGTGAGAGATGATTTTAACTGGTTTGCTGCTGAATCAACATCTTCAATCTGATCAGCGAACTGGAACCAGTATGTAAATGTGTTACCGGATACTTCGTAACCAAGGTCTGAATATACACCTGCATAACTGCCTTTCATATTGTCAATCTGTGCATCAAGAGCAGACTGGATAGCAGGCTGTGTGTAATATTCTTCTACAGTAGAAGCGCCGCCGCATGCTACTAAAGCGAACACCAAAACCATAGTTGCAATTAAAGCAAGAATTCTCTTTTTCATTCGGATAATCCCCTTTCAATCTAAAATTTACATACAATACAATAATATGCTGAAATAAAATTTTGTCAATTAAGAATTTATAATTTTGTAAAAAGTGTATAAAAAAACGCAAAATGACAAGAAAAACTAATAATGTTGCACATAGTCTTACGTTGACGAAAAGAGAGGGAAAAATTATAATAGATATTAGGGGAGGAAACGGCTGTGAAAATAGAATCCTTAAAAATAAAAAACTACAAATTTATAAAAGAACTGGAAATTAAGCAGATGGAAAATGCCTGCATTTTCATCGGCAGAAACAGTGTGGGCAAAACGGCCGTTTTGGATGCGATTCTTACGGCTTGCGGTCAGAAAGAGATTTTGCCGAAGCATTTTAATGAAGCCAGTAATAATATTGAAATTACAGTTAAAATGTCACTGTCGGAAGATGCGTTGGATATTCTTCACAGGCAGGGAAATATCAGTCGTTATAAGAAGTATGAATTATTCTATCAGGACTTTTGTGAAAAATTCCCTACGTACAAAGATGGATTCCTGACCTTTACTTTTGTGGCAAACCGTGACGGTAAGATTCGTTACAGTGACGGTGTCAAAAAGGACAATGAATTTATTCCTTTTATCCTTCCTAAAATATATTACATTGATCATCGCAGGGACATAGCGGAAATCGAGAATGATATTTTGCGTACGGGAATTCGGGAGAATACAGTAAATACGCTTGCGGAAAATAAGTGCATGTTTGACGAAAGCCGTCAGTGTAATAATTGTTTCAATTGTATCGGACGAATTGAGAAAAAGGCAGTAAGCGAATTGTCTGTGTTTGAGACAGAGAAACTTTTGGAATATAAAATGCTTCACTTAGACAGTGATGATTTTATGGAGCGGATGAATCAGTGTTTTCGCAGGAATTCCGGACTCCGGGACCGCTTGGTGACGCAGATGAATGTGGATTTGGCGGCAATGATGGATGTGGAAGTGGTGCGCTACCGGGAGAACAGTGAGTTGCCGGAATCAATTTACGATATGAGTGAGGGGATGAAAAGTATTTATATTTTATCCCTGTTAGAGGCATATATGCAGGAAAAAGAAAAACTGCCCTGTATTCTCATGATGGAGGATCCGGAGTTGTTTCTGCATCCGGAATTGCAGAAGACGGCCAGTGAACTTCTCTATAAATTGTCAGAGAAGAATCAAATGATTTTTTCGACCCATTCGCCTACTATGATTTTTAACTTCAGTAAAAAACATATTAAGCAGGTGGTGTTGGATCATGAGGGACGGCCGGTGATTCGCGAGCAGAATGACATCGGACGGATTCTGGATGATTTGGGATTCAGTGCCAACGATTTTATGAATGTAAGTTTTGTGTTTATTGTGGAAGGAAAGCAGGACAGAAATCGTTTGCCGCTACTTCTAAATAAATATTATTCTGAGGTTTATGATAACGAAGGAAATCTGCAACGTATTGCCATTGTGGCAACCAACAGTTGTACCAATATCCGTACTTACGCCAACTTAAAATATATGAATCAGTTATATCTCAAAGATCACTTTCTGATGATTCGTGACGGTGACGGTAAGGATGCAAGAGAGTTAAAAGAGCAGTTGTGCACTTATTATGCCAATCGCGATAAACAGGATACAGGGGCTTTGCCTCGCGTACAGGAGAAGAATGTATTGATTTTAAAATACTATTCTTTTGAGAACTATTTCCTGAATCCGAAGGTGATGGCAAAGATTGGTGTCATTGAAAGCGAAGAAGCCTTTTATGATATTTTATTTGAAAAGTATGAATTGTACTTACACCGCATTAAGAGTTTTGTAAAGATGCGTGAAAAGACCGGCATAGAAATACGTTCCAAGGAAGATATCAAACGTCATTTGGAGACCATATTAATCTATGGCCGCGGGCATAATCTGAAGTCGGATCGTAGC
>JAZNLG010000310.1:0-4843 GCA_045578965.1 Lachnospiraceae bacterium | reverse complement strand
CGAAGATACACCAATATGTCGCCTATGGAATATTTGCGATATTATCGTGTGGAAAAAGGCGTGCAACTGTTAAAAGATACGGACCTGTCCGTGACGGAAATTGCTTATGAGGTAGGAATGTCCGGCGCAAGTTATTTTGCGGAATCACTGCGTATGTGCAGGGGATGTACACCGACGCAGATACGTAAGGGGACAGAATAGCGAAATATTTTACTTAATAATCATTTTATAAGTTTTATGAAGGCTTAAGTTATGTCAGAAAGGAGACGCAGACGTATGAATATACGTAAAAGCATAACTGCATATTTTTATGTTTATAAAATTCGTATCCAGAAGAGTCTGGCGTACCACTATGATGTGTACGGTAACATTCTGATGCAGTGCATTATTATGTTTGCGGCGGCCTTCTTTTGGCGGGCTTTATATGCCGGCGAAACAGTAGTGCAAGGTGTTGCGGCAGAACAGATGTATATCTATACCGTTGTATCTACGGCGATGTCAGTGTTTTTTATGAATGATGTGGAACAAAGGGTTATGCGTAGCGTGGAGAAGGGAACCATTGCGGTAGAAATGTTAAAACCCGTTAATCTCTACGGCATTTTCTTCTTTGAAGATTTAGGTAAACTGACGGCTCTTTGTTTTCAAAATTTACTGCCCATTGTGTTAATCGGAAGCATTTTTATTGCGGTGCCGAAACCTGCAAATATGGTGGCGTTTCTTTTATTTGTTTTAAGTTTGGTGATGGCATATTTGATTCATTGGTTGTTGGCGGCATGCTTTTCCATGTGGGCATTTGTAACAATCAATATGAACCCGCTTTTACAGGTAAAAAAACATTTAATCAGACTTTTATCAGGAAGTATTATCCCTTTGTGGTTCTTTCCTGACTGGCTGGCATCGATTCTAAATTGCCTGCCTTTTGTGTATATTTATCAGTTGCCGTTGGATATTTATATCGGCAAGGAAGGAATGAGTAATATTCTGCCAAGGCTTGGAATTCAGGCGGTCTGGGTCATAATTTTGGTTGTTTTATTTACTGTTTTACAGAAGAATGCTTTGAAAAAAGTTATGGTACAAGGCGGTTGACATAATTTTTGTATTGCAAAGTAAGCACATGTTCAGTTGAAAGATTGAGAACTGTGAGGAATCTTATGTGAGATAGCAAACAGAGAAAGGAAACAGTATGTTAGCAGGCATAAAACATTATACAAGCGTAACATTGGCATATTTGAAGTTAAGCATTCTGACGGTATTTGAGTATCCTGCGAATATAATCGGATGGTTGATTTCTAATCCTCTGCAGTTCATTGTAGGATTTGCCACCATTCAATTTGTGGTAAAAGAATTTGGTGATATTGCAGGTTGGAATTACGGACAACTGGCTTTTCTGTACGGATTGGCAATTATATCCCATGCCTTGTCGATGATCTTTTTTGTACAGGGCTGGTTTATGGGATATGCAGTGATAGAAGGTGATTTTGACCGTTATATGCTTCGGCCAATGAGTGTGCTGTATCAGTTTTGTTTTACCCAATTTAATATGATAGGTCTTACGGATTTGATACCGGGGGTGTGCGTTTTTGTTTACGGATGTGTGCAGGTTGGCTTTGTTTTTAACTTGCGGAATATTCTTGCACTGTTGGCTATTCTGGTGGGAGCGACTTTTATCAGGGGTGGTGTGTACATCGCTATCGGCAGCAGCAGTTTCTGGACTAAAAGTATCGTGGATTTTGGCGGATATACACAGGAGTTTTTTGATAAAACCACGATGTACCCTTTATCTATGTATCCGGAAAGTGTGCAGTTTCTTTTGACATACATTATTCCCATCGGCTGGGTAAGTTTCTATCCGGCAGCAGACTTGATGGGCATATCCGGTGATGCATTTATGCCGGGGGCGGCACCTTTGATATCCCTGGCAGCAGGCGCGCTGGTATTTGCAGTGGCGGCAGTGATTTTTTATGCAGGGTTAAAACGATATGAGAGTGCGGGAAATTAATTCAAAATCATAGTATAAAATACGGATTTATTGCAAAAAGAGAACAAGCAGGATTGAATGTTATATAGAAAGAAAGGACAGGGAGAATATATGTCTGTCATTGAAGTGAAGAATCTGACAAAAGATTATAAAATAAATAAAAAAGGAAAAGGTCTTGGCGGTGCTGTCAAGAATTTGTTCGTACGGGAAAAAACAGTGGTTCACGCGGTAAAAGATTTAAGTTTTTCCATTGAGAAGGGCGAAATTGTGGCGTTTATCGGTCCGAACGGAGCGGGTAAATCGACCACGGTCAAAATGATGTCGGGTATTTTGAATCCTACAAGCGGACAGGTGCTGGTAAACGGTAAGGATGTGGCAAAGAGGCGCAAAGAAGTCGTAATGGATTTAGGTGTGGTGTTTGGTCAGAGAACCCAGTTAAATTGGGACTTGCGTCTGGGAGAGAGTTTTGAATTGTTGAAACGTATTTATCAAATACCGGATGAACGTTACAGAGAGAATTTAGAGGTAATGGATGAAATTCTGGGCATTAATGAAATTATTGATACGCCGGTGCGACAGCTGTCTCTGGGGCAACGTATGCGAGGTGATTTGGTGGCGGCTATGTTGCATTCGCCTTCAGTACTGTTCCTGGATGAACCTACGATTGGGCTGGATGTGGAAGGAAAATATGCCATCCGTAAATTCATTAAAGAGATTAATCGTGTAAAAGGTACTACGGTTATTCTTACTACACATGATTTGGGAGATATTCAAGAACTGTGTGAACGATTGATTATCATTAATCACGGCGCATTAATGGAGGACGGACCGTTACAGGAAGTGACGGAGCGGATTGCACCTTTTAAAACGTTGGTTGTGGAATTTTACGGTGGAGAAGCACCGGAACACAGATGCGCGGAATTGTATTTTCATGAAGGAAATGTTGCCAAATACCGTTTCATAAAAGAGAATATTACGGCGGCGCAACTTATTGAAGAGATTGCCAAGATGCAGGCAATTAAGGATGTTTCCATTGAAGAAGCGAGTATTGACGATATTATTCGCATTGCATATCAGGGCGGTGAAAATAAAATATAAAGACAAATCCGGTATTTTATGGTAAAATAGACGCGTAATGGATATTTTTGAGTATGCATTACGCGTTTTTTATGTATTGGTAAAGTGAAGAAAGCATTGTTTTGCTTCAAAAATATCAGATACGATTGACCGGAAAAGGTCGGAGCGGTTTCGTTGATATTTGGCTATGGAAGGAAACGGGGTACATATGGAGAATGAAAAGAAGAAGGTAACCGGCAAACAGATTTATATGATTCTGGGCGGCTGTCTTGTTGCTTGTGTAATAGGTATTGTAGTGCTTGCGATTTGCGTTGCAAATCTTTCTTCAGACATTGAAAGTCTGGAAAAAGAAAAAGCAGAAATGCAGACACAATATGAGTTGGAAAAGAAAGAGTTAAGTGAGAAGGTTACACTTCTCAGTAATCAGTTAACGGCATGGATTGCGGAAGAAGAGGCACAGGCGCAGAAAAAAGTTCCTACCGGGCTTCCGGTAAGCGGTAAGGTAATTACCATTGAATCCGAGCCGATTATTGTGGCGACAGAAGTGGAAGGAACCGGCTTGGAAGCAGGTGTTAATGCGCACGGAGGAGAAGAGGGATTTACGCAAGCCATTGAGGGTGATGAAATTGATGAAAACATCGTTGAGCAGGAGATTCCCACAGTTGTATTTGGTGTGAAGAAAGGTACTATGATTGTGGCGGCAGGCGCCGGTGAGGTACAGTCTGTAGAAGAACTTGCAGAAGGAACCAGTGTGAAAATAGATCATGGAAACGGTTATGTGACAGTATATCTTTTTAAGGGGAATCCGAAAGTAAAAGTGGGAGATGAAGTGTTAAGGGGAACCTTATTGTTTGAAGTGACAAGTAATAATGCAAAGTTCTCTTTCCAGATTCTTGAAAATGGAAATTATGTAAATCCGATGGATATGATGGAAATCCATGGTTAATCTGTAAAATACGTATAATATAGCAAAATAAAAGAGACTTCATAATGAAGTCTCTTTTGCGTTATGTTAACCTTTATTCATCCTTTTTCATACGTTCAAAAATCAATTCATATCCGTCGCAACCGTAATTTAAAGAACGATTTACACGACTGATGGTAGCAGTGGAAGCACCGGTTTTTTCAGCAATATCCATATATGTTTTACCATCTCGCAACATAGTTGCTACAGCCAAACGCTGAGATAATGATAAAAGTTCGTTTACGGTACACAAATCTTCAAAAAAGTTATAGCATTCTTCTTTGCTCTCCAGACAAAGAATCGCATCAAAAAGTTGGTCAACCGCTTCGGTTTTTAATTTTTTATTCATATTCGTACACCCCTTTTAATTCTGACAATCATTGTTTTTCACACTTTAAAACTTTTACACTTTAAGTTAACGATATTTTAACATACTAAAGTATTACAGTAAAGGGCAAAAACAAACTTTTTATCGGATTGCATTACCGGATGGAAAAAGTACACAAAAACGGTATATTTTTATTGTCAAAACACACAAAACAATAATATAGTGTCATCATCAAGGCTTTACAAGTAGTATTAATTACTATATAATTAAATGGACTATCTGTGCGATAGGACAAAAGGGGCGGAATTACAATGAAAATAAATACCGAAGAAATTTTAAATGAGATAATAGATAAGATGCAGGATGTCATGAAAATCAGAGCCAATGATATCCCGAATATTGACTTATACATGGATCAGGTAACCACTTTCATGGATGAGAAGTTAAGGAGCAGTGTTCGCAAAGGAGAACCGCAGGAGAATATCTTAACCAAGAC
>JAZNLG010000309.1:0-10863 GCA_045578965.1 Lachnospiraceae bacterium | reverse complement strand
TCGGGCAACGCCGGTGTTTCCGCCTCTGTAGCATAAACCACTTCCGGTAACTGAAGCCAACCTGCCAACAGTACAATTCCGATCAGAATTGCAAGTATTCCTCTCCATCTTTTGTTATTCTTCATTGCTTTCTTCATCTTTCTCCCCCTTTGTTTCTTTTACGTCTTTGGGATCGTTTTGCTGTATCATAAATTAAGTATAAAATAACAAATACCGTTGTCATTAAACATCTGTATGTAAAAAAATAATGTACATACGCATGGTTTGATAAAATCATAAAACGGATAAACGGTACGATTCCGACCAACATAAGAACCACCCATTTATTTCTGTCTTCCGACTCTTTTCTTGCCAAATACAAAAAAAGTGCAATCAAAGCAAGTACACATATACTGATTCCTACTACCGCTCCGGACTTTATTTCACCGTTACTCCAATACAGGCATCCGAAATTCCGAACCAGAATTCCCTGTATCCGTTGCAGTAGGTTCGCTTTTTCTCCGGCCATCTCCAATGTAAGACTTACCTCTCCGCTTACACGCTCCATTGCCGAATCCACAGCCGTCATCAAGGCATCTTTGCCCAGTGTAACTGTAGCCAACATCCATTTTATAAGGAACATACCAAGATATCCGATGCCCCAGACAATGCCGTGCCGAAACATCAGAATAATGTCATCTTTGATGCGAATCTGCTTTATTTTGGAATCTTGCCTGTCACTTTGCAACAAAATATAATATATGACAAAAGGCACTGTAAAGGTAAGTGTTTCCGCCGTCAGAAAGTCAAAAAACGCCGTCAGCATACCAATGACCATAAAAGTCAATTGCGCTTTCGTTTCATCTGTACATATTCTTTTATCTGTTATAGCAAATATAGACACCGGAAGCAAGAGGAAGATAAAGGCATACTCCATACATTCCAGTGCAAACACACCATTCACTGCCAAAAAACTGATTGCGTAGATTATTCCGGCTGCCACCTGACGCTTTCGAACCAAAGTGATTACCGCAGCAAGATTCATAACCAGTCCTGTCAACACCATTGCATACCGCATCTCTTTTATACTCATAAACAAGTACAGAATTCGCACCACTGCCGCAGAGCCATGCCAGTATCTGGAATAATCTTCCTTGACAACCTTTTCACCCTGCACCTCATCATAAAAGGATTCATTTACATTCTCGAAAGGTTCCCGGTTGTAATCCGCCCTTATCACTGCCGTATACGGATTCTCTCCGTGCATATGATATGCAATCCCCGCAGTAATACAATCCGCATAATTATCTTTCTTGAAGTTCTGCAGTTCATCTGCCACTATATCAAACAGCGGTTCTTCATAAAAGTATTCCGCAGTCTCTTTTCCATGGGATTCAATCAATTCTTGCGGAATGCATGCACTGATCATCATAAACAGAAGACAGGCAAACACCGTCACTGCAAAAATCAGAGGAAAAAGAAACCTATTCTTTTTATTGTTTTTCGTCTTAATTGTCATATTTTTATTTTAATCTAACTTATATTCCAATTTAATATTGCCGTCCAAATCCTTCCAAACAAAAGACTTGTCCTGCCATATCATATATCCGTGCCAACTGTCTTCCTTCGGGATGGATACCGAGCCCGGATTCATATACACAAACCTTTCTTTCGGACGACACACCGGCACATGTGTATGTCCGCACAACAATATTTCACCACCGGCTAATTTCGGCGGGTGTTCCTCACCAAACACATGACCATGGGTCGCATAGACTGTTACATCTCCCATGGTCAAAACAGCGTACTCTGCCATAATCGGAAAATCAAGCACCATCTGGTCCACTTCCGTATCACAATTTCCCCGTACGCACAATATTCTGTCCTTATAGCGATTGAGTAATTCAATCACTGCTTTGGGAGCATAGCCGTCCGGCAAATCGTTTCTGGGCCCGTGATAGAGCAAATCTCCCAATAACAGTATTTTATCCGCTTCTTCCGCCTCAAAGGCCTTAAAAAGCCTCTCAGCATATTCTAAAGATCCATGTATGTCCGATGCAATGAAGTACTTCATAGTTTTCTCCACATATAGTATTTTATAATATCATTTGCCCAATCCAGTAAATGAGACCTAACACCCAACTGGATAAAATCCCGTACAGAATTACCGGTCCCGCAATGGTGAAAATTTTACAACCGATACCGAAAACCTGACCTTCAAACTTATACTCAATGGCTGTAGACGCCACCGAATTGGCAAAACCCGTAATCGGGACCAATGCTCCGGCACCGGCAAAAGTTACAATTTTACGATATATACCAAATCCGGTCAAAATCACACTGGTAAATACCAGAATCAGCGTACAATACGCAGACGCATCCTCCTGTTCCAAACCAATCCCTTGTAGAAATTCTACAATTCCCTGACCGATTGTACATATAATACCACCCACCAGAAATGCTTTCAACATACGTCCGCCCAGATTTGCCTTGGGTGTTACACTGTCCACATATTCCTGATAAATCTGCTGTCCTGATTTTGTTTCCATATCCTGTCACCTCAACTATATTTTACAATTAGTATCCCGGCGACAGTCTGTTTTTATTCTTCGTCGTCCTCAAATTCTGCTTCAAGGTCTTCTATATATATTTCTTCGTGTTCCTCTGCGAATTCTTCCACGTCTTCTTCCGCTGATTTTCTGCTTTTTATTAATTGCAGAATACCTTTGTATATTGCCCGGATTAGCGCAAAAGCCAAAAACATGGAAATAAATCCCACAATGCCGAACATAATGTCCGCAAATTCCATGGCACCGGTATGGGTCACCTTCTGCCCGATTTCAATGGCAAAGGTAATTACTATAATTACCGTAAAAACATAAAACCATGCAATGACCATAACATGATTATGTTTTGCTAACCATTTGAACATAGGATATATAACAAAAATCAAAGCCATTCCCAATATTCCGATTACCAGAAAATGCAGTTCTTTATCCGTAAAATTATACTCGAAACTATCATTAATCGATAAAATTTTAGTATGTATCTTGGCAATCAGTTCTACGATGTAATACAGTAATTCTTTTAACATACAATACTCACCACCAATTGAACTAGATCTCAATTTCCTTCAAATATCTGCTTAACGCATCCTGCCAGGTGGGAAGAGGCTCAAAACCATTCTCCACCAATTTGCTCTTATCCAGACGGCTGTTAAAAGGTCTTGCCGCCTTGGAAATACCGTATTCTGCCGTTGTTACGGGAGCAACCGTCAGACGGGCAGGATTGTATTCTTCGTATCCCAATGCATATGCCTGCTTAAAAATTTCCACCGTAAAATCATACCAACTGATGTATCCGCCTTCATTGGTTGCATGATAATAACCGTATTTGTCTGTTTCAATCATATCCACAAGTAGTCTTGCTAAATCATAGGTGTAGGTCGGCGTACCAATCTGATCGCATACAACGGTCAGTTTATCTCTGGTTTTACCCACATTTAACATGGTTCTGATAAAATTCTTACCGTTTTTACCGAATACCCAGGCAATACGCACAATAAAAAATTTGGATAAAAGTCCTGATACTGCCAGTTCACCGTCCAACTTGGTCTGTCCGTATACACTCAAAGGCGCGTAATCTTTGCAGTCCGGCTTCCAGGGTTCTTCTCCCTGTCCGTTAAACACATAATCGGTAGAAATATACATCATGGGAATGTCCAGTTCTTTACATACCGTAGCAATATATTCCGTACCCAGCGCATTGACTTTATGAACCAGTTCTTTCTTATCATCGTCTTCCGCAGCATCTACCGCAGTCCAAGCCGCGCAATGAATCACTGCCTCCGGCGCAATTTCCTTCACAACGCTGTCAACAGCAGCCTTGTCCGTAATATCCATTTCATCAATATCCACACCAACGGGTTCATGATTACGTTTCTTTAATTCATTTACTACATCATAACCTAACTGACCTTTTACACCTGTTACTAATACTTTCATTTTATCACCTTTTCTTTTTTTATTTTCTGTTATAAATTTTATTTAGTCGTTCCTGAACAATTTGTGCATTGGCAAGAATTCTTTTGTCCGTACATTCCAATCCGATGCGTATATACTCCGGAATTTCTGCAGAGCCGCCGCAATACATCATAAGACTTGCAAGTACGATTGCTATGGCCGCCTTATCGTTGGGATTCATAATCTCATTCCCGTCTATCGCTGCTTTTAACTTATTCGCTGCCTTCCTTGCACAATATGCCGCAAATTTCTCATCCTCTGCATCTTTGCTCAGCCAATACATATTTCTCCACATACCGCCGATTAACGCGTTTGCGCCGGGATTTATATGCTCATTGATATGAATTGCCTGCAAATACCGAAGTATCAGGTTATCAAATTCACTACGACTTTCCGGATTGTGTTTTACCACCGGCCGCTGTTCCTTACTCAACACGTCGGTTACCACATCATATTCAAAATTATTCACGCTGAAAAACTTCAAATAATGATTGGTATATTGGCAATGCGGGCAAGATACCACCTCGTACCACAGCGGTTCACACATTACATACTGGAACCGGCAGTCCAGGCTGACATTACGCGCTTCCAGACTGTTTCTTTTGATATCCGTCACTTTAATTGCTTTGCCGCAAATCGGACATGCCTGACTGTACTCTGCCAGAAAACGTTCATTCTGATACGGAGGTTTTACCACATGACTGTAAGAATATTCCACCGGTATCTCAAACTTAGGCACATGACGATTTTTGACAAAACGATTATTTTTGTATAATTCCGCATCCAGTTTACGAATTCTGCCGCTTAAATTTTCCAGCATTTGCTTTGCAATATCGGGGCACGCCGCAAGGAAATCCTGCAAGTTATCCTGATTGACCGCTACGCAGATGGCATCTTCCAACGCAATGCAGGAAGCACTTCTTGGTAGATTATCAAAGATTGCCATTTCTCCAAAAAATCCGCCTTCTTTAATCGTTGCCACCTGATTTAATGTACCAATCGGGCTTGTTAAAAAAATACCCACGGAACCTTTTAAAATAATATACATCTCACTTCCGGGCTGACCTTCATAACATACATATTCATCCGTTTTAAAAAGTTTCGGCGTTGCTATCTTTTTTAATTGTGCAATGGTATCTTCACGCATAAGGATTCCTCCGTGACGAAACAATAAACTTTATGCATTGTAATTTACTCTTACTGTTTTATTATAAACTTCCGCTTTTTATTCGTCAACGCAAGTATGCAATAATTACACTATGATTTACTCTCACTTGAAAAGACCTTTATTTCTTCTCTCCAAATTTGTATTAAACCTAACAAACCGGTATATAATATAAACGTCACAAGAAAAAACTTTATACATTTCAATCATTCCTTTCAATACATCACATTATTTTATTTATAGTGATCATAAAACAACTAAGTTCTCATACTAGGTTTTGTTTCTCTTTACTGATATAAAAATTATGTATTACCCGTCATTAACTCCATGGCTTTCTCCTTTGGAATATCAAACTTTCCGATTACAGAATTTGAAGCGATATTTTCCGACAATATAAAAATACTGAATTCGCATTCACAAATGCGATATTTGAATTTAAGTGTTACCTACATTTCTCTTCATTTATATTATGTAAGTTTCAGCTTAGGATTGTTAAGCAATGTGCCAATCAACACCTTATACTTTTCTATCCCAAAATCCTCTACAATACTTGTTATTCTGGCACCGGCATCTTTCGATGATGCCCCACACAAAAATATTCTTTCATCACTCGTACCATAATCAAGTACAATAAATCTATCATGATAAATCCCACATGTCTTTTTCAAATCAACACTAACTGTAGGGTACTCACTACAAAAATCACTATACTCAATACGGTGTAATTTATTACCTACATTATCACTAAAAATTGTTATTAACACACCTTCCGGTGCATTTTTTAACAACACCAAAGTACGTAATCCAATATAATTGTCCACAACAAAAATAGTCTTCTTCGCTTGCCCATAAACTTCTGAATAAGCCAAATCGGCCGTGCAATACCTGGCATTAAACATTAGCCAACCATTATCTTCATCATCCACAAAACTATTCATCATTTTTGCAAGTTCAGATTTTGTAACAACTTCCCCTAGTTGATCCATCACATCGGACATCTGTTTTTCAACAGAACCCATATCTGATCTCAGTTTTGAAATATCACGTACATTTTCAGCAGTCTGTAAAGAGAGTTGTATATATTCTCTTTGTCCTATCAGTTCACGATTATCAAAGATGTAATCTTTCATTTTCTTGAAGGTACGAATCAAATCCCTACTTTGTTTAACTGCAAGTTCTCCTCGAAGAACTGTCATTAGCATATAGACTCCTTGCTCTGTAAAAGCATATGGATTATATTTTATATTTGAGCCTCGCCCCATCCCTCTGTTCAAGGTGAAATTTTTGCACCTTGAAAGTTCCACAACTTCTTCATCCGAAAGTTGAAACATAAAATCATCACCTTCGAATTTAGGTTGATTATTCTTGACTTGTCGATTAAAATTCTTTGTTTCGTAACCATATATTGCTGCCAAATCAAAATCCAACATAACTTTATGGCTCCGAACATAGTATATCTTATCCTGTAATGATTGTTCCGTTATCTCAAATCTCACTGTTTTTTCTCCCATAAAAGCCTCCCATCTTTCGTTCTTAACCGGATATAAAAAACTTCGTGACGCCGTCATTAAAACACACGTAACACACTTCTTCCACCCTATTACGGCATAACCAATATTTCCTTAATACGACGGCCCGTGGCCCGTTCAATAATAAGTTTCTCTATAAATTCTGCGTTCTGTGGATTTTCGGTGGATGCACCGAACAAATAAGAATCTAACAGGTTGAGTTCCTGTAAAGACTTCGTAGATTTAGAATGTTTCATAAGACGTGATCCTCTTGAGACAGAGGAACAAAACCTATATAAAAAGTATAATTCACCCTTTGTCAAAAAGCAAGTATAATACGTCGACAAAATACAAAAGCAGACAACTTTTCAGTCATCCGCTTCTGCATTCATCTCTGATTAATTTCTTCTACCGTAGATTCAATTACAGTTATTCCCGCTACAATCGTTCATTACTCATATACATTATTGAATCATTCCACCCTTCTGCCTCTTGTAATGTAGTCTCAGTGGTAGAACCGGCCGTAGTCGTAAACACCAGATATTTATCCGCTACATATGCTCCTACTTCAACTTCCGTTCCCGCATTTGTTATATCTACTGACGAAACGTTATTCGAACGAAGCAAACTAAGATCACAAAGTTTTGTACAGCCACTCACATTAATTGCAGTCAATGCACTTGAACTATGGTTAATAATACGGAATATATCCGGGCAATTGCTGAAATCCAATGATGTAACATTAGAACCGCCTGTTTGGAAGTTCTGTAACGATACACAATTTGATAAATCAATCGTAGTCATCGGCATTAAATCGTAAATAAATTTCTCCAACTCTGTATTTGCCGTCAAATTAATTTCCGTAAAAGATGTTATATCATTCACATATATTTCCTTAAGTTTCGGATTATATGAGAAATTCAAACAAGTTGAGTCATTCGAAAGCATCGTTATTCCTGCAGAACATGCCTGGAAGACTTCCAAATTCACAAGTGTGCTGATATCCAAATTTGTAAGAGCCGTACAATTAGAAACATCTAAACTGGTAAGGTTCGTAGCCGAAGCCAGTACCAACTCAGTAAGACTCGTACAACCGCTTGCATTAATTTCTGCCAAAACAGTACAATCCGCTACTGAAATACTCGTAATATTAGCACAGGCTGTTACATCAAGCGAAGTCAAACCACTGTTATCTGCCACAAGCGTAGTAAGTGCCGGACAAAAATCTGTATTTAATCCCGTTAATGCCGAACAATCCGTCACCTCCAAAGTCTCCAGTGCCGCACAATACTGAAGTTCTAACGAAGTCAAAGCACTTGTACCCGTAATTGTCAATGCTGTCAACGGAGAATCCGTATGTTCATATCTAAACATCTCTAAATTAGTCACATTATTCAATGTAACTGTTTCAAGTGCTGATTCTGCTAAAGCAACTTCCACCAAACTTGTACAACCATCTACTTCAAGTTCTTTTATCTGAGGACAATTTGTAATTGCAATAACAATCAGTTCTTTATTTGCTGACAAATCTATGCCGGTAATGCCACTACACTCATCAATACAAAACTCTTTCAATCCGGCACAATTTGATACGTCAATTGACGTTATCGCAGTATTTCCTATAGAGAAGGTCTCCAAATTCGTATTACTTGTTACGTCAATACTTGTGATACCCGGAGCAGAGCCCACATTAAATGACTTCAGTGCAGGATAATTTGCCATGCTCATTTCTCCGGTAAAACTTAAGTCTCCGCCAAATACATTTAAGAAAAATGACTCCAATGCAGTACAGCCATCATAGTTCAATGATGTCAACGCAGATGTAGCTGAATCATGTTGTGTATTGAAGTACAAATTTGTTAATGCAGTACAGTTTGAAACATCGATGGTTGCTACATTTTCAAAATCTCCCACCAATACGAGACTTGTCAATGCTTCGGATCCTGATAAATCCAGTGTAACAAGCGCTGTTTCACCAATGCCCGAATCTCCTTCCAATTTTGCAAGAGAACTGTTTTGTGCAATAAGTGTCTCTAAAGAAGTATTTGATGCAAGACTCACACTTTCAAGTCCTGAATCGGATATATTTAATATAGTAAGTGCCGTCAAGGAAGTAGTATCCAGTGTGGTTAATGACGTACACCCGCTGATATCCAGCGAAGTTAATCCTGTAGCCGGTGTAAGTGTTGCCAAATCAGCACAACCGGACACATCAAGTCCCGTCAACTTCGTACCGCTGATATTCAAATCCGTAATTGCAGTACTGTCTGTTAAGTTTAAAGTTGCCAAGTTGGTACAACCGCTTAAATTCACTGTTTTTAACGCGGGACAATTGCTTAAATCCAATGTAGTCATATCCGTACATCCGCTGAAATCAATTACTTCCAATGTACTGCGTCCATCAAAACTTAAGCCCGAGCCGCTGATTGCCGGAACGCCCTGTGCATATAATTCAACCAAACTGTTTGTAGGGTATAACTCTAAGTCGTCAAAGGTTGCAATCTTAGTACATCCATTTACATTCACAATCTCAACACCACTGTAATCTGCATCTAAGAAAGTAAGTTCCGGACAACCTGAAGCATCAATTGTCTTCAAGGATGTACAACCTTCTGCCGTCAGACTTGTAAGATTACTGCAAGTCGATAAATCTATAGCACTAACTGATGTACAGTTTGCAATATTTAAAATTGTTAAGTTCGTCAATGTTGATGTGGGAATTCCTGTCAATCCGCTATTGTATGAACAATCCAGGGTCGTTAATGCCGTAAAATATTCGATACCTGTTAAATCACTAATTCCGCCATCCCCACTTACTCCTCCTGAATCCTGTGTTCCTGATACATCAATTTCAGTACAAGAAGTAAGTGCACTCACTTCTTCACCCACAAGAATTTCGTCATCAGAAGTTACTGTATTAAATTCAGTCTTTACATATTCCAAAAATACGGCATCCGGGAAATTCGTTGCATTCAACTCAAGCATAGCATCACCGCAATGCTCACATGTTGTACTTCCATCTCCGGTACCTTCATGTCCGAGTGCTTCAATTTCTTCGGTATAACTATAACTACAAGCACAAGTATAAGTACGCTCGCCCGCTGTTGTACAGGTTGCTTCCACGATCACTTCATCTGTATATTCGTGACTCTCTCCGTCACTCAATACGGTGCCGCAGACACTACACTTCGTATGTACATCTGTTTCACTTCCATATGTTTCCGTATGAGACAACATCTCTATCTCTTCCGTGTAACTGTAACCGCAGGTACAAGTATAAGTACGCTCGCCCGCTGTTGTACAGGTTGCTTCCACGGTCACTTCATCTGTATATTCGTGACTCTCTCCGTCACTCAATACGGTGCCGCAGACACTACACTTTGTATGCACATCTGCTTCACTTCCATATGTTTCCGTATGAGACAACATCTCTATCTCTTCCGTGTAACTGTAACCGCAGGCACAGCTATAAGTACGCTCGCCCACTGTTGTACAGGTTGCTTCCACGGTTACTTCATCTGTATATTCGTGACTCTCTCCGTTACTCATTACCGTACCGCAGACACTACACTTTGTGTGCGCATCGGCTTCGCTACCATATGTTTCCGTATGAGACAACATTTCAATCTCTTCCGTGTAACTATCGTTACAATGACAGGTATAAGTGCGCACACCTTTTTCCGTACAGGTTGCTTCTACAGTCACTTCCTCTGTATAACTGTGTCCCGTTGCCGGAATCTCTGTTACCTCTGCCACAGATTCACATCTTGAGCAGTGCTTTGACTGACTTCCTGCCGTTGTACAGGTTGCCTCTGTATCTACCGTAAACTCTTCTGCATAATCATGACCCAATACATCCAGTGCCTCTGTTTCCACAGCACCGCACACGCCACAGGTATGTGACTGTTCTCCGGCTGCTTCACAGGTTGCCGCAAGGGTTGTGGTCCATGCTCCGTAACTGTGGCCCGTTGCGGGAATTTCTGTTACTTCTGCCACGGATTCACATCTTGAACAATGCTTCGACTGGCTTCCTGCTGTTGTACAGGTTGCCTCTGTATCTACCGTAAACGTTTCTGCATAATCATGACCCAATACATCCAGTGTCTCTGTTTCCACAGCACCGCACACGCCACAGGTATGTGACTGTTCGCCGGCTGCTTCACAGGTTGCCGCAAGGGTTGTGGTCCAT
>JAZNLG010000308.1:0-1972 GCA_045578965.1 Lachnospiraceae bacterium | reverse complement strand
AATATTACTGCGGAAATCCAGTTGGTTGACTGGAATACCTGGTTAAGCGAAACTTACAGCAACCGTAATTATGAAGCAACCGTAATCGGTGTAGATGCACCACAGCTTACGGCTACGGCCTTTTTGGACCGTTTCGTAAGTACGGCAGGAGATAACTTCGTAAATTATGCAAATGCGGATTATGATGTGGCTTTTGCAAATGCCATGGCAACCACGGATGAAGCACAGAAGGTTGTATATTTTAAGGAATGTGAGACCTACCTTGCAAAAGATGCGGCTAACGTATACATTCAGGACTTACCTGAGTTCACCGCGTTGAACAAGAAGTACGCCGGATATGAATTTTATCCGATGTACGTAATGGATGTGTCTAAGATTTATATTGTAGAGTAAAACAGAAAGGAGACCCAAGATGGCAAAGTACATGTTGAAGAAAATTTTAATGCTTGTACTGACCCTTCTTGCGGTCTCTTTTGTGGTATTTGCGGCCTTTTCCATTTTGCCGGGAGACCCTGCACTGCAGAAACTGGGCACGGAAGCTACGCCGGAGAAACTGGAAGCTATGCGAGAGCAGATGGGCTTAAACGATCCTTTTATGGTGAGATACGGTAAGTGGTTATTGGGTATGCTTACCTTTGATTTCGGGAAATCATATTCGTACTCTATGAGCGTTACGGATTTAATCGGAGATAAAATTTTTATCAATTTTACAATGTCGGCGTTAGCCCTTGTGATTGTGTGCGCGGTATCCATTCCTTTGGGAATTTATACGGCAAAACGCGTGGGTGGCGTGGTTGATAAAATTTTTATCGTAATCAATCAGTTGTTTATGTCTGTACCGCCGTTCCTACTGGGGCTTCTTCTGACCTTTGTATTTGGTTTGACTTTTCGTTTGTTTACACCGGGAGGCTATATTGATTATCACGATAATTTTATAGGCTTTGTGGGGTATCTTATTTGTCCTGCGATAGCCATTGCTTTGCCAAAATGCGCTATGTGTATCCGCTTGTTAAAAGCGAATATTCTGGAAGAGGCGAAGAAGGATTATGCAAGAACGGCTTTCAGTCGCGGAAACAGTACCACAAGTATGCTGTATCGGCATATTCTGCAGAATGCCATTATGCCTACGATAACGTTTATCGGCATGGTTGTGGCGGATATGATTGCATCCGGCATTATCATTGAGCAGGTATTCGGCATTCCGGGCCTTGGAAGAAGTCTTTTATCGGCTATATCGACGCGAGACTATCCCGTGGTGATGGCGATTGTGATGCTGATAGCGGCGGGAATTGTAATTATCAGTACAGTCACTGATTTGATTTATGCCTGGGTAGACCCGAGAGTCAGGGTGACAGGAGAGGAAGGATAAGGCATAAATTTACAAAGGTTCAAAGGGAAGTTGTTAAAAGATTCTATTTTGGACGCAAAGTGACTGAATTTTGGCGGTGTAATAGAGAGGAAACTTTGAATTCTGCGGAGGAAACTGATATGGATATTGTTACATTCAATAGCAATTTACAAAAACAGGTGAATGACTTTTTTGAAAAATGTTTTTCGACTGTTGGCATACCGTATTCGCCTAAGGATAGACACGCTGATGTGGCAAATGTAGAACAGCATTATATGAATAATGGTTGTTTTTGGTGTTTGCTTGATGAGAATAAAACGATAGGGACTATTGCGATACGAATGATTGATGATGCCAATGCAGTTGTTGAACTAAAAAGGATGTTTGTGTTACCGGAATATCAAGGGAAAGGTTATGGAAGATTATTATTAGAACATGCCGTGAAATATGCACGAGCTCAACAATATCGAAAAATATACTTGGATACTAGAAAACAGTTTTCCGTAGCACAGCATCTATATCGAAGTGTAGGTTTTCAAGAAACTAACAGATACAATGATAACGAGCATGCAGAACTTTATTTTGAGCTTGTTTTATGAGAGATAATAAGAGTAGAAATTTGAA
>JAZNLG010000307.1:0-8270 GCA_045578965.1 Lachnospiraceae bacterium | reverse complement strand
TCATACCTTTTAAAACAGCTGTTAATTCACCTTTTTTACCAAGATAAGCAACTTTTACTTCGTTTAACTTGTCCAAGGTGTCGCCCTGCTTAATCTGTTCCAGAGCTTTGGCTTCAATTGCCTGTAATGTCTCTTTCATTTCTCTTCCTCCATTTTAAAATAAAAAAGTCCCCTGCAATTATGCAAGGGACGAAACTTCAATTCCGCGGTACCACCCAATTTTCCAATTAAGGACACTCATTACAACTTAACGCGTCTTACACGGGCTTCCTTACCCACCTAAGCTTGGGGAAACCGGCTCCGGTGGGAACTTCAATCACTTCCTGAACGTAAGGGGGCTTCCAGCCGACGGCCTCCTCTCTCTGTACGAAACAAGCAATCTACTTAACACCTTCATTGCCTTTTTTCTTTACTTCTAAAACCATATTTTAAAGAATGTTTTTTGTTCTGTCAACTTTAAAATACAGAAAACTTACGCATTTTCGGCTTTTTCTTCGCTGTTTTTATAAAATACATTCATTAGCGCACCCAAAAACAGCAGATTCATAGCCACAAAAATCCAAAACATAGTAATAATGACCGTAGTCAAACTTCCATAAATGGAAAATGCCGGGAACACATTTAAATACAAAGAAAACGCATAAGAGAACAACGTCCATGTCACTCCGGTAAAAGCCGCTCCTCTCCACTGCCTGTGTGGTTTCGTTCGATGGTTTGGAACCCACGCATATAAAACCGAAAGCGGAATCGCATAAAAAATCCATTCCACCAGAAAACGCCAATCCACCAGCACCTGATAGATTTTATCAACATGCATCCACAACACAAGGCGGTCCATAATAAAACTGCCAAAGATAAACAGACCCAAAGAAAGAATCATAAGAACCAGTAAAATTACCGTGTACAGGCAAGCTTCCAATCGTAATAACACAAAATTACGAGTTTCTTTTACACCATTGATGGAGTTTAACCCCAGCGTAATCGCCTGCATTCCTTTGGATGCTGACCAGAGAAGTACCACTGCCGATACGGACAGAATCGCTATATTTTTATCATACACTTCAGCCACAATTCCCGTCGTAAAAGAATCCAGGGAGTCCGGAATAATTTCCAGCAAAACGTTTAACACGCCCTCTTGTGTTAACGGTGTATAAGGCACAATGGTAAATAAAAGTACAATAATGGGAATGATGGATAAAAATATGTAGAATGCCGCGCTGGAAGCATAAGTAGTCACCTGGGCAGACTTAAAAGCCCTTGAAAAACTTCTTATTTGGCCAAATACCTTTTTACATGCTTTTTTCATTCCGCTCTTCCTTTCGTATTTTATACTTTATCCCTGAACTTCGTTTGTCGTCTTCAATGTAAGACCTTGATAAAAAAGATGCAGAATTTCTTCTGCCGTCATTCCCTGTAAAGCAGCTGCTTTTGCACCGTTTTGTGACATACCGACACCATGACCATAGCCGCCACCGGTCAAACAAATCCGGTCTATAGTCCCCGAAGACGCGTATTCAGGTTCTATGATAAAGTATGCACTGGGTAGCAAATTTGATACAGTCACAACGGAACCGTCATTACGTACAATCTCCGACTCACAGTCCGACAACACATATCGTATATTGTATTCCCCTATAACGAGATAGGTCTTCTTTGTTGTTTCTATTATAAGTTCATCTGCCACTCCGCCGGGCAATCTTTTTATCACTTCAATATTGGTTATTTTCCCGATACCACCAATCGGTCGGTTTACATAATTCAACTCTTCCGCATTCAATGTAAGAATCAAATCAGGTCTTGCCGCATATCTGTCTGCCAGACGCTCTTCTATGCGTTCTGCCGATATGGTTCCGTTATATGTCCAGCGATACCATTGCTCATCTGCTTCCAAAAAATCAGACTCATCCGAAGTAATGTAGGCTCTGAAATTTTCCTCTCTTGTCAATGCGTCCGGCGTATATAAAATACCAACTCCGCTATTCGTGCTGATTGTTTCTATGGCTTGTGATTGCGCCACTGCCACCGGTTCAAACATTGTTTTTTTATATTCTGTCTCACTTCCGGTTACATAGGCGACTTGAGGCATCTGACCGTCCGCCCACTCTTCTCCGCCAAAATATTCTTTCCAAATTGTTTCATTGGTTGTAAATCCGCAGGACGTTGAAAAGAAATAGGTAGACACCGGCACGCCCTCATCGGTTAAAAGCATACCCTCTGTTTCTCTTACGGCCAAATTGGTCGCATCGGTTTCCTGAATATTATTATACACCTGATAATCCGTGCTGTCATTCATATGGGCATCATGAGGCAATCCCGGTTCATTGACAACATAATGATAAGCATAACTTCTTGCACAAACTGCCTGGGCTTTCAGCGCTTCCAAAGGATAATTTGACGGCATTTCACTGGGTACTACCGCAAGCAGATATTCTTCCATTGGAACTATGTTTATAATACTGTAACCGCTCTCCTCTTTGTATATCTGGATACGACCGTAGTATTCCGGAGTTCCCTGCATCCGCTTTAATGACGGAATGGACATTTTGCCTTCACTTTGAAAAACCAGTGTTTCTCCGGTTTTCAAACCGAAACTGTCTAAATTAACGATTTCCCACGCGTTATATTCTGCAAAAACCGTGCCGTCCTCACCCAATAATTGAAAATCCTTATTCGATGATACTTTTACCTTGTTATGAATGTCACCGCTAAAATCATTCGTTGTAATCAAAACACGCAGTTCCGGATTGTTCACAAGTTCAATCGGCTCCGCTTCCGGTTCTGGCGTCACGGAATCTTCCGGAATCAAATCCCCGTCTTCCACCTCTTCTTCCGGCTTGGTTTCGCTTTCAAATGATACCTCCGGTTCTTTGATTGCCACAATCAGAACAAAGGCAAAGCATATGATTATAATCAATATTTTAAAATAATTTTTCTTCATTCTCTTCCTTGTTGTCCCAATTTGTATATTTTACGATTCAAATGTGAATTTTATGCTAACAAAGTATAAAAGCGACTCATATAGAGTCGCCCTTTGTCTTTCGGTAACACCCAAAATGCCGGTTCCCGTATTTTGACTCCTAGCTATGGCTAGGTGGGCGACCGCAACTTTACTTCTGCCTTCCACTGATATCCGGTGAGGCCTGACATAGGCAAAGCAATATAGGAATCCCGTTTAAAGTTTTGTAGGTTCAAAATAACGAGAGTTTTCGAACATTTCAGGATACTTATATTATATGCGAAAACACAAAAAAATGCAATCTGTATTCGCGCTTCACATTCGGGAAAATTTTAGTAATTTTATCAATAAAAAATCAGTCCGGCTCTCATATCGAACAGGACTGATTCGTATTTTGATTTACATGTTATTAATATGCAGTTTCAATATCTGTGCCGGAAATTCTGGTAGATACGCTATAACCATCAATGCAGAATTCAACACCATATGCGCCTTCCGAACTCAATGCATCACAAAGTTCATCATAAGAACCGTATCCAATAGTTTGTCTGACGGTTTTCGCAAATGCACAGTCATCATCATAAATTGCACTCAAATCATAGTAATATCCGTCACCGTAATATGTAATAAAATCCAAAGAATCTTCATCCTGGCAGGAAGGATCATATAATGCAACGGTAATTGCTGTTTTTACAGTATCACAAATCTGTGTATCGTTTGAAATATCAACCTTATCTGAATATTCTACTACCTGAGGTGCCATAATACCTGCCATACCTAAAACAACAAAAATTGTTACAAGCAAGGAAAGTACCACACCGATAATACCCATTACCATACCTGCTGTACCTGTGGTCTTACGGCTTTTCTTTCTTGCACTTGCACCTACAAAAATTGCCACGATACCGCAAATAAAAGCAATCGGGCCAAGACATCCGAGTAAAGAAATAATACCGCAAATGGTTGCTGCAATTCCTTTGCCCTTATGTAACTGTTTCAAATTCGCTAGATCCTGTAATTCTTGTGAATTCATTGTCTGATTGTCCATTTTCATTCTCCTCTTTTACGTAAAAAACTGGTGATTTGTTCATTCCACTTTCGTATAAAATAATACTCTGCGAAACACAACCTTATCATATCACATAATAATACTTTTTCAAGTTAAATGTTCTATTCTTTTATTTTTCTAACTTTAATTCTCCCATTATTCCTGCTACTCTGCACAGGCATGTATCGTTTCGGCTTCCAACCACTTACATTCTTCTTCCGTTAAAAGCGGTGCCGCCTTCTCATACACTTCCTGCTGATACTTGCAAAGTTCCTGCCATTCTTTGGGCTCCATCTGTGTTTTATCAATCAGTCTCATATCCACAGGCACATACGTCAACGGATAAAAGCATAAAAAGATTCCGTCACTATTCTCGCACACTTCTTCGCACAGAAGAATATTCTCCATTCGGATACCATATTTTCCTTCCAAGTAAACGCCCGGCTCATCCGAAACAAGCATCCCCGGTTCAAACTCTGTCTGTCCGGCAACACCTGTGCCACGCATGCGGATTGCCTGAGGACCTTCGTGTACATTTAGCATGTAACCGATGCCATGTCCTGTGCCGCACTTGTAATCCATATAGGCTTCCCACATAGGTTTTCGCGCAAGAATATCCAAATTCATTCCGGTACATCCCTTCATAAAAACCGCATTCTGCAACGCAAGCATTCCTCTTACTACCCTTGTAAAATCCTGCTTCATCTCTTCTGTGGGCTCACCAATCACAACGGTTCTTGTTACGTCCGTGGTTCCGCCGTCATACTGTCCGCCGGAATCCAGAAGATATAAATTACCGTTTTCTATAGTCGCACACGCCTGCTCTTTGGTTTCATAATGCATCATTGCTGCATTCGGCCCAAACGCTGAAATCGTATTAAAAGACAGACCCCTGTTTCCCGGAATCTCTTCACGCAGCGCATCCATTTTACTGGCAGCATCATATTCCGTAATCGTGCCGGGCTCTTGCTTAGACAACCAATAAAGGAATTTACAAACCGCAGCACTGTCTTTTAAATAAATGTCTTTGATTAACTTAATTTCCTTTTTGCTTTTTACCGCCTGTAAAAGGGCAACACCGCAATCGCCTTCCAACACATCCGCATTGTTTGCAGTTAATACTTCATAGGCTTTGGCACTTAAGGATGCAGACTCAGTCATCACTTTTTTACCTGCCGTATAGAAAGCCAATTTCTCCGCAAAGCAATCATAGCTTTCAAGCAGGATATTATAACGATTTGCGTGCATCTGTAATTCGTCCGACACGGCCTCACCTTTTACAAATAAAACAACAGCCTCAGCCGTAACCAACACATACGAAAATGCTACGGGATTGTAGGTGATATCTTCACCTCTGATATTAAAAAGATACATATTGCTGTCAAGTTTTGCCGACAAAAATACATCTGCACGGACTTTGTTCAGCGACTCTCTGATTGACTGAATATTATTATCAACACGTTTCCCCTGTAAAGAATCCGGCAAAACACGTATTTTACTGCTTTTTGATTTAAAATACTTCTCTTCCGCGTTGGTCTCTTTCAGAATATCTCTTATTATTTTCTCATCGAAATAAAAGTCTGCCTGCTTTCCTGCCTTTGTAAGGGCATCCTTAATTTCGTCCATGGCTCCTTTCATCATGCAACTGCCGTCACAGCCAATGGTAACAGACTTGCCCTCACCCGCTTCGCTATGTTGTACCAGAAAATCACGCACTGTAGGGACGTCTTTTTCACCCATGCGCATCAGCATTACATCACTGCCCGCCAGTTCCTTCTCAGCCTGGATAAAATATCTGCCGTCCGTCCAAAGATATGCATCTTCCCTTCCCACAAGAAGAGTTCCGTTGGAACCCGTAAACCCACTGAAGGCACTGCGCATTTTATAATAGTCGCATACATACTCCGAATGATGGGGATCTGCGTCGCTGATGATAAAATAGTCTATGTTTAATTCTTTTAATTTAGTTTGTAACAAGTTGATTCTTGTTTTATAGATGGTAGCCATAGGTACTCTCCTAATTAATATAACGTATTGTGTTTTCTTTGTATAAGTGAATTTTTTATATACTTTACAAATCGGAATTAATAACACTAATCAAAAAATGCCTTCCCCTTCTCGTAAGCTTTTTGAAGATTAGTTTCCCAATTTTTCGTACGAAGCTCATTTTCCCTTGAAGTATTGTCAAAAACAACAAACTCAAGTTGTTTAGCACGACCATAAAGCCTGTCCCCCAGCATAACCTTTTTCATACTGTCAAGAAGTCCAAACTGTTCAAGTTTCTCTATAGGATTACCAGCCGAACAAAGTATTATTGCTTTATCGAGAAGTTTCATCGTTTTATCCCCATACGCAAATCCATAAGACCATACTCTATCAAACCATCCTACAAGCCTTGCCGGTGCTTCAGTCCAAAACACCGGATAAATAAAAGCAATGGCATCTGCAGAATTGATTTTTTCTTGTTCTGCGAGTACGTCACTTGCAACTTCCGGAGAATTTCTGTAATTCGCATCTCTAAGATATTCTTGCTCAGTCATAACAGGATTAAAATCCATCTTATAAAGGTCAGACATAATATATTCGTTACCCGAATCGGTTATCCCTTTTATGAATGCGTCGCACATATTTTTAGTAAAAGAATCCTGTGACGGATGACAGTAAACAATAAATATTTTCATATTGAAAGTCCTTTCTCATAGTTTTGCACGAAATAAAAACAATGAACTAAATCATACAAAATCAAATTATCCTCACCCACATTCAAAGTTGATTTCTTCTCGTAATCTCTCTCCCGCTTTCTTTATTGGTATTTCAATATCCTAAATGCAGTGTGAATATTTTAATATTCCATAAAGAACCGTTTGAAATCGTCGGCACTTAGCGAGTACAAATGCAATGCAGTACGAGTTTAGTGTCCGCTACGTTTTCAATCGAGCGAGAGCGCGTTCTGTTGGAATATAAAATAATTCACACTGCCCTCACACTATTCAAATACCAATAAAGAAAGCGGTGCATTACCCTCAAATCAACCTGAACTCCTTCATTTTACCATAGAATGTGTACATTTTGTGTTGAAAATATTAACTTTTTGCATATTATGGAATTTTTACTTGTCATTGATGTTTATCCCGTGATAAGATATATTCGGTTGCATTTTATGTAAACACTAGACAGACAAAGAAAGGTGGAAAATGAATGGAATACAATAAGTACTGCGAAATTACACCCGATATTATCCGTTTAGCGAATATGTGTGCTGAGAACGGTGTCATCGACTCCGAACTCTTTACAAAATATGAAGTAAAACGTGGATTAAGAGATTTAAACGGTAAAGGCGTTCTTGCCGGACTTACCCATATATCAGACGTACGCGCAAACAAACTGGTAAACGGCGAACAGGTTCCCACTCACGGCGAACTTTTTTATCGCGGATATAATGTTAAAGATTTGGTAACCGGATTTGCGGAGCAGAATCGTTTTGGTTTCGAAGAAGTAGCTTATCTTCTTCTCTTCGACAAGTTGCCTGATGCAGCAGAACTTACCAACTTCAAGGAAATGCTGGCAGGATATCGTACATTGCCTACAAGCTTCGTACGTGACATTATCATGAAGGCGCCCAGTAAGGATATGATGAATACTTTGGCACGAAGCGTTTTGACTCTGTATTCTTATGATGACAGAGCGGATGACACTTCTCTTCCCAACGTATTAAGACAGTCATTACAGTTGATTAGTATGTTCCCGATGCTCAGCATCTACGGATATCATGCATATAACCATTATCACGATGGCAAGAGTATGTACATACACAATCCCAAACCGGAATTATCTACCGCAGAAAACATTCTTCACATGTTAAGACCGGACAGCAAGTACACTGCCCTTGAAGCACAGTTACTTGATATTGCTCTTGTACTTCATATGGAACACGGTGGCGGTAATAACTCAACTTTTACAACACACGTTGTAAGTTCAACCTTAACCGACACCTACTCTGCTATCGCGGCAGCAATCGGCTCCTTAAAAGGCCCCCGTCACGGCGGTGCCAACATTAAGGTTGTTCAAATGTTTGAAGATATGAAGAAAGAAGTTAAGGACTGGAAGGACGAAGATGAAGTAGGTAACTACTTAAAGAAACTTCTCCACAAAGAAGCCTTCGACCATGCCGGTTTGATTTACGGCGTAGGTCATGCAATTTACTCCAAGTCAGACCCCCGTTCTATTATTTTAAAACAGTACGTGGATGACCTTTCTGCAGAAAAA
>JAZNLG010000306.1:0-7216 GCA_045578965.1 Lachnospiraceae bacterium | reverse complement strand
GAGAATGAAGCCGGCGAGCGTGTGATTGATTTCAAAGAAACCAACCTTTCCGTGGTGGGATACTCCCTGCCCATGGATGAAGTGCTGTCGTTGGAAGCATTAAAAAAGATTGTATATGTGGAAGAAAGCCAGCCGGATGTGATTCCGTATGTGACTTCTTACTATCGCGAGCGTTCCGGTTTTTGTACCACTAAAAATCGTCTGGAGGCCTTAAAAGAAGGCAACTATCATGCGGTGATTAAAAGTACGTTAAATCCCAACGGTTCATTAACCTATGGTGAGGCGATTATTCCGGGAGAAAGTGAGAAGGAGATTTTAATCTCTACCTATTTGTGTCATCCTTCTATGGCAAACAACGAGTGTTCCGGTCCGGCGGTATCTCTGTTTTTACTGAATTATGTGAAAAGTTTACCGAAACGTAAATACACTTATCGCTTTATTTACATACCGGAAACCATAGGTTCCATTACGTATTTGAGTCGCCATTATGAGACTTTGAAGCAGAATGTTGTGGCGGGCATTAATTTGTCCTGCGTGGGAGACAATAACGATTATTCCTTTGTGCAGAGCCGTTACGGTAATACGTTGACGGATAAAATGATGCATAATCTTTTATCCTTCCATTATCCGGATTACAAGGCATATTCCTTCCTGGAACGGGGTTCGGATGAGCGTCAGTTCTGTGCACCCGGAATAGATTTGCCGGTATGTGCATTCTGCAGGACCAAATATGCAAAATATACAGAGTATCATACTTCGGCGGATAACCTCGATTATATCTCGCCGGAGGGCTTGGGCGGTGCTCTGGATTTGCTGGTTAAATTTGTGCAGGCTATGGAGCATAACGCGGTGTATCGTATTAAGTGCTTCTGCGAGCCGCAACTTGGTAAGCGGGGACTGTATCCTACGGTTTCCAAGAAGGGTTCTTATGATGCCGTAAAAGCCATGACGGATTTTATCGCTTATGCGGACGGCACCAATGATTTGTTGGGAATCAGCAATATCATTCATCAGCCGGTGGATGTATTGATCCCCATTGCAGAGAAGTTACTGGCCAATGACCTGGTGGAAAAAGTCGAGGAATAAAACGGAGAATAATATGATTACATCGGTATTAAATTATTTGGACAATGCGGCGTTGAACTATGCGGATAAGGTTGCATTGGTAGAACAGGATAAAAGCATCACCTATGCAGATATGTCAAGAACAGCCAAGAAGATTGCAACCGGTCTGATTGCCAAAGCGGGAACGGAGTGTAAGCCCGTAGTAGTATTAATGGATAAAAGCCTTGAGGCGGTAGTTTCCTTCTGGGGTATTTTATACAGCGGCAATATTTACGTTCCCATGGATGCGTTTGCACCTATGGAGCGAATCAATAAAATCATAGACTTTGTGGAACCGGCAGCTGTTATCATTGATGATATGTTTGCGGAAAAAGCCGGTGAATTACATGTGGACAGCCGGATTGTGTATACATATGAATCTTTTATGGATACGGATGCGGATTTGAACCGAATTGCAGAAGTGCAGGCCGGAATCATTGATACGGACCCTGCTTACATTATCTGTACTTCCGGTTCTACCGGCACTCCCAAGGGTGTGGTCATTCCCCATCGTGCCATTATTGATTTTACGGAAGAAGCCAGTGAGGTAATGGAGTTTAGCGAGAATGAAATATTCGCCAATCAGGCGCCGTTTTACTTTGATGCATCCGTGCCGGATTTGTACTGTACGGTTCGTAACGGTGCGACATTGCACATTCTTGCGGCGAGTATGTTCCGTTTCCCGATTCAGTTATTGGAATATATTAATAAGCATCAGGTGAATGCTATTTACTGGGTTCCTTCCGCATTGATTCTCGTAGCGAATTTAAGGGCGTTACCGGAAGTGGATGTAACCTGTCTTAAGAAAATTATGTTTTGCGGAGAAGTAATGCCGGTAAAACAGTTAAATATGTGGCGTAAGTACGTTCCTGATGCCAAATATGTGAATTATTACGGACCTTCGGAAACCACGTATGCAAGCACTTATTATGTGATTGACCGTGAATTCTCCAAGGAAGAAGCGCTCCCCATCGGTAAGCCTGCGATTAATACGGGGGTACTTGTTTTAAATGACAGGGACGAACTTGCCGGGGTGGATGAAATCGGAGAGTTGTGTATTAAGGGCTCCGGCGTGGCATTGGGTTATTACAATAATCCGGAGAAGACTGCAGAAGTATTTGTGCAGAATCCCGTGAATAAGAAATATCGTGAAATCATTTACCGGACCGGCGATTTGGTGAAGTGGAATCATTTGGGCGAATTGGAATACGTCTGCCGAAAAGATTTTCAAATTAAGCACCAGGGGTATCGTATTGAATTGGGCGAGATTGAGCACGGTGCCATGAGTATAAGCGGTATGAAACGTGTCTGCTGCCTCTACCACGATAAAAGACAACAGATTGTGTTGGTTTATGAGGGAGATGCGGATGCATCCGAAGTAAAAGAAGGATTAAAAACAAAGGTTCCGGAGTATATGGTTCCGGGAATTGTTCATAAACTGGATGTAATGCCTATGAATGCCAACGGTAAAATCGACAGAGTATTATTAAAAGAGCAATACGGAAAATAAGGAGAGACAACAATGACTATTTTGGAAATTTTATCAAATGTGAGAGATGATGTGGATTTTTCCGCTTCAAGTAATTTTATCGATGACGGATTATTGGATTCTTTCGACATCGTAACTTTGGTGGAAGAAATTGAAGAGGAATTCGGCATTGAAATGAAAGGCAGTGATATTATTCCGGATAATTTCATTTCCGTAGAAACGATTGAAAAACTGGTGGAGGGTTATCAGAAATAATATGGGAGATTATATTTCATATAAACAAATCATCGGAGAAATTGACGGTATCCAAAAAGGCGACATCGTATACCTGGTTTCGGACATTCTGGAATTGGGAGTGGTTGCCAAGGAAAATGGTGAGAAGTTTGACAGAAACGTTTTTATAGATACATTGTTGGAGAAGGTGGGACCGGAAGGGACTGTGCTGATACCTACGTTTAACTGGGGATTTTGCAAGGGTGAAACCTTTGATATCCGCAAGACGGTTTCACGTACCGGTGCATTGGGAAATGCGGCCATCCGACGTGATGATTTTAAGAGAACCAAGCATCCGATTTATTCTTTTATGGTTTGGGGAAAAGATACGGAAAAGTTAACCGGGATGGACCCCAAAGACGGTTTCGGACCGGGCTCCATTTTTGAGTATATGCATCGGGAAAACGCAAAGGCGTTGGTGGTTGGTTTACACACTATGGCCGGACTTACTTTTTGTCACTATGTGGAACAGGCGGTTGGTGTGCCTTTCCGCTATGTGAAGGATTTTACGGCGGAATATATTGATGAAGAGGGTAACAGTTCTCTTAAAACTTATTCCATGTGTGTAAGAGATCTGGATATGGATCCTCAGTATGTGGATGATTTCAGACCTTTAGGCAATATACTGGAAGCATTGAATGTATCTGTTAATTATGAGTTTAACGGCATTGAATTTCATGTGGTAGATTTGGTAAATATGTATAAGGTGGAAGAAATCGATATTTTAGTAAACGATTCCCGTAATATGTATGTATATAACCACATTAAATAAGGCGCGTATCAGGACCTTATTAGACAGAAAGATTGAAGAAAAACGTGTAAAATGTTATAATAAAAAGAATTACTTAAAATGCCATTTCTGTGGCATATTGGTATTTTGACACAAATACCTAAAAGGAAAGGACCTGCAGACAGATGAAAAAAATGGAGTCTATTAAACGTATCGTGGTGCTTCAGCTTACTTCCATAAGCCTGATTGTGCAAATCGTAGCGTATGCGTACATCTGGTATAAATATTATAAAGCAAACGTTGTATCTGATTTTTATATTAAGGGTGACTTGCTTGTCATTGCATTGTATGCAATTTTGTTGCTCTTTTTCTACTCCACATACGGCGGAACCAAAATCGGTTACTTAAAGCCGTTTGATGTGTTCTTGTCCCAGACATTTTCTACGATTATGGCTAATGCGCTGGCATATGCAATTTTATCTCTGATGAATTCCGGATTGGCAGAACCGCAGGCAATCCTGATTATGACGGCAGCGCAGTTGATTTTTAACTTGATTTGGGTATTTGTCAGTGATGGTTTTTATAAAATGGTATTTCCGCCCAGAGAACTTCTTTTGGTGCACGGAGAACGCTCCATTGATGACATTTTATTTAAATTCAGTACGAGAAAAGACCGTTATCTGATTGCAAAATGTATGCATATTGAAGAGGGATATGAAGCAATTCAGAAGGAAGCATTAGAGCGCTATGCAGGAGTCGTTTTATGGGATATTCCTACAGTTGATCGTAATGAACTGATGAAGTTCTGTTATCAGAACTCCATTCGTGTGTATATGATGCCTAAGATTCCCGATGTTATTGTTATGGGATGCGAAAAAATGCATCTTTTTGACACACCGATTCTTTTGACGAGAGAATATGCTTTGCGTGTGGAGCAGAGATTTATTAAGCGTACCATTGATTTGGTGTGTGCTATTTTGCTTGTGATTATCACATCGCCAATTATGTTGATTACCGCGTTAATTATTAAATTATCGGATAAAGGGCCGGTTTTTTATAAGCAGGTAAGATGTACCTTAAACAACAAAGAATTTAAGATTATCAAATTCAGGAGTATGAGAGTGGATGCTGAAAAAGACGGAGTGGCCAGGCTGGCTTCCAAAGGGGATCCCCGCATTACTCCTTTTGGTCGTTTTATAAGGACGGTCAGAATCGATGAACTTCCGCAGTTATTTAACATTATAAAAGGTGATATGTCGTTTATCGGTCCCCGACCCGAGCGACCGGAAATTATTAAGCAGTATATGGAAGAAATGCCTGAGTTTGCATTCAGAACCAAGGTAAAGGCCGGACTGGCCGGTTATGCTCAGGTGTACGGTAAATATAACACCACTCCTTATGACAAATTGAAACTTGACCTGACCTATATTGAGAATTATTCCGTATGGCTGGACATTAAGTTAATGTTATTGACATTAAAAGTATTAATTACGCCGGACAGCACGGAAGGTGTGGAAAAGGATCAGAAGACCGCATTGAAATCGGACAAATAAGACGAAAGGAAAACACTTGGAGATGGAAGAGAACAAAAATTTTTTTTCCTGCAGATATGAAAATGAGCCGGCAGATTTAAAACTGATGCTTATATATTTTATCAAAAGAGCAAGGTTTGTATTATATTTTGCTATCTTTGGCGCGTTATTGTTTGCGTCCGTCTACTATTTGAGAACTTTTGTATTTGTGGATGAACACCAGTATGTGGCAAGGAGTGAATTGTATCTGGTGTATGCAGATGATGTCCGGTTGGAGAATGTATATATTAACGACTACACATGGCAAAATCTGATACATACGGATAAAGCCATCGAATGTGCGTTGGAATATATCGATGATGCTTCCGTAACGGAAGAATATCTGAAGGAAGCGGTTTGGGCTGGATTGGTATCTGATGCCAGGTTTGTGGAATTGAAGGTAACGACCAACGAACCGGAATTGTCCATTCAGATTGCTCAGGCATACCAGATTGCAATCAAGCAATTGGGTGAAGAAATGGTAGACATTGACACGATTACGGTGTTTACGGAAGCGGATTCGGCAGAGGAAATTACGGTGGATAACAGAACCCTGCGAATGGCTTGTACCGGAGCTGTAATCGGGGCGGTTTTGGCGTTTTCCGGCATTATATTACAGTATGTTTTTGATGATTCGATTTATACAGCCAACCAGTTTGAACGACGTTTTGGAGTACCTGTTATCGGTATTTGTCTGAAGGCAAAGAAAAATGAAATGGTAAGGGAAACGATTGTCGGACAGAAGAATGGTGTAAATAAGTCAAGGCTTTGGGGACGTCAGGCTATTAAATTAAATTATAAAATACTGACTGCAGGTTGTTCAAAGATTGCAGTTACCGATACGTCTATTCACGGAAAAAGTGATTTTGCTTTTGAATTATTGCGTGATGCAAAGATGAAATTGGAGCAGGATGAATTACTGGCTATCGCAATGGGACATCTCAAAGATGAAAAAGCCGTTTATACTTCAGAGGATTATGACTTGATTAAGTTAGATTCCGTGAATGAAGATGCCGATATGGCAGCAAATTGTGCCGCGGCAGACGGTGTCATTATAATGGTGCAGATGAATGCCCATAATGGTAAATTAGTGGAACGCGCCATGGATTTGCTGGTAAAGCAAGGGTGCAATGTGCTTGGAGCGTTGCTTTATGACGGAGATGAGGCATTGCTGAAGATGTATTATTTTGACGCGTTGCCGTTTGGAAGTAAGGGCGGTAAAACGGAAGAAGAGGAAGAAGGCACAGACGAGTTAAAAATGGAAGATCTCTTCTAAGAGGATTGAAATATGCAGTTGGAAATGTTGATTTCTTCGGTGAATCAGAGTCCGGAAGAATTATTGGATAAAATGAATCCGGAATGTGATGCAGTACTTGTAAACCAATGTGATAAAGATGCCGTTGAAATATTTTATAAGGGTGAGCATCGCATAAAGGTGGTGCACCGAAATGAGCGTGGCGTGGGAAAAAGCAGAAATCTGGCTTTGGAAACGGCAGAAAAAGAAATATTGCTTTTTTCGGATGAGGATATTGTTTACAGGCCGGGATATGCAGAGGATATTTTAGAAGAATTTGGGAAACATCCGGAAGCGGATTTGCTTCTGTTTAATATGGAAGTGTGCCCGGAACGTAAGACGTATTGGAACGAAGGTTTTAGCAGGGTAAAATGGTACAATTGCGGACGATATCCTGCCTACAGTATAGCAGTTCGAAGAGAAGCGTTGTTAAAAAGCGGTGTTAAATATTCGGAATTGTTTGGCGGCGGAGCCAAATACAGTAACGGCGAAGACAGCTTATTTTTAAAAGAATGTGCGGACAGTGGCATTAAGATGTATGCCACAGATGTGGTAATCGGTAAAGAAGAGGCCAGAGAATCCACATGGTTTCATGGATATACAGAGAAGTTTTTCTTTGACAGAGGCGTTTTGTTTGCCTTCCTTTACGGAGGGCTTGCTTGGATCTGGGCATTGCGTTTTGTGTGCACCAAGAAAGAAATGTTTCAGGGAGAAATTAAAAGAAAACAGGCCTATCATCTGATAAAGGCCGGTAT
>JAZNLG010000305.1:0-3440 GCA_045578965.1 Lachnospiraceae bacterium | reverse complement strand
CCGGTACCGGTTCCCTGAGGACATCCGCCCTGAATCATGAAACCATAGATAACTCTGTGAAAAGTAAGTCCGTCATAGAACTTCTTATTAATCAAAGAAATAAAATTGTTTACGGATTCCGGAGCAATCTCGGGATAAAGTTCAGCCTTGATTACGGAATCGTCTGCCATAGTAATTGTTACAATAGGATTCTGTGCCATTTTGTATAATTCCTTTCTAAAATATGCTACAATGATTTTACCATAATCCTCGGAGGGATAAAAGTGATAAAAGAGAAAAAACCGGAAAAAATCATATTGGATTTGTCATATATAAAAGAGGTTAGGGATATTTTATGTAAGATAAGCAGGAGCGGAATACCCTGTATTCTAAAAGAGGATAATCAATCATTCATTGAGCAGGATATGTTAGTGGAAAATGCTTATTTGAGTCAGCAGGATAATTTTTTATATATTACGGATGATGGAAGGAAAGCGTCGGAATATAAGTCGGCGGGCAAGGCAGTACTGATTTATCTCCACGAAGGGAACAAGGATGAGGCGTTTCCCGGGAATCGTTATTTTATCGAAGGATTCGAAGATGCGGATGCCACCTATTTTACAAGGATTTATCAGAGAGAGAAGAAGATACCCTGGGTCATCGGCGAGACGGAGCGGCTGATTATTCGCGAAATGACTCCGGAGGATACGGAGGCGTTGTATGCGCTTTATGAAGATAAATCCGTGGTGGAATTTATGGAGGATTTACCGCAAAATTCCGAGGAGGAAGAGACGTATATCACAGATTATATTGACAAAATGTACGGATTCTTTGGCTTTGGTATGTGGCTGGTAGAATTAAAAGAAACCGGCGAAGTCATTGGGCGGGTCGGTTTTCAAAATTGTGAGACCCAAGGCAATAATGCAAACGAATCAGAAGCAAACGGTACGAAGTATGACGGGGCAGATAAAAGCAGTGCTTTTGGAGAAAGTATGCAGGATTTGGTAGAACTTGGATTTCTGATTGCGCCAAAGTATCAGAAACATGGCTATGCTTACGAAGCATGTAAGGTTGCGATTGCTTATATGGAGAATGAATTTCCGGAGTATAATATCGTGGCGCGATGTAAGAAAGAGAATGAGCAGGCAATTGCGTTGTGCCGGAAACTGGGGATTCATTATTGGTTACGCTAAATGAAGTTAACATCGTAAGAAACACAGCGGGGCTTTATTTTAGGAATAAATTGGTTATTTTACTTTTTATACCTAAAATAAAGCCCTATTTTTCTGAAAATATAATGTTAAAGCCCTTGAAATTATGCTATAATTTTAGTTAATTGGTGGAGATTGTATCTTTTCTCAAAAGTGCATATAAAAATTTGGTTTAAAAGGGTATTTGGAGGGAATAAAAATGGTTTTTAAATGTAAAATGTGTGATGCTTCCTTAAACATTCAAGAGGGAGATAAAATAACCACTTGTGATTATTGCGGTACGACACAGACGGTGCCGCAAATTAACAGCGAGCGTGTAGCAAATCTCTACAATCGTGCGGATCATTATCGTAAAAATAACGAATTTGATAAGGCGCTGGTATTGTATGAGGAGATTTTGAATGAGTGTCCTACCGATGCGGAAGCATACTGGTCTATCATTCTGTGCCAGTACGGTATTGAGTATGTGGAAGAGGGCGGAAAGCGGATTCCCACTGTTAACCGTATGCAGGTTACTTCGATTTTTGATGATCAGAATTATAAGGCTGCATTAAAATATGCACAGCCTGAACAGAGTACGGTGTACCAGGCGGAAGCCAATGCGATTAATGAAATTCAGAAGGGCATTCTTGCAATTTCCAGTACGGAAGAACCCTATGATATTTTTATCTGTTATAAGGAGACTGACGAGCGGGGACGAAGAACCATGGACAGTGTTCTGGCAACGGATATTTATGATAAGTTGACAGATGCAGGATACAAAGTGTTCTTCGCGCGCGTGACCCTGGACGATAAGTTCGGTGTCGCTTACGAGCCTTACATATTTGCGGCACTTCAGTCTTCTAAGATTATGATTGCCATCGGAACCAAGCCGGAGTATTTTAACGCGGTTTGGGTACGTAATGAGTGGAGCCGTTACCTTGGTATGATAAAAAAAGGAGCCAAGAAAACTTTAATTCCTGCATATAAGGATATGGATCCGTATGCGATGCCCGAGGAGTTTGCGCATTTGCAGGCAATTAATATGGGAGAACTCGGTTTTCATCAGGATTTGTTGCACGGTATTCGTAAAATTCTCGGTGCACAAAGCCCTGCTGCCAAAGCCGGCACAGCCAAAGGTAATGTAAGCGTTGACGGCCTTGTGGAGAGAGCTTTTATCTATTTAGAGAGCGAGGATTGGGATTTTGCCGATGAATGTCTGGAGATGGTTTTAAACAATGACCCGAGGAAAGCAGAAGCGTATCTGGGCAAATTACTGATTTCCTTAAAAATTCCCCGCAGGGAAAGTCTTGGTACTGCGCCTGTTAGTTTTGAAAACGATGCCAATTACCAGCGTGTGCTTCGTTTCGGTGATGAGGAACTGAAGAAATTCGTGCAGGACGCTCTGGAATTGGTGAAAGAGAATGAGTACGAAGCAAAATATCAGGAAACTTGCAAGACTGCCAGAAACACCATTTATCCTGCAATTTTATTAGACTGTGCTAAAAAGTTTGAAGAGATGGGCGATTATAAGGACAGTCAGGCATTGGCGGAGGAGTGCCGTAAGCGTGCCGATGATGCCAAGGAGAAACAAAAGGAAGATTCTTACAAATTTTACTGCAATCTGATGAGAGAGAACGACACGAAGAAGCTTGAAGTGGCAATGAAGTACTTTGAGGCGAACCGTGATTACAAAGATTGCAGCGATAGGGAGCAGGAATGTCGGAGACTCATTAATCAATTGGTGTCAGGTGCGGCAGACAGTCTTTTAGCCAAAAACAATGAAAAAGAAGATGACGGTATGGAAGATGCTTTTACCGCGTTTGGCGAGTTTATGAGTTGGGTGTTTGACGATAGGAAGTAGGATAAGAGGTAACCGGCTTGGATTTGAGAAGTCGGATTAACGATTGTAAAAGAGGATTTGCAAATGGTTTTTAAATGTAAAATGTGCGATGCTACGTTGCCTGTAAGCCCGGGCGAACGCGTTGTGACTTGTGAATACTGCGGTTCAGAGCAGACCTTGCCTTGTTTTAATGATGAGAAAATGTTGAATCTCTACGACAGGGCAAGTCATTACCGCCGCAACAATGAGTTCGACAAGGCGCAGGCGCTTTATGAACAGATTCTGGAAGAGAATCCGGAAGATGCGGAACTTTACTGGTCGGTTATTCTTTGTAAATACGGTATCGAATACGTGGAAGAGGACGGGAAACGTGTGCCCACGGTAAACCGCACCCAGAGTGATACGATTTTTGACGATGCCGAGTATTT
>JAZNLG010000304.1:0-8240 GCA_045578965.1 Lachnospiraceae bacterium | reverse complement strand
GGTGCGGCGTGCGATGGCATTCCATTTTACAGCTACTGAAGGATCTACTACTTCATTCAGGATTTCCAAGGCTACTCGGTCCGGCTGATTGCCGTAGCGGCTTGCCAAAACTTTCCAAAGATTGATAAAACGTTCCTGTAATACTTCGTTATCAAAGAAACCGTCGGAGTAGGAGGCATCATCAAAGACGTAGCCTGCGGTTTTGTGGAGGTCTAATACCACGTTTAAGCCGTTCTGTAAGCACCAGTCAATGCCTTTGCGGATATAAGTGTGGCCTTCCTCCAGAATATTACCTTGCTCATCTTCAATCAGTTCAAAGTCCACGGGAATACGTATGTGGTCGACGCCCATCTCTTTGATTGTTTTGATATCTTCTTCCGTGATAAAAGTGTCTAAGTGTTCTTTTTCAAGGCTTCCCTGAGAAAGCCAGCCACCTAAATTGATTCCTCTATAAAATCCTTCAAATTTACGCATTCTAATCTCCTTATTATTTTACTTCTTCGATACGAACATTATCGATGTAAATTTCTGCAGTGGAGCCTTTGTTACCCATATTGAATTCCAGACGACCATTGTTGTCATCTTTGTAAAGACTTGTGAATTCATAGGTAAAGGTTTGGGGTTCGGTGCCTACCGTAAAAGTAGTATCTTCAAAGTAGCGAATCCATCCTGCGGTAGGTGCGGATACGCATACAATCATATCACGTTCTTCAGCGGCCCATGCGTCAAAGGTCAAACGATAGGTTTTACCTTTTAAAATAGGAATTTCCGGCTGGACAATCTGTACGGAATAGTCTACGGTACCTTCCGCAATGGTTGAAATGGTCAATATACCGTCGTTGAGCGCCGCAGAACCGTCGCCGCCTTCAAATAAAAGGAAGTACCAGTTTTCTTCATCCAAAAGGTCTTCGTTATCGGAGAAGTCACCGTTATAAACATAGTTACCGTCTTCCAAAGGTTCGCGATATAATTTCTCGGGCTTGCTTACGTTGGTATCATAAAAGTCTTTCTGGTAAACACGCACATAATCAATTTCAAATTCCGCATTTTCAAAATCTGTGGTTTCATCGGGATTTCCGGGCCAGTTTCCGCCCACAGCCAAATTCATCTGCACGAAGAAAGTCTGATTAAAAGGTGCGGGGTAAGGTTTTTCGTCTTCATCGGGATATGCGGTAAACCAGTCGTTTGCGGTGTGATAGTGGACACCGTCAATATACCAGCGCATTTCACCGGGTTCCCATTCAATGCTGTACTCGTGGAATTCATCTGCGAAGGTGCCTTCTTCCAGTGTGTAAATACCCTGTTGTTCTGCATGGGGTTCGCCGTAATGAACGGTACCGTAAGCGATTTCGGTCTGGTCACCGAGCACTTCCATAATATCGATTTCACCACATTTAGGCCACTGTCCGTAGTAACTTTCATCGGTGGGCATCATCCAGAGTGCGGGCCATAAGCCCTGTCCTTCGGGAACTTTGGCGCTGATGACTACCTTACCATACATAAAATCCTTTTTATTCTGGGTTGTGATTTTGCCGGAGGTATAGTAGGGCTCTCCGTTGGCATCTGTTGTTTCGATTGCCTTCAGAACGACGTGACCGTTTTCTACAAACACATTATCGGTTGAAGTGGTGTATTCCTGCAACTCGTTGTTGGTCCATCCGGGTTCGTGAGGCTCATAATTCCAGATATCCATATTTAATTCGTCACCGTTAAATTCATCATTCCAAAGAAGTGAATATCCCTCCAACTGAGGAACATTTTCCTGGGCAAATTGGTTTTCCATAGGTTCTTTTCCGCAGGCAACCAGTGAAATTGCCATTGTGCATACTGCAGCAAGTGAAACTGCTTTTTTCAAATTTTTATTCATAAGTAACTCCTTTCCGTGATTTACGTTTCTGATTTAAAAATAGCATCGGGAACATTAAAAATATATAAAAATAATTACATTTTTATTGAAATAATGATATAATAAAAGGACTTATTGAAAAAACATAAATGGGAGAAGCCGGTGAAAAAAGATTTTATTTATAAAGAATTTCTGCGCAAAGAAGAAAATATTTTGAGAGCGCCATACAATCCGGAACTGGAATTTTATTCGGTGATTAAGTCGGGAGATGTGCAGAAAGCTGAGGAACTGTGCAGGGATACTTTTACCGATAAAAAGGGACTGGGTGTTTTATCCAAAGATAAAATGCAGAATTTAAAATATCATTTTGTAATTACGATTGCACTGATTGCCAGATACTGTATTGACGGCGGGATGGATGTGTCTACGTCATATGCATTGAGTGACTTTTATATTCAGAAAGCGGATGAGAGTAAAACGCCGGAAGCCTTAAATGAATTGCATCGTCGGGCAGCCGTGGATTATGCAGAACGTATGCGGAAACTTCGTAAGGATAAAATCTGTTCGCTTCCGGTAGTAAGATGCATTGACTATATGCAGGAGCATCTTCATTCCAGAATCACAATTGAGGAATTGGCAGAAGTAGCAGAATTAAATCCTTCCTATTTGTCCCGGCTGTTCAAAAAAGAAACCGGCATTACCGTCAGCGAGTATATTCAACAGTTAAAAATTGATACGGCGAAGAATATGTTATTGTATTCGGATTTTACACCTGCCAAGATTGCTTCGGTGCTGGCTTTTCCGGATCAAAGTTATTTTACGCAGGTATTTAAGAAGTATACCGGTTTGACGCCGCGCAAATATCAATCCATGCATTTGCGTGAGATTTCCATGCATTAAAATATGTCTTTCGGGCATTCTATCAGTAATGAATGTGACGGAGGGATATATATGTTCTTTTATTTTGACCCTACATGGTGGCTGATTATTGCGGGAATGATTCTGTGTTTGATTGCATCGGGGAACGTGAGTGCAACATATGGAAGATACAGTAAAGTTAATAATGCCCGGGGTATTTCGGCAAGTGAGGCAGCAGAGCGTATACTTAAGGGGGCCGGCATTTATGAAGTGCGTATAGAGCGTATTGAAGGAAACCTTACGGATCATTACGATCCGAAAAATAAAGTGGTACGTTTGTCAGAGAGTGTGTATTATTCTACCTCTGTGGCTGCAATCGGTGTGGCGGCCCACGAATGCGGGCATGTAATTCAACACTATGGCGGGTATTTTCCCATTCGTGTTCGGAATGCAATTGTACCGGTGGTAAATTTTAGTTCAAAATTGTCCTGGCCCTTGATTTTAGTTGGAATTTTATTTGGATTGACTAATTTGGTCGACATAGGAATTGTACTGTTTTCGTTGGCATTGGTGTTTCAAATTGTAACATTGCCGGTAGAATTCAATGCATCCAAGCGCGCAATTCAAATTATTCGAGACGACGGCATTTTACAGGGAGATGAAGTGACCGGTGCGAGAAAGGTTTTAAATGCGGCGGCGTTGACTTATGTGGCGGGAACCATTGCTACGGCATTACAGGTGTTGCGCTTGTTTCTTTTGTTTGGAAGACGGAGAAGAGATTAATATACTTATGTAATTAGTTTGCTCTCGTCAAAGGGGGGAATTTATGATATACTAAAAAAATGTGATGTGTAATTGTTGCGAAAGAAGTTGAGATAGTGGCATGAAGGAACGTGTGATTACAATAATTAAAAATTTTGGTGCCTTAATTACCACGTTAGCCGGCGTGGTGGTTATACTCTATATTGCCTTTTTTAGCGCTGTAATGAATGATTCATTTTTAAAAGATATTAATTTAAAAATCGGTACTCACGAAAAACTTGGCATGTCTGAGGACGATTTGAGTAAAGTGGCACAGTCTATGGTGTATTTTACGAAGGGGGAAACGGATACGTTACAGGTTCGTGTTACCATGGACGGCGTGGAGCGGGACTTTTATAATGAAAAAGAAATACTACATATTGAAGATGTAAGGGATTTGGTTCGTGATGTGCGCATATTTATAGTAGTATGCGGTATGATTTGTATGACGGGAATCGTGCTTTTGGCAGTCACCAAAAACTTGGGCAGATTAGCCAAAGCGTTTCTGGCCAGTCTTGGAATTGTGGGTGCTTTGGCTTCTTTTGTAGGAGTGATGGCACTGGTGGATTTACAGGCGGTCATTTATGGATTTCATTATATGTTTTTTGATAATGATTTATGGTTGATGGATCCGAGACAGGATATGGTGATATGGTTATTTTCTGAGGGAATGTACGGAAGTGCCATTCTGAGAATCGGTGTCTGGCTGGCAATTTTACTGGTGCCTTTTTCGGCGTTGTCAGTATGGAAGATTAAGAAGGAAAAAAACGTTCGGAATAAAAGTGATAAGGAATAGAAAGAGAGCAGTAAACATATAAATATGAAAGCGCGTTGGGTTGAGATACTTCTGAATTGTATAAAATTAATATGTGCATCTTTGTTATCGATTGTCATTGCAGAATTATTGCATCTGGAGTTTGCGGCATCTGCGGGAGTGATTTCTTTGTTAACCATTATGCCGACAAAGAAAGAAACTTTTAAAACTGCAGGCATTCGTTTTCTTGCATTTGCGGCTGCACTTGCGCTGGCATTTGGCTGTTACAGTCTGGTGGGATTTAATATCACGGCGTTTGCTGTTTTTTTGGTTGTTTTTATTCCGGTGTGTCAGTTGTGTAAGTGGAGTTACGCCCTTACCATTTGCTCGGTAATTATTTCTCATTTTATTCTGTTGGGAGATATGAGCGTTCCCCATATTATCAATGAAATATTGATTTTTTCCATTGGTGTTTTGATTGGTATGATTGCAAACCTGCATTTGCGCAAAGATGTAAATTATATTGAGCAGTTAAAAGATGAGACCGATGCGGAGATGAAGAGTATCTTGGGAAGAATGGCTGAGCATATTTTGGACGAGGACTTTACGGACTATAACGGTGAGTTGCTTCATCAATTGCGTAAGTCCATCCGTCATGCAAAGAACGTAGCGGACCGCAATTATAATAATCAGTTCGGTACGACGGATATCTATGATATCGAATACATACGTATGCGAGATAAGCAATGTATGGTGGTGCATGAAATGTACAAGATTGTTCGACATATTCATACGACGCCAAGTACGGCTCATGAGATTTCGGATTTTTTGAAATATATGTCAGAGACTTATCACAAGGATAATGACGGGAAACTTACGTTGGAGAAGTTTAAAGAAATGGATCAGGGAATGAAATCAAAACCCTTGCCGATGGAGCGTAAGGAGTTTGAGGACAGAGCCATGCTTTTTAACCTGTTACGTAAGATTGAAGAATTTGTTACTATTAAGATTGAATTTTCGGAGAAATTTCAATCAAAGTAAGGTATGCGGAAAATAACTGTGTATAGTCGTTTTATTATAGTGATACGATTTGGAGCAGTTATAAATAGAACATAAGAAGGGAAAGGTTACACATGGATTTTTTGGTTAAAATCACAGGTTCCGTGAATGATTTTATGTATACATATATTCTAATCATTCTGTTGGTTGGCATTGGTCTTTTTTATACCATCGGAACCAAATTTGTACAGTTTCGTTTATTAAAAGACGGACTTAAGGCAATGCTTGAAAAAGCGGATAAGGGAGCGGATGGTAAGAAGAAGGTTTCTTCCTTTCAGGCACTTATGATTTCCACGGCATCCCGCGTGGGTACCGGTAACATTGCCGGAATTGCAACGGCCATTGCAACCGGAGGACCGGGAGCGGTATTCTGGATGTGGTTGATGGCAATTGTGGGCGGTGCATCCGCATTTGCGGAGAGTACACTTGCACAGGTGTTTAAGGTAAAAGATAAGGATGGCTCATATCGCGGCGGTCCTTCCTACTATATGGAGAAGGCGCTTGGTAAAAGATGGATGGGTGTCTTGTTCTCAATCCTTTTAATTATTTGTTTTGCTTACGGATTTAACGGTTTGCAGGCATACAATATGTCGTCTGCATTACAGTATTATTTTCAGGATTATGCAGGGACCAATGTTATTGTAATTGTGTCTGCGGTACTCGGTCTTGTTCTGGCCGGAATTACGGCATGGGTTATCTGGGGCGGTGCTCACAGAATCGGTTTTGTGTCTTCTGTAATGGTGCCGATTATGGCAGGTATTTATATTTTAATGAGTTTAGTAATTACTGTTATGAATATAAAAGAATTACCGGGCATTATTACTACGATTTTTGAAAGTGCTTTTAATTTTAAAGCTATGGCGGGCGGTTTTGCCGGAAGTGCCATTGTAATCGGTATTAAGAGAGGTTTGTTCTCCAATGAAGCAGGTATGGGTAGTGCACCGAATGCTTCTGCATCGGCAGATGTATCCCATCCCGCACAGCAGGGGCTTGTACAGGTTATTTCGGTATTTATTGATACTCTTTTAATCTGTACCAGTACCGCAATGATTCTGTTTGCTTCCGGTGTGGAAGGGCAGAACGGAATTCCTTATGTGCAGGCAGCAATCAGTAGTTGTGTCGGCGAATGGGGCATTCATTTTATCACGGTGTCTATTTTTGCATTTGCATTCAGTAGTGTTATTGGTAATTATTTTTATGCAGAGTCCAATATTCTTTTTATCAAGGATAATAAGATCCTCTTGAACCTGTTCCGTGTGACCTGTCTGGTGGCAGTGTTCTTAGGTGCTTTGGCGAATTTCGATTTGGCTTGGAATATCGCGGACATTACCATGGGACTTATGGCGATTGTAAATATCATTGCAATCTTCTTATTGCGTAAGACTTTGTTTAAGACGTTAAAAGATTATGAGACCCAGAAAAAAGAGGGTAAGAATCCGGTATTCTGTGAGGAAAGTATTGGTTTGACGGATACGGTTTGGACCAAAGAGAATTGGATGGAGAAGCAGTAGTTATAATTTACAATATTTTGCAATATATGTAAAAAGAACCCGCAGGTTTAGAAGCCTGCGGGTTTGTTGTTTGATTATTATATTGCTTAATCCGTAAAGTTATCGAAGTAACCCTGAATATGGATAACAGGTGTACCCTTGTCACCGGAACCGCTGGTTAAGTCACAGAGTGAACCGATAAGGTCTGTTAACTGTCTGGGAGTTGTACCCTGAGATGCCATGTTACCAACAAGGTTAGCATCTTTTTCTTTAATGCTCTTAGCAATTGCTTCTTTTAATTCAGCACCGCTTAAGTTCTTAAAGTCGTTATCAGCAAGGTACTTTAATTTTAACTCGTTGGGAGTACCGATTAAGCCTTTGGTGAAAGCGGGAGATACAACGGGGTCTGCAAGTTCCCAGATTTTACCCTGAGGATCTTTGAATGCACCGTCGCCGTATACCATAACTTCTACATGCTTGCCGGTCTTGTCTAACAACTGAGCCTGAATTGCTTCTACTAAATCCTGGCAGTCTCTGGGGAATAATTTAATGGTATCCTCGGTAGACTTGTTAGAACCCAATAAACCGTATTTTGCGTTGTAGCCGCTACCGTTAATGGGAGCAGTCATAATGTCGTCCATACCGCAAACTACCTTAGCGCCGCCTTCTTTTAAGAGACGTTTGGTTCTTACTCTTGTATGGATGTCACAGTTGATTACGCAGTCAGTGTAGTTAAGAATTGTCTTTGCATTGTTTGCGAAGATGATTTCAACTTCTGCGCCTGCTTCGGTAATAATATCTGAATAGTACTGAACATAGTCAACGCCGGTGAATTCATGCTTGTTCTCACCAAAGAGTTCACGATACTTCTCTAAGGTTAAAACGTCGCTGTAGGGATTGATACCAGCATCGTCCAACTGATCATAGGTTAAAAGTGCGTTTCCTACTTCGTCGCTGGGATAGCTTAACATAAGAACGACTTTCTTAGCACCCATTGCCATACCTTTTAAGCAGATAGCAAAACGGTTACGTGATAAAATCGGGAAAATAATACCGATTGTACCGCCGCCTAATTTAGCCTTAACATCATCAGCGATGTTCTGTACGGATACGTAGTTACCCTGAGAACGAGCTACGATAGACTCTGTAAGCGCTACGACGTCGCGGTCGCGGAATGCGTAGGCTTCGCTTTCGGCTGCTTCAATAACGCTGTTAACGGTAATGTCAACTAAGTTATCGCCTTCGCGGATAATCGGACAACGAATGCCTCGTGATACAGTTCCAACTTTTCTTTCCATGTTGTGCACCTTCTTATTTTTAGATTTGCGGGAATTGGGAAGTTTTAAATGCTTCCCTAAAAAACCCACGTCATATTATATAACTAAGTTTTCTATGTTGCAAGAAAAATATGATTACAGATTAAAATATTTTT
>JAZNLG010000303.1:0-4079 GCA_045578965.1 Lachnospiraceae bacterium | reverse complement strand
TTAGATTACAGTGATGCAAAGTAACAATCCCACCGTTATGCTCAAACATAATGTAACTTTGCTCCTTTCCTTTCGTACCTGCTCCGCTGTCCGGATTACTTTGTCCCACTCAATGATGCTCTCTCTTAACACTTCTACCGGCATCGCCTGGGAAGTGCCGTCTACACAGCGTATGACACCTTGTAAAATCTTCACTTCCTCTTGTTTTAGCGGAATGCCCGGCGCTAATTCTTTCATTTTATCCTCCCAATAAATATGTGGGGGCTTCTTTCTTTCTTTTTCAAGCATCCTGTATAGACCCATAAAAATATCACAATACGGAACTTTAAGTTTTAAAGCCAGTCTATAACAACTTTCCCCGAAAGTCCCTCTCCGGTTCTGTGTTTCCAACAGCAATGTATTCAATATATATCTGATATAAGTCAATTCTTCATATCGTCTTTTATATTCCAGGACTTTTAAACAGCCAAAACCGCAACTTCCGGATATAAAACACGTACAAACCAATAATTTCAGCATAAATCCAATACTTCTCCCTTTTCGTTACATATCTTGATCACCTGTTCTTTACCGGGGCGTCCCTTAAGGAAAACTAACCTTTCAAAACCTCCTGCACCGAGATTATATTGCAGGTATGGATTTCTTTTAATCGAATCATAATCAGCACCGTGTATCGTAGCCAAAAGCCGACACCCTAAATAGAACGCTTGTTGTATTGCTTTATAATCTTCCTCGCCCCCCAGTTCGTCCACCGCAATGATCTGTGGCGACATTGACCTAAGTACCATCAACATTCCCTCTGCCTTTGGACAGGCATCTAAAATATCCGTATGCATCCCCACATCATTTTGTGCCATTCCAAGATAACAGGATGCAATTTCTGACCTCTCATCTATTAAGCTTACGTTTTGAGCAAAATGCTCCCTACTCCCATTGGATATCTTGCGGACCAATTCTCTCAAAAGTGTTGTCTTTCCGCAACCGGGCAAAGATACAAGCAGCGTACTCTTTAACTCGTTTTCCTGATAAAGATAGGGCAACACCTTGTCAGCCACGCCTTTAATTTCATGTGCAAATCTAATATTCATTGCCGTAAAATACTGCATCCCTGTTACTTGTTTTCCGTTCCATACAATCTGTCCAACCACGCCCACACGATGTCCGCCTTCTACGGTTATGTAGCCTTTAGAAAGTTCCTGCTCAAAGGCATAAACGGAATGTCTGCAAATATGACTGAATAAATCCATAAATTCAGTTTCCGTCAAACAAAGACTATCCTTTGGAAAATCCGAATAACAGCCTGCTTTTGTAAGATAAACAGGCCTGTCTTCTCTGATAATCTGAACCGGACCATTCCGTCGTATGCGCAATTCTCTTATTTTTTCACAGTCCCTTATTACATTGCCGAAATATGACCGCAAATGTTCCGGGAACAACGCTTTGATACTGTTTTGCCTATACATAATATGCTCGTCCTTATGTTGTTATGTTTTTTAGCATTTATAAAATTCTGTAAATCCTAATATGTAAAATTTAAAAATACATTTATCTAAATATATGAAACCTGTCCGCTTTTATGCATAAAAAAAGACAGGCTTTAAAAAAGTCTGTCTTTACAATTCATTATTTGGTTTGACTTAAATATACTTTAATCGGTTCATATACCTCTTCATTCACAACATCGTGAGGCTGTACCAATAGCACATCCGGCATTTCAATATTTGTGTAATAATCGGTCCATGTAATCGAATTTTCCTTCGTACTGATTGTTGTAAGTTTACTGCTTCCTCCCACAGCACTTCCTTCATTGTGTTCTAAACGATTTCCATCCTCGTCAAGAATCCATATAAATGTACCAAAATTCATTTTTTCATCCTCAGCTATTTCTTCTGCAAGATGATAATAGGTAACACATTTCAAACCAAGCTCGGTTTTTGTAATTACAACTTTATCAATAACCGTATTGGAATCTTCCACCTCTTGTTTATATTCCGGTGCATACACATATGTAGTGGCTTGGCTTCTGTCGCACAATGTGAATTCCAATTGGCTTGATACAAATTCATTATTTGTACTCTCTCCTAATACATTCATATGACAGAAAAACTCTTTCTTTTGACCTTCCATAGGATAATTATAACCGAGAACATAATGACAACTGCCATCCTTATAAGTAATTGCACCGTCACTTGCCGTAACAACGCTTTCATAATCACCGAACTCACTGATAGAAACATTTGCATACAGAATTTCCATTCCTGTTTCTTTGACATATTCGCCTAATGTTATATTTTCACCCGCATCGTCTAAAATATTTTCATTCAGCTGTTCTTCATTATGAATAATCATATATTTACTATCTTCTGCAGGTGTAAAAACCACCTCAACAATACATTGTCCGTTATCACAGAGTGCCTCTGAAATTTTCACATTAACATAATCGTTAAAATGCAAGGCTATGTTTGGCGTTACTTCTGTTTCTTCTAAACACTCATTTTGCTCCACATCTGTTTCCACCAATGCCATTTCCTCAGCAGATAACTCTCTGCCCCACACTTTTTTTAAATAATCTGCAATTCCTGAATAGACCGCAACAGAATATATGGTAGCTGACGTTACAACAACACATCCGGTTACTGTTGCTACTTTTACCATTGTCTTCTTCCAATGATTGTTTGGTTTTATTCTTGAAACTGACTTTTCCTGTAATTCTGATATCGTCGCTTCAATATTAGCTTTTATATCTTCCGGAATTGGCACATCTTCATTAAGTTTATGTATAATCTTTTCAAATCCACTCATTTTAATTCTCCCTTCTCATACATTTCTTCCAATTTGCTTCTTGCCTGAACAAGATATTTTTTCACACTGCTTTCGCCAACTTCCATAATCCTGGCTATTTCGCGCACCTTATACCCTTGTGCATAATGTAAAATAATAACAAGACGATGCTTCTCATCAAGTACGTTTAAAAACAGTTCCCATTCTACACCAAGGTATCCGTAATCCTCTTCACCCTTTTCTTCCGCTTCAACATCCCACGGCAACATTTGTCTTTTTTTCAAAACAGTATTGCACTCATTAATCAGAATGCGAATCAGCCATGTCTTAAAATATTTTTCATTTTTTAGTTGTGGTAATTTTTGCCAACAAATGAATGCGGTTTCCTGTAAAGCATCTTCTACATCCTCATCTTTTTTTAAAATTGCTTTGGCAATTTTATATAAATCTTTTAAATATATATCATAAAGAGTTGAAAAAGCTTGTTTATCTTGTTTTTTAGCCTGCTTTATTAAATCATTGTGCATAAAACCTCCATATGATTTTTGCTTTTTGTAAGTATGTTTCCGGAAATTGCTTCTTACACTTATTAGATAATATTTTTACATATTTGGTTACCCCGGAACATAAAAAAGGAGCAGATTTTTACAAATCTGCTCCTTACCTAAGCATTTCACTTTTTTGATAATGATAAAATAATATCTTTTATCTTTAATTATTTGCAGTCCTTGATTGAGAAACTCATTCTTCCCATCTTGTCCTTACCAAGGCAAACAACCTTAACTTCATCACCTAAAGTAAGTACATCTTCAACGTGCTCAATTCTTTCCTTAGAAATCTTAGAAATGTGAACCATTCCTTCTTTTCCGGGAGCGAATTCAACAAATGCACCGAATTCCTTGATGCTTACAACTTTACCCTTGAAAATCTGGCCTTCTTCAAAGTCAGTTACGATGGTCTGAATCATTTCAATTGCCTTATCCATCATTGCAGCATCTGTACCGCATACGCTTACAGCACCTTCGTCTGTGATATCAATCTTAACGTTTGTTCTTGCGATGATTTCGTTGATGGTCTTACCTCTCTGACCAACCACTTCACCAATCTTTTCGGGATCAATCTTAATCTGAACAATCTTGGGTGCATATTCATTAACTGTCTTACGAGGCTCTGCGATTGCAGGCTTCATACAGTTTTCCATAATGAACATTCTTGCTTCACGACATCTTGCAATAGCGCCTTCTACGATAGGACGTGTTAAACCATGAATCTTAATATCCATCTGGATTGCTGTGATA
>JAZNLG010000302.1:0-13657 GCA_045578965.1 Lachnospiraceae bacterium | reverse complement strand
CTTGCTTTGTTATTATACATATGCTTTTTATAATTGATTTTATGGCCTTAAACAGAATCATAAAATCGCATTTCGGATTATAAAATCAATCAAAAAGAAATGAATATTCAGGAGTAATTTTATGAGTAAAATTTATATCCCAGAGGGCTATAAAAGCCCCCAGTCCATTAAGGAAACCGAGATTGCAATCAAGGAAGTAAAAGACTATTTCGAGCGTGCGCTGGCATCGGCATTGAACTTAACCCGTGTATCTGCGCCCCTTTTCGTAAAGCCGGAAAGCGGTTTGAACGATAACTTAAGCGGTGTGGAAAGACCGGTTAGTTTCGGCATTAAGGAACAGGATGATGCAGAGGTTGAAATCGTACATTCCCTTGCGAAGTGGAAAAGACTTGCTCTTCGCGAGTACGGCTTTGAAGTGGGCGAAGGTTTGTACACCGATATGACCGCGATTCGTCGTGATGAGGAGACTGACAACATTCACTCCATTTACGTGGACCAGTGGGACTGGGAGCGCATCATCGACAAGAGCGAACGTAATGAGGCAACATTAAAAGAAACCGTATTCCGTATTTTTATGGCAATTAAGCAGACGGAGTATTTTATGTGCGGAAAGTATCATTTTATGGATCCCTTCCTTCCCAACGAGATTACGTTTATCACAACCCAGGAGTTGGAGGATATGTATCCCGATAAAACCCCTAAGGAGCGTGAGAACTTAATCACCAAGGAAAAGGGTGCAGTATTCCTTTCCAAAATCGGCGGTGCTTTAAATTCCGGCGAAAGACACGACGGACGTGCGCCGGACTACGATGACTGGGATTTAAACGGAGATATTCTGGTTTACTATCCCGTGCTTGATATGGCCCTTGAATTGTCGTCCATGGGTATCCGTGTTGATGAGGATGCATTGGCACGTCAGCTTAAAATTTCAGGATGCGAAGACAGAGCGGGCATGCCTTTCCAGAAGGATGTATTGGAAGCAAATCTTCCTTACACCATCGGTGGCGGTATCGGACAGTCGCGTATCTGTATGTTCTTCTTACAACGTGCCCACATCGGTGAAGTGCAGTCGTCTATCTGGCCGGAGGAAGTGCACGAAATTGCCAAGGCACACGGCGTGAATATTTTATAAGCAAAATCAGTGAAGAGGCTGAGAGGTGTTATACAGATGCATCAAAAGCCTCAGAAATTGCAGGAGTTTTATTTTAGATGAAAAGAATTTTTATGCGATATATTTTGCCGATTCTGGGCGTGGCGGCAGTAGTGCTTCTTGACCAGTTGGTAAAAGAATTATGCCTCGATAAAATCGGTATGTATAATACGGTTGTTTTAATTGAGGATGTGTTTGAGTTGCATGTCATTCCCAACAAAGGTATGGCATGGGGGATGTTGCAAAACAAGCAGTGGCTCTTTGTGGTGATTACCCCTGTTGTGTTGGCGCTTATGACATGGTTTTATATCAAACTGCCTAATGAAAAGAAGTTCCGTCCTATGCAGATACTGACGGTAACTCTTGCTGGCGGTGCTATCGGTAATTTAATTGACAGAATGTTCCGTGGCGATTTTTGTCAAGGATATGTAGTGGATATGTTTTATGTCAAAGCCATTGATTTTCCGATTTTTAACGTGGCGGACTCTTTTATCTGTGTGTCCTTTGCGGTGCTGGCAGTGCTGGTAATTTTTAAGTATTCGGAAGACGACTTTGACAGGATGTTCGGCTTGAAGAAGTCCCGAAAGGCAGAAGCAAAGAGTGAGGTGCCTGAAGGTGCCAAAGAGAATTCTGAAACGGAAGATATTGTTTCGGAAGAATAAAGTTCGAGACTCATAAGAGCCGGAACGAAGGAGAAAAAGTAATGAAAATCATAGATGCACATGCACATATATTTCCGGATAAAATTGCGGTAAAAGCTGCGGAGTCCATCGGACATTTTTATGATATCCCTATGTATTCCGATGCTTCAAGTCATAGTTTACTGGAAAAAGAAGAGCAGATAGGAAGTGAAAGAATTCTGGTGTGTTCGTCGGCGCTAAGTCCGGCACAGGTCATCAGCATTAATGATTTCATCGCGGCAGAATGCAAGGCACATCCGAAGTTTATCGGATTTGGTGGTATGCATAAAGATTTCGAGGATTTTGACGCAGAACTTGATCGTATGAAAGAGATGGGGCTCGTAGGGGTGAAATTCCACAACGATATGCAGCAATACAATATTGACGACCCGAAGATGTACCCGATTTACAAGGCTATGAGTGACAAGGGATTAAAACTTCTTTTACATATGGGAGATGACCGTTACGATTATTCAGCACCCCAGAGAATGGCCAAAATCGCGCAGGAGTTTCCGAATCTGATTATTCTTGCATCTCATTTTGGCGGATACCAGCGTTGGGAAGATGCATACAGAAATCCGAAGTTTGAGAATGTTTTTTATGATACGTCAAGTTCCTTACCGTTTATCGACAGAAATACTGCACTTCGTCTGATTGAACGATTCGGAGAGGAACATTTCTTCTTTGGTACGGACTTCCCTATGTGGAAACCGAAGACCGAGTTGGAGAGATTTCTGAGTTTGAAGTTGGGAGATAAAACCAACGAAAAGATTTTATATCATAATTTTGTAAGAGTATTTGATTTGTAGGAAGCATAAGACTTCCTTTTATACGGGAGAAAAAATGCACCTCATGTATCGCAACTTGCTTTATAGGGGTGCTTTTTGTAAAAAGAGAGAATAGATTTTATTTTAGGAGAAAAGATATGCAATACGAACACGAAAAATATTTATCCTTATTGGCAAAACAGTATCCTACTGAGAATGCGGCTGCGGTGGAAATTATTAACCTGCAGGCGATTCTTGCGTTACCCAAGGGTACCGAGCATTTCCTTACGGATATTCATGGCGAGTACGAGCAGTTTGTTCACGTGTTGAAGAACGGTTCGGGTTCCGTGCGTCGTAAAATAGATGAAGTTATGGGAAAGACTGTCAGCAACAGTTATAAAAGACAATTGGCAACCTTGATATATTATCCCAAGGAGAAGTTAGAGATTGTAAAGTCCAAGGAAGAGGATATTGAAGACTGGTATATGATGACATTGCATCATCTTGTGCAGGTAGTAAAATGTGTATCTTCCAAGTATACCCGTTCAAAGGTGCGTAAAGCGATTCCCAAGGGATTCGTATATGTTGTGGAAGAATTGATTACTGAAAAAGAAGAGGTTTATGATAAGGAGCAGTACTATAACAGCATTTTGCAGACCATCGTTCGAATTGGTCAGGCGGATGCGGTTATTGTAACCTTGTGCGAGTTGATTCAGAGAATGGTTGTGGACCACCTTCATGTAATCGGCGATATTTATGACAGAGGTCCCGGACCGCATATTATTATGGATACTTTGTGTAAGTATCATTCGCTGGATTTTGTCTGGGGTAATCATGATGTGGTTTGGATGGGTGCTGCCGGCGGTAATGCAGCCTGCATTGCCAATGTAATTCGTATGTCTGCCCGTTATGGTAACTTATCTGTTTTGGAAGACGGATACGGTATTAACCTTTTGCCGCTGGCAAGTTTTGCCCTGCACTTTTATAAAGATGCAGACTGTTCCTGCTTCCAGTTAAAAGAAGACAGTAAAGGTCAGTTTACTAATGCTTCCGAAGTGGAAATGCGTATGTACAAAGCAATCACCATGCTGCAGTTTAAGTTGGAAGGGCGATTGATTCAGCGTAACCCGGAATTTGGTATGGAAGGTAACCTTTTACTGGATAAAATTGATTATGGCAAAAAGACGGTTTGTATCGATGGTGTAGAGTATCCGCTGAAAGACTGTGATTTCCCGACGGTAGATCCGGAACATCCCTACGATTTAACAGAGGATGAATGGAAACTGGTGGAACATCTTAAGAAGGCCTTTATGAACTGTGAAAAATTGCAAAAGCACATTAAACTTTTATACCGCAAAGGAAGTTTGTACCGTATCTCAAACGGTAATCTTTTATTCCATGGTTGTGTACCTATGGATGAAAATGGTGAGTTTACGAAAACTTATATCGGAGACAAGTGCTTAAGCGGTAAGGCAATGTATGATGAATTGGAATCTCATGCCCGCCACGGATTTTTTGGAAAACCCGGTACGGAAGAACACCAGAAGGGCGGCGATATTCTTTGGTATTTGTGGAACGGACCCAAGTCACCTGCTTACGGACGTGCTAAGATGGCAACCTTTGAGCGTTTGTTTGTGGCGGATAAAGTAACTCATAAGGAAGAGAAGGATCCTTACTATAACCTGATTGAGAATGTGGCTACCGCGGATAAAATCCTTGCGGAATTCGGCGCGGATGCAGCCGGCGGTCATATTATCAACGGTCATGTGCCTATTGAAACCAAGAATGGTGAGACGCCCATCAAGTGCGGCGGTAAGGTATTGATGATTGATGGTGGTTTCTCAAAGGCATATCACGATAAAACCGGTATTGCGGGGTATACATTAGTATCCAATTCCCATGGTATGCGTTTGGTTGCCCACGAGCAGTTTGAAACCACGGAAAAAGCAATTACGGAAGAAACAGACATTATTTCCGACACCTTGGAAGTGGAAAAATTTGTCCGCAGAATGTATATTGCGGATACCGATATCGGTAAAAGGTTAAAGAGCAGTATAGAAGATTTAGAGCAACTTCTTAAGGCTTATCAGCAGGGAAGTGTTGGAAACAGAGTGTAGCGCGCTTTTGTTTGAGGTAACAGAGGGTGTGAGAAGTAAAAGAGAGGATATCAATGACAGTTTCTAATAATAACAGAAATTATAAATCTCTCAGCGTCGAGTTGCAGGAACGAATCAGAGAAGACAGAGCCAATCATAAAGTAAATCCTTATGCGTGTAAAGATGAGGATGTTATCCGTCGCGATCCGACTCATGATAAAGCCAATATCTGGCGTCCGGCGTTTGTAAGGGATGTGGAAAAAATTATGCATATTCCCTACTACAGTCGTTATATGGATAAGACGCAGGTGTTTTCTTTGTACCATAACGATGATATTACCCGTCGTGCCCAGCATGTGCAGTTGGTTGCGAGAATCGCAAGAAATATTGGAAATGTATTGAATTTAAATACGGATTTGATTGAAGCGGCTGCTTTGGGACATGATATCGGACATACACCTTTCGGACATCCGGGAGAGTATAAATTAAGCGAAATGTATCATACAAATACCGGCAGACTTTTTAACCATAATATCCAAAGTGCAAGAGTACTGGATGTGATTTTTCCGTTGAACTTAAGTTTGCAGACGCTGGATGGCATTATTTGCCATAACGGAGAGATGGAATGTAAAAATTACAAACCGAAACATTATGATGATTTTGCACGATTTGATGCAAAGATGGAAGAATGTTATCTTGACCAAAGCGCAATTAAGCGACTGGTACCTTCCACTCTGGAGGCCTGTGTGGTGCGTGTTTCAGACATCATTGCATACCTGGGAAAGGACCGTCAGGATGCCAAACGCCTGGGAATTTATGATGACAGCGAGGCTTTTAGCGGCGGAGCCATTGGCAAGACCAATGCAGAAATTATCAATAATATGACAGTGAATATTATTGAAAACAGTTATGGCAAAGACCACTTGGAAATGGATGATGCTTATTATGAAGCATTCTCTCTGGCAAAGAAGGAAAATTATCAGAGAATTTATAAGCAGAAGGATGTGGAAACCGTTTATGAGGAATCCATCTATCCGATGATTGAAAAAATGTATGAATATCTTTTAAAAGAGGCTAAAAATCTAACAAAGGATGCTATGTTGTACAAGCATCATATTTCATACATCGAGGAAATGACGGCGCATTACAGACGAGGGCCGGCATATCACGAAATTGCGGCAGACGAACTGGTGGTGGATTATATTGCAAGTATGACGGACGATTATTTCGTGGAGTTGTTCCGTCATTTGTTCCCGGACAGTACCTTGAAGGTAGAGTATAAGGGATATTTTGAGGAGGACTAAAATGGATAAGCAGTATAAAAAAATTGTATTGCTTTTAACTTTTATCTTATGCCTGAGTTTTCTTACAGGTTGCAATCGGCAGCGTCTATGGCAGGAAACATATGAAACCACGTTGGTGGAAATCAGTGAGTATGAAGTGATTTCAGAAAATGACAGTGAAGAGATTTCAATGCCGGAGAGTGAAACGGAATCGGATTTTTCTGAGTCCGGCGAGGATGAACCTCAGGCAGAGAATGTAAATGAGACGGAACCTGAAACATCATCGGAAACGGAAGAACAGGAACAAAGTGCAGATACAGATACTGAAGAGACAATATCAATTCCTGAGGAGTCTGAAGTTTTGCAGGTTGAAAATACAGGCGAAGGCAAAGTGGTGGTAATTGATGCAGGACATCAACTTCAGGGTAACAGTGAACATGAACCCATCGGTCCCGGAGCTACCACAACGAAACCTAAGGTTTCAAGCGGTACAACAGGTTGCGTAACGGGTTTGCGGGAGTATGAATTAAATCTGGCAGTGGCACTTTTGTTGAGGGATGAACTCACGGCAAGAGGGTATACTGTGATTATGGTTCGCGAAATCCACGATGTGGATATGAGCAACAGTGAACGTGCGGCGGTAGCAAATGAGGCGGGTGCGGATGCTTTTATCCGAATTCATGCCAACGGCTCTGAGGATTCTTCGGTGCACGGCGCACTCACTATGTGTCAGACTGCAACGAATCCATACAACGGCTATTTATATGAAGAAAGTCGCGGTCTGTCGGAATGTGTATTGAACGGTTTTGTGAATGCAACCGGTTGTAAAAAACGCAGTATCATTGAGACGGATACTATGAGCGGTATTAATTGGTGTACGGTTCCGACCACTATTGTGGAGATGGGTTTTATGTCCAATCCGGAAGAGGATGCGTTGATGGCTACGCCGGAATATCAGCAGAAGATGGCTGTGGGAATAGCCAATGGTATTGATGTGTATTTTGCACAGTAAATTTTGGATAAATGCATATCATAAATATAAAAGAAGTCTTGAAGCAATAGGAGTATTTTATGGAAATGGTATTATTAACAGCCCTAGGTGTAGGCGGTGCAACCATTTTTGGTTCCTGCATCGGTTTTGTGTTTAAAGGACTGTCACACAAATTTGCGGATATTGTTTTATCTTTTGCGGCAGGCGTGATGTTGGCGGCTGCGGTGCTGGGACTAATTATACCTTCTCTGGACTACGGTGGAAAGGAAGGCTTGCTGATTACCGTTGCAGGAATTTTTGTTGGTGCGGTGTGCTTAAACCTGATTGATAAATTAGTGCCGCATCTTCATAAAATCGTAGGTGCTCCGGAGGAAGAAGAGGCACACCGGAACGCAAACCTCAATAAAGTACTTTTATTTGTACTTGCAATTGCCATTCATAATTTGCCGGAAGGCATTGCGGCAGGTGTCGGTTTCGGTTCGGAGGATGTTGCACAGGCTATGTTGATTGCAGGCGGTATCGCACTTCAGAATATTCCGGAAGGTATGGTAATTATCGGCCCTATGCTGGCAGCGGGTGTTACGCCGAAGAAAACATTTTTGTGCGCAGCACTGACCGGTGTGGTGGAGATTGCAGGAACGTTAATCGGATATTTTGCGGTAAGCATTTCTACGGCAATTTTACCTTTTGCACTGGCATTTGCAGGCGGAACCATGTTGTATATTATCAGTGATGAAATGATACCCGAGACGCATGCTCACGGAAATCAGCGTGGAGCCACCTATGCATTACTGGTGGGATTCTGTGTAATGCTGGTAACAGATTATTTACTGGGATAAAAGAGCGATTAAAAATAATATCCCCTGCAATCATTATTACAATTGACGAATGATGATGCAGAAGGTAAAATGAAAGAAAAACAAAGGAGAAAAAGATGGATTACAATAACTATAACAACTACGGTAACGGACAGTATGGCGGACAGGATTCTGTAGGTACGTATCAGTATACATATACACCTCAGATGCAGGAGCCTGTTAATAAATCGGGAAACGGAGCAGCAATTACTTCTTTGATTTTGGGTATTATCAGTATTGTATGTTGCTGTTGTTGCGGTATGGGCTTTTTGTTTGGCGCTGCAGCAATCATTTTTGCCATTGTCAGCGGTAAGAAGAAAGGTAAAATCCAGGGGATGGCAATTGCCGGACTTGTATGCGGTATTATAGGTCTTGTTATGGGATTCTGTTGTGATATGTCTTTCTGGGTTTTTGGTGGCGGACTGGAAGCGTTTATTGAAGGTTTCATAGAAGGATTTAAAGAAGGTTATTACGGATATTAATAAAAAGGAGAAGAGGCGAAAAACGGATTTCGTCTCTTTTTTATTTTAAGAAAAGAAGTGTCAAAGATATGAGACACCTGTAATTTGACAGAAAGAAAAAATGTAAAAAATACAAAAATTGTCGAAAAAAAATAGTTGTACTGAAAAAAAGATGGGTGTATAATTCCCTTGTAAAAAATGTGCAAAGCACAATTGGACTTTTTAATAAAGTTCAAAATCTAACGTAAAGGGGCTTGAAATTTATGAAAATTATCAAAGCAAAAGATTACGACGAAATGAGCCGCAAGGCTGCAAACATCATTGCTGCACAGATTTATGTAAAACCTGATTGTGTGCTGGGTCTGGCTACAGGTTCCACCCCAATCGGAACTTACAAAGAACTGGTAGCAAAGTATGAACTGGGAGATTTGGATTTCTCTGATGTGACTACCGTTAATTTGGATGAGTACAAGGGAATTACCAAAGAGAACGACCAGAGTTACTATTATTTTATGAACGATAATTTATTCAGCCACGTTAACATTAATAAGGAAAGAACCTTCCTTCCCGACGGCACGGAGCCTGACAGTGACAAGGCATGCAACGCTTACAATGAAATCATTCATTCCGTAGGCGGCCAGGATTTGCAGTTGCTTGGTTTGGGACACAATGGCCACATCGGTTTTAACGAGCCGGCAGCAGATTTTCCTTTGGAAACACACTGTGTGGATTTGACAGAGTCTACCATCAAAGCAAACCAGCGTTTCTTCGCTTCTTATGATGATGTGCCCAAGCAGGCATACACCATGGGAATCAAAACCATTATGCAGGCTAAGAAAGTACTTGTAGTGGTAAGCGGTGAAGACAAGGCAGACATTGTACAGAAAGCATTCTTCGGACCGGTAACGCCGGAAGTTCCGGCATCTGTTTTACAGTTGCATCCGGATTGTACCGTGGTAGCAGATGCTGCGGCATTGTCGAAAGTGAATATGTAATAAAGATTAAAGTTGCAGGACTTGTGTTCTGCAACTTTTTTATTATATAAACCCCTTCCATTGTGTTCTTTAATTCGGAAAACAAAAGTAAGCATTTGCTAACTCAAAAATGCACAAAAGATGAAGGTAAAATTTTGTTAAAAATCGTCGTTATACCTTGAAAAAAGCCTTGTTTTAAGCCTTTTATTATGATATTCTATATACGGACACTTAGATTGTTAAAAAATAAACAAAGGAGTTTATCAGTATGAGCAAAAAAATCACAATCATCGGAGCCGGTAGTGTAGGTTCCACAATTGCGTACACACTTTCTCAGCAGGATATCGCTTCAGAAATCGTTCTGATTGATATCAACAAGCAGAAGGTAGAAGGAGAAGTGATGGATATCGAGCAGGGTACCTGCTTCCGCAATCCTATCAAAATCACCGCTGGTGAATATGTGGATGCAACAGATTCCGATATCGTTATCATTACATCCGGTATCGCTCGTAAGCCCGGTCAGACAAGAATTGAGCTTACACAGACTAACGTTAACATTTTAAAGAGCATTACACCCGAAATCGTAAAGTACGCTCCCAATGCACTTTACATTATCGTAAGCAACCCTGTTGACGTTATGACTTATGTATTTACAAAGATTTCAGGACTTCCTGAGAACCAGGTAATCGGTTCCGGTACAATCCTTGATACAGCACGTCTTCGTTGCGGACTTTCCGAACATTACAGCATTGCACAGAAGAACATTCACGCATATGTGTTCGGCGAGCACGGAGATACATCATTCATTCCCTGGTCAATCGCAAACGTTTGCGGTGTGCCTGCAGATGAATATGTTGAACTTGTTAAGAACATCGATAAGGATGTAAAAGAAGTAGATAAGGAAGCTATGATTACTTATGTACGTAAATCAGGCGGACAGGTAATTGCAAACAAGGGTGCAACCTTCTATGCAGTTTCTGCATCTGTTTGTGCACTTTGTGCTATTTTAGCAGCATCTGATGAATCTATGGCAACCGTATCTTCTATGATGCATGGTGAATATGGTATCGAAGATGTTTGTGTAAGTACATTAACATTGGTTGGTCCTAAGGGTATTCAGGGTAAAGTTCCCGTTAAGTTAACAGATGAAGAAATTGATAAGTTAAAAGCAAGTGCAGATGCACTGAAAGAAGTTATTGCTCAGATTGAATTATAATTAATATACATTTTATAAAATATTAGGGAAAGGACAATAGAACTATGAAGTACAGTTACTATCCGGGATGTACCCTTAGAACAAAAGCAAAAGACCTTGATGCATATGCAAGAGCTTCTGCAGTGGCTTTGGGCTTCGAACTGGAAGAAATCGAAAACTGGCAGTGTTGTGGTGGGGTATACCCTTTGGGTTCTGACGAAATCGCAAGCAAGCTTTCTTCAGTTCGTGCCTTAAACGAGGCAAAGGAAAAGGGTCAGGATCTGGTTACCTTATGTTCTGCATGTCATCATGTCATTAAGCGTGTAAATGATGATATGAAGAATGTGGACGATATTCGTACCAGAGCAAACAATTACATGCAGTTGGAAGAACCTTATGCAGGAGAAACCGAAGTGCTTCACTTCTTGGAAGTACTCCGTGATCGTGTTGGTTTTGACAAGATTAAGGAAAAAGTGGTTAATCCACTTACAGGAAAGAAGATTGGTGCATATTATGGTTGCCTTCTTCTTCGTCCCGGTAAGATTTTGGAATTCGACAATCCTGAAAATCCTACCATCATCGAAGATTTTATTCGTGCAATCGGTGCAACACCGGTTGTATATCCCTACAGAAACGAATGCTGTGGCGGATATATTTCTTTAAAAGAAAAAGATATGTCTAAGAATATGTGTGAACGTATTATGGACAGCGCAGACGGAATGGGCGCAGAAATGCTTATTACAGCCTGTCCTTTGTGTCTTTACAATTTAAAGAAGAACGGCAATGACAAGCTTCCTGTTGTTTATTTCACAGAGTTGCTTGCAGAAGCATTAGGAGTAAAAGAGGAGGTGGCTAAGTAATGAATACAGCTAAAAAGCAGGCTGAATTAATCAAAGAAATCAGCGGCGTGAATCCTCTTAAGTGTATGAAGTGCGGTAAATGTTCCGCATCATGTCCTTCTTACAACGAGATGGACATCAAACCTCATCAGTTTGTATCTTATGTAGTAAACGAGGATATTGAATCTCTCGTGAATTCAAAATCATTATGGAAATGCCTTTCATGTTTTGCATGTGTGGAACGTTGCCCCAGAGATGTTAAGCCCGGCAAGTTAATCGATGCAGCAAGACAGGTTGTTGTGCGTCAGAAGGGTCAGGATTATCTGTCACCCAATGAAATTCCGGAACTTCTTGATCCGGATCTGCCTCAGCAGTTATTGGTTAGTGCATTCAGAAGATACAGGAGGTAAGAAACGTGCAGAGAATAGGCGTATTTGTCTGCCACTGCGGTAGTAATATTGCCGCTACGGTAGATGTTAAAAAAGTTGTTGAAATGGCACTGTTAGAGCCCGGCGTTGTTCATGCGGAAGATTACCAGTATATGTGTTCTGAAGCAGGTCAGGCAAAGATTCTCGAAGCAGTAAAAGAAAAAGGATTAACAGGTATCGTTGTGTGTTCCTGTTCACCTCGTATGCATGAAGCAACCTTCCGTAAGGCTGCAGAGCGTGCAGGCGTAAATCCTTATATGGTAGAAATTGCCAATATTCGTGAACATTGTTCATGGATTCACAAAGATATGGAAGAGGCAACCAAGAAGGCTGTTATTCTTGCAAGAGCAGCAATCGCTAAGGTTAACTTAAATGCTCCTCTTCAGCCCGGCGAGAGCCGTGTAACCAAGCGTGCATTGGTTATAGGTGGTGGTATCGCAGGTATCCAGACTGCAATCGATATTGCAGATGCAGGTTATGAAGTAGATATCGTAGAAAAGACACCCAGTATCGGTGGTAGAATGTCACAGTTAGACAAGACATTCCCTACCCTTGACTGTTCAGCATGTATCCTTACACCGAAGATGGTGGAAGCTTCTGCTCATGAGAAGATTAATATCTATACATACAGCGAAGTTGAGAAGGTTACAGGTTTCGTTGGTGATTTTACAGTTGATATCCGTAAAAAAGCAAGAAGCGTAGATATGAATAAGTGTACCGGTTGTGGTGTTTGTCAGGAAAAATGTCCTTCTAAGAAGGCTCCCAGCGAGTTTAACCGCGGTCTTAACACAAGAAGCGCAATCTACACTCCTTTTGCACAGGCTATTCCTAACGTACCCGTTATTGATCGTGACGCATGTCTTAAGTTCAAGACCGGTAAGTGCGGTTTGTGTGAAAAGGTTTGTCAGGCAGGCGCTATCGATTACGCTCAGCAGGATGAAATCATTACAGAGAAGTACGGTGCAATCGTAGTTGCTACCGGTTTTGATACCATCAAGCTTGACAAGTATGATGAATATGCATACAGCCAGAGCAAGGACGTTATCACTTCTCTTGAATTAGAACGTATCATGAACGCTGCAGGTCCTACAAAGGGTCACCTTGAACGTCTCTCTGACGGTAAGGCTCCCAAGGAGATGGTATTCATCCAGTGTGTAGGCAGCCGTTGTGCAGACAACAGAGGTAAGAGCTACTGCTCTAAGATCTGCTGTATGTATACTGCTAAGCATGCAATGTTAATTCGTGATAAGTATCCTGATGTAAACGTTACTGTATTTTATATTGACGTTCGTACACCCGGTAAGAACTTCGACGAGTTTTACAGAAGAGCTGTTGAAGAATACGGTGTAAACTACATTAAGGGTCAGGTTGGTAAGGTTGCTCCTCTTCCCAATGGTAAACTTTTGGTACAGGGCGCAGACTTAATCGACAATAAGCAGATTTTAAAAGAGGCTGATATGGTAGTTCTTGCAACTGCAATCGAGCCCGATCCTTCCGTAAGAAAGATTGCAACAATGCTTACAGCAAGTATTGATACCAATAACTTCCTTACAGAAGCACATCCCAAACTTCGTCCTGTAGAATCGCCTACAGCAGGTGTATTCTTATCAGGTGTATGCCAGGGGCCTAAGGATATTCCCGAAACAGTTGCTCAGGCAGGTGCTGCTGCGGTTAAGGCAATCGGCTTGCTTGCAAAAGATAAGTTGATGACCAACCCTTGTACAGCGAAGGCTGACGAACTTATGTGTAACGGATGTTCAACCTGTGCTAACGTATGTCCTTACGGTGCAATCACTTATGAAGTAAAACAGGTAAATGACCACGGTATCCGTGAAGACAGAAGAATTGCAGTTGTTAACAACGCACTCTGTCAGGGTTGTGGTGCTTGTACCGTTGTTTGTCCTTCCGGTGCTATGGACCTTCAGGGATTCTCAAA
>JAZNLG010000301.1:0-2589 GCA_045578965.1 Lachnospiraceae bacterium | reverse complement strand
GTAAAATCGTGGAAGAAGCGGCACCTGCGGAATTTTTTGAAAATCCTAAGACCGAAAGATTACAGAACTTCCTTGCGAAGGTATTATAAAAGCAAAACAAGTAAAGAGATAAAAGCCTCGGAAATTATGTTTCCGGGGTTTTTTGTTTGTGAGAGTTAAAAAAAATACTATGATTTTTTATAAATAACGTATTGACTTTCGTAAAATGAAGTTATAATATACAAATAGGCAATATATTGCATAAATGGAGGGAAAAGCAATGAATGCATCAGAAATTGTGCAAATGATGGACCATAAATATGCTTTGTTTGGCTTGTTTTTTGCGTTTCATAACAGGCTTCAGGCGGTAGGAGATTCCTTTTATGAAGAAATTACCTGCAAACAGTTCTTTTTATTGGCGTGTATGAATCTTTATCCCGAAGAAGCGCCAACGGCGAATGAACTGGCTAAAACAATGGGGTGCACCAGACAAAATGTGAAAGAAATTTTAAACAGTTTGGAGAAGAAACAGTTTGTCCGTTTGGAAACCGATGAAAGAGATAAAAGAAAGAAGAGGGTATATCTGACCGAGCAGGCAAAGCTTATGGGGGCAAAGTACCGGCAGAAGGAAGTAGAGTTTTTGGAACATTTATATGAAGGTGTTTCAGACGGGGAAGTAGACAGTGCTTATAGCATTATTTCAAGGATAGAAGATAATTTAAAGAGAATGGAAGGAAGTTTATAGTATGAAAACAATTGTAATTTATAATTCACAGACCGGCTTTACAAAGCGTTATGCGGAATGGATTGCGCAGGAAAGCGGGGCGGACTGTTTTGAGTTAAGTGTAGCTAAAAAGAAAAAGTTAGATGAATACGATGCTATTGTTTACGGTGGCTGGGCCTGTGCGGGAAGCATAAGTAAAATCGGTTGGTTTAAAGGAAATATAAATAAATGGGAAGGTAAGAAACTGATTGCGTTTTGTGTCGGTGGAAGTCCTATAGATAATCCGGAGATAGAACCGGCGCTTGCAAAAATTTTTACAGCAGACGAGTGTAAAAGAGTAAGTATATTTTACTGCCCGGGCGGTTTTAATTATGAGAAAATGTCCGCAGGATCCAAGCTTATGATGAAAATGTTTATTAAGACATTAAAGGCGAAAAAAGATAAAACAGAAGAGGACGAATATATGATCAAGATGATTTCGTCTTCTTATGATATTTCTGATGTAAAGTATATTGAACCTATTTTGAATTGCTTGAAGGAAGGAAAATAAATTTTTTTCGAAAAAGTAATTGACAACAGAAAAACAAAGTGCTATTTTAAGACTTGTGAAAGGCAACGACGAAGAAGACCCGGAAGTGCTGATTTTCAGAGAGTCATCGGTTGGTGTGAGATGACAGTCAAGTGTCCAAGTGGTTATCCCTTCTGAGCCGGAATCCCCAAAGCATATTGCGAGTAGACGATTCCCGTGATGTCGCGTTAAGACAAAAGACTTGATGGAGTCTGCGAGAGGTGTTATGAACACAATTTGAGTGGTACCGCGGGTAGAATGTTACTCGTCTCAAAGAAATCTTTGAGGCGAGTTTTTTTTATACACACCTCGCGGAGCGGAAATTGCACTAACGTGCCCGCTCGGGCGTGGCAGAGTAGTTTGCACTACTCTGATGTATATAAAAGAAGATGCGCACCTCGCAGAGCGGAAATGAATGCTACGCATTCTGCTCGGGCGCGAAGAATTTGCAAGCAAATTCTTATTTTAAACGTGATTACAACGCAAATCATGCAGACCATTTATTTTAATTAAATGGAGGAAAAAGAAATGACACAGAATCAGAACATGTTGGAAGACAAAATCCAGGAGGTCGGAAGACGAATCCAGGCATTGCGCGAGGATATGAATTTAAGCGCGGCTGAGTTGGCAGAGAAGATTGGATTGACAGAAGAAGAGTATCTTATGTACGAATCCGGACAGAAGGACTTCAGCTTTACTTTTATTTACAAGATTGCTCATGTCTGCGGCGTGGAAATGACCGAAATCATGGAAGGTGAAAGCCCCAGTCTTACCGAGTACACCATTACCCGTAAAGGCGAGGAAATGCCCATCGTAAGACGTGAAGGTTTTGTTTACAACAGACTTGCTGCTAAGTTTAAAAATAAATTGGCAGAACCCTTTTACGTTAAAATTCCTTACTCTGAGGAGGCCTTAAATCCCCCTTACAGTTTCTCGACACATACAGGTCAGGAAATGGATATCGTAATCAAGGGCAGCCTTAAAATGATGATTGGTGAACGTACCGAAATTCTTCACGAAGGTGACTGCATCTACTATGACAGTTCCACACCCCATAACGAAATCGCTCTTGGCGGTGAAGATTGTGAAATCTATGCAATCGTTATGAATCCCGAAGAAGGCGGCGTTGCCGAATACAAAGAAAAGGTAAAAACTTTTACAACCACCAATGTAGATCTTGCGAAGTTAAAAGCACCCGTATATGAGAAGTTTGTGGAAACTACAGTGGACGACAAGGGCGTTGTAAATTCAGTTAAGTTTAAAAATGACGATACCTTTAATTTTGCATATGATGTTGTGGATGAAATGGCACGTAAGG
>JAZNLG010000300.1:0-34036 GCA_045578965.1 Lachnospiraceae bacterium | reverse complement strand
CCTGTCGCGAATGTAATGGTAGCGGTAAGGTAGTAAAAGATAAGTGTACCGATTGTCGCGGAACCGGTTATACCACCATCAGAAAACGTTATGCTGTAAGTTTCCCTGCAGGTATCGACAACGGTATCGTCAGAAGATTACAGGGCAAAGGTGAGCCTGGTGTAAACGGCGGTCCCCGTGGTGATATTCTGGTAGAACCTATCGTATCAAGACATCCTATTTTCCAGCGTCAGGAGTATGATATTTATTCCACTGCACCGGTATCGTTTGCGGTAGCTGCTTTGGGTGGAGAGATTTATGTAGATACCGTTGACGGCAAGGTAATATACGAAGTAAAACCCGGAACCCAGACCGGATTGCGCGTGCGTTTGCGCGGCAAGGGTGTACCTACCCTTCGCAATAAAGATGTGCGCGGTGATCACTATGTAACATTGGTGGTATCCGTACCTGAGAAACTTTCAAGCGAGGCAAAGGAGTTGTTGCGTCAGTTTGATGAGGTGACAGGTGATAGTTTGCATGCGGTGGATAAGGTGACTGCAAGCAAAGATAAGGACCCTAAAGACAAAGATAAAAAGGGTAAGAAGAAAAAAGGATTTTTTGGGTAATAGAATAAGATGAGGCAGGTGTTATACCTGCCTCATCTGTTTATATTGATTCATCGGTAACTTCGTCTGTTGCGAGATTTTCTTCAATTGCAACGGATTCGGTTTCATTTGCCAGTTCGATATTCTTCTGAACATCTTCCTGTGTGGTTTCTTTTACTTTCTTTTTGAAGAGATCTTTTAGTTTCTTCTTGCCTTCCGGTGTGCCAAGTTCTGAAGCTTTTAAATCACCCTTGTAGATGGCTTCCATCAGCACAATATAGGCTTCGCCCAGAGCGGTGGTAATTACGCCTGCGGTTGCGCCGGAAATGGTGCCGCCAAGTACCGTACCTGCGCCGGGAACCAGTTTTAAGAGGTTTGCGGCGATGGTTTTACCGGCAATGGTAGCCCCGCCTGTTCCCAATGCGGAAGATACAAAAGCGGTAATGATACTCTTGTTGATATCCAAACCGTAAATAGCGGTAATACTTGCAATCATTGCAACCTGTGTCGGAATCAGCAGCGCACTGTCAGCAAAAGGAATGGGTGCAAAACCTTCACCGAATGCTGTGGCCGTCGCGGTTGCTACGGCGACCTGCGCCCGCTTTTTTTTTGCTTTTAACGAAGCAATCTGTACGCTCTGTAAAGTGTCCTGTAATTCTTCCGGTAAAACTTCCGTCATCACGGAAAGCAGTGTTTCCAATCCGTAAGCCTTAATGGGTGGGAATGATTCGTCAAAAATAAAATCCTGGGCAAGAACGGGAACCACCTGAATTACGTCAAGATTTTCGTCCTGAATCAGATTCTTCATTTGCTCTGCGTTGGGCTTGGAAAAGGCCTGGGTCAAAACAATGATAACAGGAACTTCCGTAACAGAGTTTTCTTTGGCAAGATCACGTAACCATTCGATTTCTTCCGGCTCCACGCGATTGGAAGCGGTATTGATACAATACCAAATACAGTGGATTGCCTTGTTCACATCGGTTCCGGACATCCCGGATTTGATGGTATCGAGAATTTCTTTTTTTACTTCCTTCTGGGCATCTTTTCCCAACTCAAAACCTTTGGTGTCATAAATATTCAAAGGAACACCTTTTTTGCTGATTTTACGCATATGTTGCGTGACAGGCTTGCCGATGCCGGTTTCTGCTAAATTGTCACGGAACATGCTGTTGATTAAGGTACTTTTACCGACGCCGGTTTTTCCCGCAACAATAATGTTTAAAGTGTTTAAATTTTTGATTCGGTCACTGATGGCAGTGATACAATCCTGCGCAATTTTATCAAGACTGACTTCCATAGTATTATCCCCCGTTATTTTTTATCAATGGTAATTCCGTATTTGTCGCGAAGGACTTTACGGTTGTATGACTTGTACAATTTATTGCTGCACTTTTTCTGCAGTTTCGGTATCAGGAAAACACCGACGCCTAATGCAGCAGTAAAGGTTGCAAACAATAGGAATTTGTCATCCTTTTTCATATGTATCCCCCTTTGTGAAATTCATCCGCATAAAATGCATACAAATCTCATAAGAAAAAATCTTCTAAATTATATTTTATCATAGTAAAGTACGGATTTCAATTGTAGGGTAAAAAGAAATGTTTGTTATATATCCATAATTGTAAAAATTGAAAACTGTTTCGCTTGTATCGTGAAAAAGAGTGATGTATAATTTAATTTGGAATATAGTGGCGTTTTGATGGGATTATGCCATAAAAGAAACGCTGTATTTAAATATGCGAATTACAACAACAGTAACTTGCGGATAAAAAGGAAGTAATTCATGGCAACCTGGTCATCAAGAGGTCTTCGCGGTTCTACACTGGAAGATATGATTAACCGTACAAATGAAAAATATCGTGAAGCCGGTCTGGCATTGATTCAGAAGGTGCCTACACCGATTACACCGGTGCAGATTGACCAGGAGAGCAGGCATATTACCCTTGCTTATTTTGACCAGAAAAGTACCGTCGACTACATTGGTGCGGTGCAGGGGATTCCTGTTTGTTTTGATGCTAAGGAAAGCGCCAATCTCACGTTTTCTTTGCAGAACATTCATGCCCATCAGGTGCAGTTTATGGAGGAGTTTGAGAAGCAGGGCGGTATTGCTTTTTTCCTGATTTACTATACGTCCATTGACGAGTTATATTATCTTCCGTTTGAATACTTGAAACTGTTTTGGGATAGGGCGCAAAACGGCGGTCGTAAAAGTTTTCGCCATGAGGAATTGAATCCTGCCTATGTATTACCGAAACACAGCGGTGTGCTTGTGCCGTATTTGGAAGCGCTGAAACAAGATTTGGAAGACCGGGAATAATACAAGTAAAAGTAATAGCGGAAGGCAATTAAGGTATTTTAGATGATTGTAATTACCAAAAAATTTGACGAACTGACAACAACCGAACTTTATGAAATTTTAAAAGCGCGGGCCGAGATTTTTATCATGGAGCAGAACATCAATTATCAGGATATGGATGATATTGATTATAAAAGTCTGCATTGTTTTATTCGGGACGGTAATAAGGTGACCGCCTATTTGCGGGCCTTTTATAAAAGTGAGAACAAGTCTGTGGTTAAAATCGGTCGCGTATTGACTTTGGAGCATGGTAAGGGCGTAGGCAGAGTGCTTTTGGAAGAGAGTATCAAAGTCATCAAAGAGCAGATGCAATGCGATAAAATTTACATAGAAGCACAGAAGCATGCCGTAGGATTTTATGAGAAGTTTGGATTTGTAACGACTTCCGGAGAATTCTTGGAGGAAGGTATTATACATGTGGCGATGGAGTTGACTGTATAAATAGTGAATGATCTTCTGAAAGCGAAAAACAAGAAAGATTGATAATAATAATTACAAAATTTTATAAAGCATTTAAACAGCAAGGAGGCACAATATGAAGTGGCATAAAATTACGGTAAAAACAACAACAGAAGCAGAAGATATTATCATCTGTACCCTGGCTGATGTAGGACTTGAGGGTGCACAGATTGAAGATAAAATTCCTTTGACACCTTTGGAGAAAGAGCAGATGTTTGTGGATATTTTACCCCAGACAGAGGAAGATGACGGAGTGGCGTATCTTAATTTCTTTGTGGAAGAAAGCGATGATTTGGATATGGATGCGTTGGTGGCTTCCGTGGAAGAGGAATTGGAAGGTCTTCGTATGTTTATGGATATCGGCGAGGGAACGATTACCTTGTCAGAAACCGAAGATTTGGATTGGATTAATAACTGGAAGAAATACTTCCATCAGTTTTATATTGATGAATTGCTGGTCATCCCTTCCTGGGAAGAAGTAAAGCCTGAGGATGTGGACAAGAAGATTCTTCACATTGATCCCGGTACGGCATTCGGAACCGGTATGCATGAAACAACTCAGTTGTGTATCCGTCAGATTAAAAAGTACGTAACACCTGAAACAAATATTTTAGACGTAGGTTGCGGTAGCGGTATTCTTGCAATTCTGGCATTGATGTACGGGGCAAAGCATGCAAAGGGAACAGACCTTGATCCTTGCGCACTGGATGCGACTTTGGAGAATATGGAAGCCAACGGCATTAATCCGAAGGATTTCGAAGTAATCATCGGAAATATTATCACCGAAAAGGAAGTGCAGGATTGGGCCGGTTATGAGTGTTATGATATCGTTGTAGCAAATATTTTGCACAATGTACTTGAAGTACTTACCCCTGTTGTAACAGCACAGATGAAGCCCGGTGCCGTTTACATTACTTCCGGTATCATTGCTGAGAAGGAAGACTTCGTAGTGGATGTGGTAAAGAAGGCAGGACTTGAACTTGTGGAAGTGACCCGTCAGGGCGAGTGGGTCAGTGTAACCGCAAAGAAGCCTGAGTAAGCAGTAAAGGTTGCATATAAGAATGTGCGATGAGAATCGGCAGTTTTTGTATGCATGAAATGTATATTAAAAATCAAGGAGTTACAATTATGTACCACTTCTTTGTAGAACCCGAACAAATTCAGGGGACACAAATTTTTATAACCGGAAAAGATGTGAATCATATCAAAAACGTACTTCGTATGCGCATTGGTGAGGAAATTTCCGTGGGAAACGGTATTGACGGCAAGGAGTATCGATGTGCCGTTGATGCATTTGAAGAAGACAGTGTGAAATGCAAACTTCTTTTTATCAAAGAAGACGGCGTGGAACTTCCGGTCAAAGTAACACTGTTTCAAGGTTTACCCAAGGCAGATAAGATGGAGTTAATTATCCAGAAAGCCGTGGAACTGGGGGTGTATGAAATCGTGCCCGTGGCAACCAAGCGATGCGTGGTAAAATTGGACGCCAAAAAAGAAGCCTCTAAAATTGCCCGTTGGCAAGCTATTGCAGAGGCAGCAGCCAAACAAAGTAAAAGAGCAGTGGTTCCTCAGATTCGCCCGGTTATGACAATGAATGAGGCCATACAGGCGGCAAGCGGGATGGAGCAAAAAATAATCCCCTATGAACTTGCGGATGGTATGGAGAAAACCCGGGATGTTTTTGCATCTTTGATACCGGGGGCGCAAGTCGGCGTTTTTATCGGGCCGGAAGGCGGTTTTGAAGAAAAGGAAGTGGAAGCGGCGGAAGCGGCCGGCGTGGTTCCTATTTCTTTGGGTAAAAGAATTCTTCGTACCGAAACCGCAGGATTTACGGTGCTGGCATGGATTATGTACGCCATGGAAGTACAGGGTAATTCGGGAGAAAATCAATAATCTATTACTATATGCACATTCAGTCAATAAAATGACTTTAAATTTGCTATAACGTACATTTGCGTTGAGAGATGCATATATTAAAGCAGATAAAAATATTCCGGAGACCAAAGTTTTTGGCGTCGGAATTAGAAATATAAGGCAGGAAATAGTATGGAAGTTTATTTAGATAATTCCGCAACGACCAGGTGCTTTGATGAAGTAGCGCAGGCAGTTGCCGAAATAATGACAATAGATTACGGAAATCCTTCCAGCATGCATTTAAAAGGTCTCAAAGCGGAGCAGTATATTAAGCAGGCTACGGAAGTGATTGCCAAAACACTAAAGGTGAGTGAGAAAGAGATTTTTTATACTTCCGGAGGAACCGAATCCGACAATATGGCGATTATCGGAGCGGCGATGGCAAACAATCGTGCAGGAAAGCATATTATTACGACATCTATGGAGCATCCTGCAGTCGGTCAGTGTATGAAATATCTTGAAAAAGAAGGATTCGAAATCACTTATTTGCAGCCGGATTCTACCGGTCGTATTTGTTTAGAGGATTTGGAAAACAACATTCGTAAGGATACTATTCTTGTGTCTGTTATGGCAGTAAATAATGAAATCGGAACCATCCAGCCAATTGAGCAGGCCGGTGAAATAATTAAGAGAAAGAATCCCAATACGTTATTTCATGTGGATGCGGTACAGGGATATGGCAAAATGGAACTTTTGCCCCGTAAATGGAAGATTGATATGCTTTCTGTCAGCGGTCATAAAATTCACGGGCCGAAAGGTATCGGTTTTCTCTATGTGAATGAAAAGGTAAAAATGAAGCCTATCATTTACGGTGGCGGACAGCAGAAAAATATGCGTTCCGGCACGGAAAACGTACCCGGAATTGCGGGGCTTGCCAAGGCGGCGGAACTGGTATATGCCAATCTGCAATGTGATATCAATAAAATGTATTGCCTGCGGGAGTATTTTATCTCCCAAGTCAGTAAAATGGAAGGCGTAACCGTAAACGGTGCAACCGGAAGATGTGCGGCACCCCATATAGTAAGTGTATCCGTGGAAGGTGTCCGGGCAGAGGTGCTTTTGCACGCTTTGGAGGATAAGGGAATTTATATTTCTGCGGGAAGTGCGTGTTCTTCCCATAAGCCGGTACCTTCGGCTACGTTGCAGGCAATCGGCTTGCCAAAAGAATTATTGGGTTCTACCGTGCGATTCAGTTTCTCAGTTTTTACAACCAGAGAGGAAATTGATTTCGCATTGAAGGCATTGGGGGAAGTGCTTCCCATGCTTCGTAAGTTTGTCAGAAGATAAAAGTTGTTTTATATGCAGGGAGGAAGTGATACTCCTCCCTGTGTAAAAGGAGTACAAGATGTTACCGTTCAGGACAAGTATAGCAGTCAGTATTATTGAGTTCTTCAGCGTAGTTCTTCTTCATGTTGTGTATGCATTTACCCAGTTTGGCTGGGAGCAGGGCGTTTTTATTTCCATCGGTTTTTTGCCGGTGCTGCTTACCTTGCTTTTATACCGGACTATCACTAACGAAGATATTATCGTGCGTTGCTTTTATGTGACGATGACACTGACCAGCTATATTATTTCGGCGCAACTGGATACCCTTGGTATGCTGATTATGATTTATATGGCAGAAGGCCTGATTATTGCGTTATTTGTTAAAAAACGTATTTTTATTGAATACTTTATTGTTTCCTTCGTGGCTTTGATTGCGTTGGGAATTTTCCAGACGGAAGATATTAACCTGTTTTTCTCTACTTTTATTTATATTATTTATCTGTTGTTCTACTGCTTTGCAATGATTACGTTGTTGATGCTGATTACCGGTGTGGAATCTTACAAGGCTAAGATGGAGGAAAAGAACAAGGAAGCCCAGGAGGCTTTGGAAGCAAAGTCCAACTTCCTTGCCAATATGTCCCACGAAATCCGTACGCCGATGAACGCAATCAGCGGTATGGCGCAACTTCTTTCCCAGAGAAATTTCCAGAAGGAAGAGCGGGAATATATTGCAACTATTCAGAAATCATCCGAGAGTTTGCTTTCCATCATCAATGAGATTCTGGACTTTTCCAAAATTGATTCCGGTAATATGGAAATCGTAGAAGATGAGTATCATTTTAATTCGTTGATTCATGATGTTTTGAGTATTATCGAATTCCGTATGCGAAATAAAAGCGTGCGCCTGATCATCGATATCGATCCCCGTATTCCCCGTGTATTAATCGGTGACCAGCTTCGTATTCGCCAGGTGTTGATTAATATTTTGAATAATGCGGTGAATTTTACCCACAGAGGTCATATTCGTTTGCACATTATCTGGCAGAAGAACAGTGAAAGAGACGGTTGCCTGGAAGTAGAAGTGGAAGACACCGGTATCGGTATTTCAGAAGAAAATATGAAGAAACTGTTCCGCGCTTTCGGTCAGATTGATACCCGTAAAAACCGTAACGTGGAAGGTACCGGCCTTGGTCTTGTTATTTCCAAAAGCCTTTTGAATCAGATGGGCGGAGATATCTGGGTAGAAAGTACATTGAATGAAGGTAGTGTTTTCTCCTTCCGTCTGCCCCAGAGAGTAAAAGACGGACGTCCTTCCAACTATGAAGCAAATCATGAAAAAGTATTTGCGTCCAATGATGAATTTAAACTTACCTTCCGTGCGCCGGGCGCTAAAGTTATGGTGGTAGATGATAATAAAGTTAATTTACAGGTTGCCAGTGAGTTAATGAAGAAGTTCGGTTTTGAGCCTGTGCTGGTGGATAGCGGTCTGGAGGCGGTAAACCGTATTGAAGAGAATCTGATTGCCTATGATATTATTTTTATGGACCACATGATGCCTTTTATGGATGGCGTGGAGGCAACGCAGAAGATACGTGCCATTCAAACGGAATATGCTCAGGAATTACCGATTGTAGCCCTTACGGCCAATGCCATTAAAGGTGTGGAACGTCAGTTTAAAGACGCCGGTATGAATGATTATATATCCAAGCCGATTCATATGAAGCAGTTAAGCGATATCCTGGAAAAATGGATTCCCATTGCAAAACAGGTTCGTATTATGGACGGCAAGGAGATTGCGGCACCGAGATCTTATTTTACAAATCCGATGCTTAAGAAAGAGGCAGAGGATAAGAAGGATATTTTGGACTTACTCAAAGGCATTTCCATCGAAGACGGTTTGCGTAATTGCGGTGGAAATAAAAATGCATATATCCGTGTCCTGAGTACATTTGCGGCCTCAAATCTGTTGGCCGGTCTGGAAGAATATCTGCAGAAGGAGGACGCGGCAAATTATTCCGTAATCGCACATTCCATTAAGGGGGCTTGCCGTAACATCGGTGCCTTGGATGTTGGTGACATTGCCTACGATATGGAACTTGCCGGACAAAACGGTGATATGGAATATATTAAGTCCAATCACGAAGAGTTTGCCAAAGCCTATGGCGATACCCTGCGCTTGATTACAAAGGCCTTAATTGAACACCAAAATTAGGTTACGGAAGTATGGGAAAGCACCTTTTTATAAGTAAAATACAAGGCCTTCCTTTCTTGCCAAAAAGATTATAAAAGTGTATAATATTTGTTTAGATACAAAAAATATGGGGGGTATTATTATGTATCGGGTAGTGATTTGCGATGACGAGGCTACATCTTTACAGATTAATCAGATTCTTACGGAGCAGGTGTTGGAAGAAGATGGTATTGAATATGAAATTACCACTTTTGAAGACATGCGTGTAATGACAGAGGCACTGGCGGATGAGAAAGCAGAGTATGATGTGCTGCTTTGTGATATTTTGGCAGTAGGTATGAATGGTATTGAAGCGGCAAAAGAACTCCGTCGATTGGGTGAAAAATTACCGATTATTTTTATTTCATCTACGGCAGAGTATGCTTTGGACGGATATAGCGTAAATGCATTGCGCTACCTGCAGAAACCCATTGGTATTGATAAGTTGAGAGAGGCTTTACAGGAAGCATACCAGAGCGTGCGCGGTTGCGATGTTTTGAAGTTCCAGGTGGGTGACCGTTTTTACAAGATTCCGTTTGATGAGATTGAGTATCTGGAGAGCCAGGGACGAGATACGGATATTGTTACGGCAGAAGGTACCATCAGCGTACATATGAAATTTTCTGACATGGAGAAACGGTTGCCGTCGGATATGTTTTTGAGATGTCATCGTTCTTATATCATCAATTTGGCACAGGCAAAAGACTTGGCAAGATATCGTTTCTTGACGAAGCAAGGTGTGGAAATTCCGGTCAGCCAGCTGCAGTATAACGAAACCAAACGCAGATTTATTAAATTCCAATAAAAGTCCCGTATGAAGGTATGGGAGAATAGAGGTTTAAATGTTTCAGACTCGTACTTTTTTATTAAAATACGGCGAAATTTTCTTAAAAGGCAAGAATCGATATGTGTTCGAAGATATTCTTGTAGAGCAGGTAAGACGTGCTGTAGCAAAATGTGACGGTGAATTTAAGGTTCACAAGAGTTTGTCGCGTATTTATGTTGAGGCACTTACTGATTATGATTATGATGAATTAATCGATGCTTTGAAATGTGTGTTCGGCATCATTGCCATTTGTCCCGTTTTGGTATTGGAGGACAATGGTTTTGATGATTTAAAAGAACAGGTTGTAAAATATATTGATGAAACTTACGAGGATAAGAATTTTACATTCAAGGTATTTTCAAAACGTGCCCGTAAAAATTATCCGGTAAATTCCATGGAGATGAATTGTCTGATTGGTGAGGCGATTTTAAATGCATATCCGGAAGTGAAGGTAAATGTGCATAAGCCGGATGTAAGTCTTTATGTGGAAGTAAGAGAACGCATTTATGTATATTCTATCATTATCCCGGGCCCCGGCGGTATGCCTGTAGGATCTGCAGGCAAAGCAATGTTGCTTCTTTCCGGCGGATTGGATTCTCCCGTGGCAGGATATATGATTGCAAAACGAGGCGTGAAACTGGAAGCAATTTATTTTCATGCGCCGCCTTATACATCAGAGCGTGCAAAACAGAAAGTTGTGGATTTGGGTACATTGATTTCGCGTTATACCGGTCCTATGCGTTTGCATGTGATTAATTTTACAGAGATTCAGATGGCAATTTATGAGAAATGTCCTCCGGATGAGTTGACGATTATTATGCGTCGTTATATGATGCGGATTGCGGAGCAGATTGGTGCCGAGAATGATTGTATCGGTTTGGTAACCGGAGAGAGTATCGGTCAGGTTGCATCTCAGACCATGCAGAGTCTTGCCTGCACCAATGACGTATGTACCGTGCCGGTATACCGTCCGTTGATTGCGTTTGATAAGCAGGATATTGTAGATATTGCAGAAAAAATTAATACTTATGAGACCTCTATTTTACCGTATGAAGATTGTTGTACCATCTGGGTGGCAGAACACCCCGTAACCAAGCCGGTGGTAAAAGTGATTGCCAAACATGAAGAGAGTCTTGCGGATTGCATTGACGAAATGGTAAAAAAAGCGGTGGAAGAAAGAGAAGTTATTGAGATTAAGTAGGAGATTACAAAAGCACCGCCGTAGAGACGGTGCTTTCCTTTTGAAAAGAATCCGATATGCGGATGCAAATAAAAAAGCAAGACCCGAAAGTCTTGCTTTGTCTTCGAAAGAATGATGCTTACACGATGTAAGGTGCTAATACTTTTAATACGTCGTCTGCATTGTCTTCAGCATGGATATTTAAATCGATGGGCTTAGATAAATCAAGAGAGAAGATACCCATGATAGATTTTGCATCGATTACATATCTGCCTGATACTAAATCGAAATCGTAATCAAACTTTGTAATGTCGTTTACGAATGATTTTACCTTGTCAATTGAGTTTAAAGAAATAGATACTGTCTTCATAATTTTATTTCCTCCTATAATTAAAAAATTGTTAGCGTTATTAGGGGAAGGGAATTTATGGATTTCCAACTTCCGCCTTTATAGTAGTTGATTTGGGTAAAAAAGTCAACAGATAAAGTTGCCGAAAAAAAAGGAGTTTTCGATGAAAAGTGTAGCATTACATAACCTTGGTTGCAAAGTGAATTCTTATGAAGTAGAAGTAATGCAACAAAACTTACAAAAAAACGGATATGAAATTGTTGATTTTAACCAAAAATCCGATGTTTATATCATAAATACCTGCTCGGTTACCAATATGGCAGACCGTAAAAGCCGTCAAATGTTGCATCGCGCAAGAAAGCAAAACCCTGAGGCTGTTGTTGTGGCTGTCGGCTGTTATGTGCAGGCAGATGCTTTTAGCATTGCTCAGGATGAAGCCATTGATTTGCTGGTGGGGAACAATCTAAAAAAGAATATCGCTTCAATTCTGAATCGTTATATGAATGAAGAGATAAGCATTCCTGCGGATTTGGGACAAGAAGAAGAGAATTTCCTTCGAAAGACGCTGAATAACACCACGGTGGTGGATGTTAAAAAAGCAGATTTTGAAGATGCTAAAATGGAGCAGACTGCGGAGCATGCCAGAGCATATATTAAAATACAGGACGGATGTAACCGTTTCTGCAGTTACTGCATTATCCCTTACACCAGAGGTAAGGTGCGAAGTCGTCAAAAAGAAAGCGTACTGGAGGAAATCAACGGCCTGGTAAAAGAAGGATATCGCGAATTTGTTTTGACCGGTATTCATATCAGTTCATACGGCTTGGATTTTGAAGATAAAAATCCGAAAAAATATTTGGCGGAACTGATTCGGGAAATCGGGGCGATTGAAGGTGTGGAGCGAATTCGTATCGGTTCTTTTGAACCTATGATTCTGACAGAGGATTTTGTGGAAGAAATCGCATCTTGCGGTAAAATGTGTCCCCATTTTCATATTTCACTGCAAAGCGGATGTGACGCCACCTTAAAAAGAATGAACCGCAGATATACGACGGCAGAGTATATGGAGAAAGTTATACTTTTAAGAAAGTATTTCCCCGGGTGCGCCATTACCACGGACGTAATAGTCGGGTTTCCGGGAGAAACGGCAGAGGAGTTTCGGTGTACAAAAGCCTTTTTGGAGCAGGTGGAGTTTTTTGAGATGCACATTTTTAAGTACTCCAGAAGAAGGGGTACGAAAGCGGATACCATGCCTGACCAGGTAAACGAAGAAATCAAAACGGAACGCAGTAATGAGTTGTTGGCGTTGGAACGGGAACAATCCGAGGCTTTCCGAAAGACTTTTATCGGGAAAAAGGTAAAGGTATTGCTGGAAGAGGAGAAGGAGATAAAAGGTAAGACATACTGGCTCGGACATACCGGCGAGTATGTAAAAGTAGCAGTGGATTCCGGATGTTTTGCTAAGAATATGTTGTTGGAAGCAGAAATAAAAGAATTTTTAGACGAAGAGGTTCTTTTGGGAGAGGTATTATAGAATATTTTTTGCAAAACAGGTATAGATGTGAAAAAAATGCCGATAATGGCTATATGGTGACCTACTTTGCTTGAGTTTTATAAACTTTTAGAGTATAATAAAACAGACTATATACATATAACGAAAAGTGTAAAATCACATTACAAATAGAGGGTATAAAGGATGCAGTCAGAGAATACACAGTTTTTTCAAGTTGAACAGGAGTCTAAGGACAGAGTAAAAAATATTCTTGCGCAGGTATATGATGCATTGCAGGAGAAGGGTTATAATCCGGTTAATCAGATTGTAGGTTATATTATGTCTGGGGACCCCACCTATATTACCAGCCATAACAATGCCCGCAGCCTGATTATGAAAATTGAGCGCGATGAACTGGTAGAGGAAATGTTTATAGAATACATTAAGGCAAATCACTGGGAATAGCGGAGGAAGCGGTATGCGTATTATGGGATTGGATTTTGGTTCCAAAACCGTTGGTGTGGCAGTAAGCGATCCTACCGGCTTGATTGCCACGGGGCTGGAAATTGTAAGACGTGAGCGCGAGGATAAATTACGTCAGACTTTGGCCAGAATCGAGGCTTTGATTGTGGAGTACGAGGTAGAAAAGATTGTTCTGGGATATCCCAAGAATATGAACGATACATTAGGAGAACGCGTAGAGAAAACGTTGGCATTTAAGGAAATGCTGGAGCGAAGAACAGGGTTGGAAGTAGAACTCTGGGATGAGAGACTGACTACCGTAGAAGCAGACGCGGTGATGATGGAAGCGGGAATTCGCAGGGAAGACCGTAAAAAATACGTGGATAAAATTGCGGCTGCATTTATTTTGCAGGGCTATTTGGATTACGCGGGAGAAAGAAAAACAGAAGCGTAAAAGTGAAAGGACGTAAAAATGGAGAAGATTATATTTCAGGCAATGGATGAAGAACCTGTAGAATTTTATGTGTTAGAACAAACCACAGTGGCAGGTGTTAATTATATTCTTGTTACGGATACGGAAGACGGGGACGGAGAAGCCCTTATTTTAAAAGATATTTCCAAGCAGGATGACGAAGAAGCAGTATATGATATTGTTTCTGAGGATAAGGAATTAAATGCAATTGCTGAAATTTTCGAGAATCTTCTGGATGATATAGAATTTGACAAAAGCAAGAAGTAATTGATATTTGGAGGAAAGAAGTTTGAATATAAAGAAAGACGGCAAGAGTTCATCTGCCAAAATCAAGATTATCCCTTTGGGAGGTCTTGAACAAATCGGTATGAACATTACTGCCTTTGAATACGAGGATACCATTATTGTGGTTGACTGCGGATTGAGTTTTCCGGCAGACGATATGTTGGGAATTGATTTGGTTATTCCCGATATCACGTATCTTTTAGAGAACAAAGATAAGGTGAAGGCCTTTATGATAACACACGGACACGAGGATCATATCGGTGCATTGCCTTATATTTTAAAACAGTTGAATATTCCCGTGTTTGCCACCACGCTTACCATGGGAGTGATTGAGCATAAATTAAAAGAACACGAACTTTTGGATGTGGTGAAAAGACAGACGGTACAGTTTGGAGATGTAGTAAATGTAGGTCCGATTAAAGTGGAGTTCATTAAGACCAATCATAGTATCGTAGATGCGGCTGCGTTGGCGATTTACTCACCGGCCGGCATTATTATTCATACAGGTGATTTTAAAGTGGACTATACTCCCGTATTCGGGGATGCCATTGATTTGCAACGTTTTGCGGAGTTAGGAAGCAGTCGCCAGGGTGTATTGGCGTTACTGTGTGATTCAACGAACGCGGAACGTCCCGGTTTTACCCAGTCTGAGAGAAGTTTGAGCAAAACCTTTGATACGATTTTTACGGAACATAAGAATACCCGAATTATTGTGGCAACTTTTGCGTCTAACGTAGATCGTGTACAGCAGATTATCAATGCTGCGGACCGTTTTGGACGTAAAGTTGTGGTGGAAGGCCGCAGTATGGTAAACATTATTGAAACGGCTACTAATTTGGGCAGATTAAGTATTCCGGAGAATACGTTGATTGATATTGAGAATTTGAAGGATTATCCGGAGGAGCAGACGGTTATTATTACGACCGGAAGCCAGGGAGAGAGTATGGCAGCTTTAAGCCGTATGGCAATGGGGCAGCACCGTAAGGTAAAAATCGGTCCTATGGACACGGTTATCTTTTCTTCCAGTCCGATTCCCGGAAATGAAAAGGCAGTCACCAAAGTAATTAACGAATTGTTCCATAAGGGCGCTGATGTTATTTTTCAGGATGCACATGTGTCCGGTCATGCCTGCCAGGAAGAGATTAAATTGATTTATACATTGACACAGCCGAAATATGCAATTCCGGTACATGGTGAATATAAGCATTTGAAGGCACACGCGAAACTGGCAGAACAACTGGGTATGGATAAGGAGAATATTTTTATCTTAAAGTCCGGTGATGTGTTGGAATTGGGTGACGACAGTGCGGAAGTCGTGGGAGAAGTTCCGGTAGGAGCCATTCTGGTGGATGGTCTCGGCGTAGGTGATGTAGGTAACGTGGTTCTGCGTGACCGTCAGCGTCTGGCGGAAGACGGTATTGTAATTGTCGTTGCGGTAATGGATGGATACAGCAACACTTTGGTATCCGGTCCCGATATTGTTTCAAGGGGATTTACCTATACCAAAGATAACGAGGATTTAATTGAGGAAGCCAGTGCAATCGCTTATGATGTGTTGGAGCGTATGCAGGAGAGAGGAATTACCGACTGGGGTAAAATTAAGGCAAACTTAAGAGATTCCTTAAACGAGTTTTTCTGGAAGTCAACCAAACGACGACCGATGATTCTTCCGATTTTAATGGAAGTATAAAAGAAAGGTGTACTTATGCAAAAGTCCGATATGGAAAAAGCAACAGAAAAATATATAGCAGCATTGCAAAAGACGGATGAATATCGCAATTATGCCGAAGCAAAGGAACAGGCAAAAGCAGATGCAATTTTGTGGCAGCAGTTGTGCGACTATCGTCGAAAAAGATATGAATTTCAGAATCTGACCAGCGCTGAAGAGTTATTTGATCGTGTGGATGCATTTGAAAGAGATTATCGTGAATGGAAAAAAGATCCTCGCGTAACAGCATTTTTGGATGCGGAACTGGCATTTTGTCGTATGATGCAGGAATCAAATTTGCGTGTGGTAGATGCAATGGATTTTGAGTAGTTTGTAATATCAATTCCTAAGACCGGGATTGGAATCGGTTAGGGAAGAATTGGGAGAGAGAGATGGACAAGAAAGTAATATGGGGTGTAATAAAAGGCATTTTTAAAATTGCCGTTGCCCTGGCAGTTGTCTTATTAATCTATAATTTGAGTTTGAAAGCCTTTGATTACGGATATCGTATTTTTGCGGAGGAACCTATGGAATTGGGAACCGGACGCGTGATATCCGTATCTATTGTAGAAGGAAAGAGTGTATCCGAAATCGGAGAGATTCTGGAAGAGAAAGGTTTGATTCGAGATGCAAAACTCTTTTATTTTCAGGAAATGTTTTCTGAGTTTAGAGGAGAGTTGCAACCGGGTGTATATGAACTTTCTACCGGAATGACACCTTATGAAATGATGGAAATAATGTCTGTCTCGGAGGAAGTGACAGAGTAACAAAGCAGGTAAAAGAAGTGATTATTGACGAAAGATTGTTTACTTTTATTAATTCGTTTGATAGAGGTAATTCAAAATTTTTAGATGAATTGGAACAGGAAGCGAAGAGGGATTATGTGCCGATTATCCGTAAGGATATGCAGAACCTCCTTCGTTTCTTATTGCGTTTGCAAAGACCTGTAAAAATCCTTGAAGTGGGAACTGCGGTCGGTTTTTCTGCCTTGCTTATGGCGGAGAATACTGCAGAAGAGTGCAAGATTACCACGATTGAAAATTACGAAAAACGTATCCCGATTGCCCGAGAGAATTTTAAAAGAGGCGGTATGGAACACCGCATTACACTTTTGGAGGGCGATGCAACCGAAATTCTTAAGGAATTGCAGGGGACGTATGATTTTATTTTTATGGATGCAGCCAAGGGGCAGTATTTAAATTTTTTGCCGGATTTGTTGCGATTGTTGGCAGAGGACGGAATGCTGGTATCCGATAATGTGTTACAGGACGGCGATTTAATGGAATCCCGTTATGCGGTTACCAGAAGAAACCGGACCATTCATTCCAGAATGCGGGATTATTTATATGAATTGAAGAACAATCCGATGTTGGAAAACGTGATTCTTCCCGTGGGAGACGGTGTGACGGTGAGTATTAAAACGGAACAAAACGTGAAATGAAAGTGATGCAAAACTGAGCGAATGCGAAGAAATATGCACCGGTAAAAATGAAGAGGTGCGTAAAACAGTATTGCCCGGTTTTATGGAGGTAAGTGTGGATAAAAGAAGAAAACCGGAACTTTTAATACCGGCAAGCAGTCTTGAAGTGTTAAAGACTGCGGTAATATTCGGTGCGGATGCGGTATATATCGGCGGTGAGGCTTTTGGCTTACGTGCGAAAGCAAAGAACTTCTCGCCGGAGGATATGAAAGAGGGAATTGCGTTTGCCCATGCCCATGGGGTTAAAGTATACGTGACTGCAAATATTCTTGCGCATAATTCTGATTTGGAGGGTGCAGCAGAATATTTCAAAGAATTGAATGAATTAAAACCGGATGCTTTGATTATTGCGGACCCTGGCATGTTTATGCTTGCAAAAGAACACTGCCCGGGAATGGAACTTCATATTTCCACGCAGGCAAACAATACGAATTATCAGACTTATTTATTCTGGTGGCAACAGGGCGCAAAGCGTGTGGTAAGTGCACGCGAGTTGTCGCTTGCGGAAATTCGTGAGATTCGTGAACACATTCCGGAAGAAATGGAAATTGAAAGTTTTATTCATGGCGCTATGTGCATCTCCTATTCCGGCAGATGCTTGTTATCCAATTATTTTACCGGAAGAGATGCGAATCAGGGAGCGTGTACACATCCTTGTCGCTGGAAATATGCTGTAGTGGAAGAAACCCGTCCCGGTGAATATATGCCGGTATATGAGAATGAGCGGGGAACTTATATTTTTAATTCAAAAGATTTGTGTATGATCGAGTATATTCCTGAAATTGTGGAAGCAGGCATTGATTCTTTAAAGATTGAAGGTCGTATGAAAACCGCTCTTTATGTGGCTGCTGTGGCAAGAACTTATCGTAAGGCCATCGATGATTTCTTTTCGTCGGAAGAAGAGTATCGCAAGAATATGGATTGGTATCGTGCGGAAATTTCAAAATGTACCTATCGCCAGTTTACTACCGGATTTTATTTTGGAAAGCCTAGTGAGGAAACCCAAATTTATGACAGCAACACTTATATCAATGAATATGTTTATCTTGGCATAGCGGAAGAAATCACAGAGGATGGTAAGGTACGTATTGAACAGAAGAATAAATTCTGTGTAGGTGATACCATTGAAATTATGAAGCCGGATGGTCGTAATGTGGTGACAAAGGTGGAAGCAATGTTTGATGAGAAAGGGAACACAGTGGACAGTGCGCCTCATCCGCAGCAGGTGTTATTTTTACAATTGAGTGAAACTTGTGAGAAATATGATTTGTTGCGTGTGAAGAAGGCATAAACTTTTTTAGTATGTTTTTTGATATGCACTTATCGCATAGAATGAAGGCGGAATAACAGAATGCACTGTTCCGCTTGTAAAAATGCAAAAAACAGTGTATTTTAGTTTAAGAATATACTGTAAAAGATTCCGAATGGAGAATATATATGACAGACAAAATTAACATTGAAGAGATATTTGCCCAAAATGTCTTTACATTGGATACTATGAAAAAATGGGTGCCGGAAGAGGCATATAACGAAGTGACCAGTGTAATGGAAAATGGTGGCGAACTTTCCGGCAAAACCGCAAACGTGGTTGCCAAGGCAATGAAGGATTGGGCTGTAGAAAACGGTGCAACCCACTATACCCATTGGTTTCAGCCGTTAACCGGTTTTACCGCAGAAAAGCATGACTCTTTTATCACGCATCCGGATAAGAACGGTAAGATGTTATTAGAGTTTAAGGGTAAGGAGTTAATTAAGGGTGAGCCGGATGCTTCCTCTTTCCCGTCAGGCGGCTTGCGTGCAACCTTTGAAGCACGTGGATATACTACCTGGGATATTACATCTCCAGCTTTTATAAAAGAGGATGCTACAGGTAAAATTCTTTGTATTCCTACGGCTTTTTGCTCTTATAAGGGTGAGGCTCTGGATAAAAAAACGCCGTTGCTTCGTTCTATGGAAATTGTGGGACAGCAGGCAATGCGTATTGTCAGACTGTTTGGTAATTATGAAGCAAAGAAAGTAATTCCCTCTGTAGGTGCGGAACAGGAATACTTCTTAATTGACAGAGAGAATTATTTAAAAAGAGAAGATTTAATTTATGCCGGACGTACGCTTTTTGGTGCACCTGCACCGAAGGGGCAGGAAATGGACGACCATTATTACGGCTGTATCCGTGAGCGTATCGGCGCTTATATGAAGGATTTAAACGTAGAACTTTGGAAACTTGGCGTGACGGCCAAAACCCAACACAATGAGGTGGCACCGGCGCAGCATGAATTAGCACCGATTTACGAGACTTCCAATGTAGCGGTAGACCATAACCAGATCGTCATGGAAACCTTAAAAAAGGTGGCGGGACGCCATGGTTTAACCTGTCTGTTACATGAGAAACCGTTCCAGGGAGTAAACGGTTCCGGTAAGCATAACAACTGGTCATTGACCACGGATACCGGAATGAACCTTTTAGACCCCGGTGATACACCCAATGAAAACATTCAGTTCCTTTTGGTATTGGCGTGTATTATGAAAGCGGTGGATACTCATGCAGACCTTTTAAGACAGAGTGCATCTGATGTAGGAAATGATCACCGACTTGGTGCGGACGAGGCACCGCCTGCAATTATCTCTATTTTCCTCGGAGAGCAGTTGGAGGATGTTGTAAAACAGTTAGTGGAAACCGGAGAAGCAACGCATTTGGTAGAAGGCGGAGTTTTGGAAACCGGCGTATCCACATTGCCTGACTTGTTAAAAGATGCAACAGACCGTAATCGTACTTCCGCCGTTGCTTTTACCGGTAATAAGTTTGAATTTCGTATGGTAGGTTCTGCCGATTCCATCGGTGACCCTAACACCATTTTAAATACAATCGTGGCTGAGGCGTTTTGTGAAGCGGCAGACCGTCTGGAAGGTGTGGAAGACTTTGAATTGGCAGTGCATGACTTGATTAAAGAGTATATGACTGCACATCAGAGAATTATCTTTAACGGCAACGGTTATGCTCCGGAATGGATTAAGGAGGCTGAAAGAAGAGGCCTTCCGAATTTGCCTACCATGCTGGATGCAGTTGAAACCCTGACGACAGACAAGTCTTTTGCTTTATTTGAGAAGTTTAATATTTTTACACGTGCTGAATTGGAATCCCGTAAGGATGTCTTGTATGAGACTTATTCCAAGACGATTAACATTGAAGCGAAGTGTATGATTGAAATGTCTGCAAAACAAATTATTCCCGCAGAGATTCGCTATGTGAAAATGTTAGCCGACGCAGTGCTCCGCTCTGAAGAGGCCGGTGTGAGCGCAACGGTACAGCGAGGACTTCTCGGTAAGGTAACAGAGGAACTGGAGAAGATGCAGTCTGCATTGGTAAATTTGGAAGCAGAGTTAAAAGCGGCACAGGGGATTAAAGAACATAAAACTTGCGCGTTTTATTATCGCGATCATGTGAAAACAGCAATGGAAGCGTTGCGTGCACCTGCGGATGCGTTGGAAATGCTGACGGATAAAGATGTATGGCCGATTCCTACATATGGTGATTTGCTGTTTGAAGTGTAAGGAGGGAAAATAAATGAAAGAACCTGTATTAGTTATTATGGCAGCCGGAATGGGTAGCCGCTATGGTGGGTTGAAGCAGATTGACCCGGTAGATGCAGTAGGAAACAAGATCTTGGATTTTTCAATCTATGATGCATTAAGAGCCGGATTTAAGAAGGCTGTTTTTATCATCAAAAAAGAGAATGAAGCACTTTTTAGAGAGTGTATCGGTGATGCGGTTAGCCGTCATATGGAAGTGGAATATGTGTTCCAGGATTTAAAAGATGTGCCGGATGGATTTGTAATTCCGGAAGAACGTGTAAAACCCTGGGGAACCGCTCATGCAATCTATAGTTGCAGAAATACCGTAAAAGAGCCTTTTGCGGTTATTAATGCGGATGATTATTATGGTGTAGAAGCATTTCAGGTGTTATATGACTTTTTAACAACACATGAAGATGATGAGAAATATCGTTATGCTATGGTGGGTTATCAGTTGGGTAACACCCTTACGGAAAACGGTTCGGTTGCGCGTGGATGCTGTGTAACCAATGAGGATGGTTATCTTGTATCCATTACCGAAAGAACCAAGATTATCAAAACTGCTGATGGTGCGGCATATACGGAAGATGATGGTGCGACATATACTCCGATTAGTGTGGAATCGCCGGTATCTATGAATATGTGGGGATTTACACCCAGCATCATTCCGGAACTGGGCAAATCATTAGAGAAATTCTTTGCCAATACTGTGGCAACCAATCCCTTAAAAGCAGAGTGTTATTTGCCCATTGAAGTAGACGGATTGTTAAAAGAAGATAAGGCGACAGTACAGGTACTTTCTTCCAAAGATAAGTGGTTTGGCGTAACTTATAAGGAAGATAAACCTTATGTTGTAGAATCTATTCAGAAATTAAAAGATGCAGGTGTATACCCTGATGTTTTATGGTAGTATCAAATTGTCTCAATTCGCTTATAAAAAATGAGCGAATTGAGATATTTTTCGTGCGAAAATATAAAGAGTGCAAATAAGGAGGCAGAGAATGGCAATACTTGTAACCGGAGGTGCCGGATATATTGGAAGTCATACTGTGGTAGAATTACAGAACGCAGGTTATGATGTGGTGGTAATTGACAATTTGAGCAATTCCAGTCGTGAATCATTGTATCGTGTGGAAAAGATTACCGGAAAGGCTGTGCCTTTTTATGAGGTTGATATTTTGGATGAAGCAGGATTACGTAAGGTTTTTGAGAAGGAGCAAATTGATTCCTGTATTCATTTCGCAGGCCTGAAGGCAGTTGGTGAGTCTGTGAGAGAGCCGTGGAAATATTATCAGAACAATATTGCCGGAACTTTGTGCCTTTTAAAGGTTATGGAAGAATTTAATGTAAAAAATATTGTATTTTCTTCTTCCGCAACCGTATATGGCAGCCCTGCATTTGTGCCTATAACGGAGGAATGCCCGAAGGGAGAGATTACAAATCCCTACGGACAGACCAAGTCTATGCTGGAGCAGGTACTTGCAGATATTCAGAAGGCTGATCCTGCTTGGAATGTGATTTTGCTCCGCTACTTCAATCCGATTGGAGCACATGAGAGCGGAACCATCGGTGAGAATCCCAATGGTATTCCTAACAATCTGATGCCCTACATTACACAGGTGGCAGTCGGCAAGTTAAAATGTTTGGGTGTCTTTGGGGATGATTATGATACACCGGATGGAACCGGCGTGCGTGACTATATTCATGTGGTTGATTTGGCACTGGGACATGTGCGTGCCATTGAGAAGATTGCTGAGAATCCGGGACTTTGCGTTTATAATTTGGGAACCGGAACGGGTTACAGCGTTTTGGATGTGGTTAAAAATTTTGAGCAGGCATCCGGAGTTACCATTCCGTACGAAATAAAAGACCGCCGTCCCGGAGACATTGCACAGTGTTATGCAAGCCCCGAAAAGGCGGAAAAAGAACTGCATTGGAAAGCAGAACGCGATATTCGTAAAATGTGTGAAGATGCATGGCGTTGGCAGTCTGCAAATCCCAATGGTTATGATGCATAGAAAAATAAGCAGCAACCAATTTTAGTTCTGAAAAATATGCCGTGCATATTTTTTTATGAGAAATAAAAGAGGCATACCTAAAATGCCACAGGATATAAATTCGCCGGCAAAAACGGTTAAGAAAAACAACCAGAGAGGTTCTAAACCATAGGCGTATTTTAAAACAAAAGGTATTATTAAAGTATTAGACAAAATAGGCGGTATCGGCGCAAGCCATGCCGCTATTTTTGTGCGGTTCAATTTGCCTTGTGTAGGTTTTACTGCATCCGGCAGAGGATAGGGTACTGAAGCAGAAAGTGTTTCGTGACCGAAATTTTCCCTACTCCAACGCCCGATCAGATGCGTCAAAAAAGCACCGGACAAAGTTGCAAGACTTCCGAATATAATATCAAATATATTTGCGCTTACCAAAAGGTTACTTATAATGCAGCCTACAAACAGTCCCGGAATGGCAGCAGGTGTAAAAAACGGTAAAATAGTCAATGCTTCAGAAAAACGAATTTGAACTGCAAAAGATGCAAGACCAAAGATGTTGGATATCTCTGTGAGAACCACATAAAGGGCGGCAATCATTGCCGCCTGTGTAAGAAAAAGTACATTCTTATTTTTCATTAAAAAAATCTCCTTAGTTTTGTTTAAGGTCAGGATGGTTTCGAACTGACCATGGGATATATGATCTGTAGATAAAATGAAAGAATTTAGTTACTCTACAAAAATATCATTTTCCGGGCTGGTGCTTTCGGTATCTTTTCTTCCGGTAATGTCTGTACAGGTAAAAGTAACCTGAACCACATTGTTGTTAGTACGAACATTACAATCGGTATCACTGCTATGTGATGATTTGATTCTGAACATAATATGTTCAATGGGAAAATCAAAAGAATCTTCCAAACTGGTTTTTAATACGCAATCAGAATTTAAAAATGCAGTGTTTTCGTTAATATTCATACCGGCGTCAGAAGCCATTAAGTCCAAAAAAGGACGGCTGTCGGGATCTGCCTGTACTTCAGCATCAACGATGGCGAGGGCTACACCGGTACGAATGGTGTCAGCTAACTGCAAATCCGAAGATACATTTGTTTTTTCGATGTATTTTAATAACTGCGGAGCCATTACGCCGATTGCAATTGCCATAATTGCAACAACAACAATAAGTTCAATCAAAGAAAAACCTTTGTTCGTTTTATTCATTCTAAAATCCTCTCTCATATATGACGGGAACGTATTCAAAAGGTAAATACGTTAACAAAATGTTCACATTTATTAAGATAGCACTCAAAGATATAAAAAGCAAGCGAAATAGCACGAGATGTGACTAAAATGCAATGAAACCGAAAAACCCTGTCTGCAAACCATATTTTATTTAGTTATTACATAACCAATAAGATATGATTGTGAGACAGGGTTTGCTTTGTCTAAAAAATTAAAATATATGCGAGAGACTTACTTTATCACATTATTTACTCTGGCGTTCTCTTAACAGTGCCTGAATTCTTTCGCTGGGATTCAAAAGGTCACTGATGGAACTGTCATGATTCAAGGTGTCGATGATATAAGCAATATACTTACTCATATCACAGTTGATATACCATTCTCTCTCTAAAAGTTCCGGAGTCTGATATACAAGGTTTGTGGTAAGCACTCTGTGAATAAGACCTTCTTCGTAAGCCTTATCAAACTTGTCCAAACCGTTGGTAAAGAGACCGAAAGTAGTAGCAATAAAAATTCTGTTTGCCTTACGTGCTTTTAATGCGGTTGCAACTTCGATAACGCTTTCGCCGGAAGAAATCATATCGTCAAGAATAATTACATCCTTACCTTCTACGCTGGAACCGAGATATTCATGCGCAACAATAGGATTTCTGCCATCAACGATGCGTGTGTAGTCACGTCTCTTGTAGAACATACCCATATCAAGACCGAGAACGTTAGACATATAAATTGCACGTGACATACCGCCTTCATCAGGGCTGATAGTCATCATATGCTGGGCATCCAACTGAATATCGGGTACGTTATTAATAAGTCCTTTGATAAACTGATAAGCGGGCTGTACGGTTTCAAAACCGTGAAGAGGAATTGCATTCTGAACACGAGGATCATGCGCGTCAAAAGTGATAATATTATCGACACCCATAGCAACCAATTCCTGAAGTGCCAAGGCGCAGTCTAAGGATTCGCGAGAAGTTCTCTTGTGCTGTCTGCTTTCATAGAGAAAAGGCATAATAACCGTGATTCTTCTTGCTTTACCGCCAACTGCAGCAATAATTCTCTTCAAATCCTGATAATGATCGTCAGGAGACATTCTGTTTTTGTTGCCGGAAAGAGAATAGGTCAAACTATGGTTACATACGTCTACCATAATATAAAGGTCATCACCACGTACGGATTCATTAATCACACCCTTTGCCTCACCGGAACCGAAACGGGGAACTTTGGTATCAAGGATATAAGTATCTCTCTGATATCCGGCAAAAGCAAGGCTGTCCTTGTGCTCACTTTCACGTTCTGTTCTCCATTTTACAAGATACTGATCTACCTTTTCTCCGAGAGAACGGCAACTTTCTAACGGAATTAATCCTAAGGAACCAACGGGAATGGTTTCCAAATTACGTACTTCTTGTCTTTTTTCAGACATGGGGAAATCCTCACTTTCTGTTTAACATTCTTTTTTTGTATATTCTGACATCCTGACCGGACAACTTACACACGTCATAGTTACTGATAAGACGTGAAAAAATTCTGTCGTCATAACGGTCCCGTAAATCTTCCATTGCTAAATTTGTAGAGATAATGGTAGATTTGCGTCTTAAATGTCGTTCGTTCAAACATGTAAATAGTTGTGAAATTACAAAACTGTTGGTTAATTCGGTGCCTAAATCATCCAGCACCAAAAGATCACAATTGTAAATGTCTTCATAAGGATTGGAATCTGCATTTTTACCATTTTTGCGGAATGCATATTCGGATATTTTAGCAAATAAATCACCGGAACTGAAATAAATCACGGAGTGTCCTTTTTTAATCAGTTCGGAGGCAATACAATTAGACAAAAAACTTTTGCCGGTACCTACTGTACCATAAAATAAAAGGTTTTGATAGTCTAAATCAAAGTTTTTTACAAAATTTTTGGCATGGGTAATGGCATTTTGCAGTCTTGCCAAGTCTTCACCCTGCTGATAATCCGTACAAACATCATCAAAAGATTCATTGGCCAGAACTTCGCGGATATTAGACTGCTCATAGAGCATATCCAACATTTCCTGCTTAAAGCAGTGACACTTTTGACCGTCGATAAAGCCGGTATCTTTACAGTAAGAACAGGTGTATAAGGGGTCAAGATAGTTGACGGAATATCCTGCAGCTGTTAAAAGAAGTTTCTTTTGACGATTGATATCTTCTAAAATATCGGCTAATTCTTCCATACTTCCGGTATCGCCCATTAAACGCTTTTTGCCCTGCTCAATGGCAAGAGTAGCGGTCAATTCGTCTAAATCCTTGTATTCGGGAAGTTTGTCATAGATTTCTCTGGTACGGTCTTCCTGAAGTTTTCTGGCATCCAGACGACGACGGTTATAACCCTGAAGAATGGTATCATATTGTGCATTGGTTAGAGCCACGTTCGTTCTCCTTTAGTTACTAAGAATTTCTTTTTCTAAAGTTGCAAAGTCATAATTCTGTCGCGGGAATTTGGCGGATGAGGTTTTGCAGGCAGCACCGTTGCCGCTACCGCCGCCCTTGGGTTTGTTACGGAACATTTTGTCCAGTTCTTTTACATCTTTTAAGGTGGATACGTTCTGCGCCTTCCAATTGGTAAGGATGCGATCCGCGTACTCAAAACGATGGCTGTCCACCGCCATAACTGTTCTTTCGCAACATTCAAAAATAATATCCATAGTAAAACCTAAATTACCGGTCCATTTATTAATATAATCCACTTCTTTGGCAGTGGGAATACCGCCTTTGCCTAAGGCTTTCATTACGGAGTAGATGGTTTGGTCATATTTGCTGACGCCTTCCTTGGCCTGCTTAACGGTGTCGATGCCCTGTTCATACCAGCCCATGGCAGTTTTCTCAATATAACGCATTTCCTTTTTACCGCGTTCCAAACAGTATTCCAACAATGCATCCAGCATATCCATAGAATAACCAAGTTCCAAATGGATGTAAAGAATGCTCTTTAAGTCGTTGGGACTTAAGGTCTTACCTAAATACTGTTCTGCAATGCAGAGCATTTCGCTGATCTCTTCCTTGTCTTTATATGTACGTAACAAATCGGCAGAGTAGGAAGGTTTCTCAGGTGCAACACGGGTCGCAACGGTCTTCTTGGCCGGAGTATTGCGTTCAATTGTGGACGGCACCATAGTTACGATGGGAGCCAACGGTTTGGCAATCGGCTCTCCGTTGCTGTCGGCAACCGGTGTTTGAAGCCGGATACCGATGATGTTTTTGGTTTCATCGTAGTCCAGTGCAAGCAGTTGCATACGCTCCCAATATTGGAGTGAACGGATGACGTCTTTTTCGGTATGGTTGAATTTGTCTGCCATATCCGATATGCTGACCGGCATATTTGCCGAAAACATTCTGATTAAATATAAGTATATTTTCAGTTGTGCATCATTGGCATCTTTCATATAAGAATCAATGAACACGTTTGAAACACCGGTCATTCCCGGTGCATCATCCTGATAGAGTATAATCCGATTCATATATAATCCCCTTAAAATTTGGGCAGGAGAAATCCTTGTCCAAATATAATTTTCAAAGCAAGAGTGATTATAACACAGACTTTTAAAAAAAGAAATAGGTAAAATTGCCGGGAAGCCTTGATTTTACTGGGTTTGCGGGTTTTGTGGACAGTGTGGATAACTTTTAAAAAGTGGTACACATAATTCATAAAAAATGGCAAAAACCAGTAAAAACCGGGAAAAGAAAAATAATTATGTAAACATAAAATATCCACAGACTTTGTGGATGATATAATCACTCAAAATCTGTGGATAGTGTGGATAAGTTAGTTGCCTAATAGTTTTTCACCTATTTTTACTACGTCTCCGGCTCCCATAGTTATCAACAAGTCCCCGGGGATACAATTTTCCAATAAAAAATTTTCAATTTCATCAAAAGAGGGGAAATAGTGGCAGTCGCCGCCTAATTTTATAATCTCTTTTTGTAAATCTTTGGAACTAATGCCCAAAGTATTGGTTTCCCTGGCTGCGTAGATGTCAGCCAACACTATATGTTCTGCCTTGGACAGGACTTCGGCAAATTCCGATAAAAATGCTTTGGTTCTGGTATATGTGTGAGGTTGGAATACACACCATAAATGCTGATGAGGGTAATTCTTGGCTGCTTCCAGTGTTGCGGCAATTTCTGTAGGATGATGTGCATAATCATCCACGATGTTGACTCCGGCAAGACTACCCTTAAATTCAAAGCGTCGGTCCGTGCCGGTGAAGGCCTGTAAGCCTTTTGCCGCAGTTTCCAAAGGAATGTTTAAGAAATCGGCCATAGCCAGAGCGGCCAATGCGTTACAAACATTGTGTTTTCCGACTACTTCCAGAAGGATTTCCTGCGTCTGCCCTTTCGGTGTATGGAAGATAAAATGGTAGTTTCCATGGTCATCGATTTCCAAGTCCGAAGCATAGTAGTCGCATTCCGGAGTGAAACCGAAGGTTTTTATGGGACAATCCAAATCAGTAGTAATAGTATCAAGACCTTCTATGTCGTGATTAATAATTAAAATACCATTTGAAGGAATTAATTTTGCAAATTTATGGAAAGATTCACGGATTTCATGAATATCATTAAAAAAGTCCATATGGTCTTCTTCCACATTTAAGATAATACCGATTCGAGGGAAGAAGTTAAGAAAACTGTTGGTATATTCGCATGCTTCCGTCAAAAATACGTCCGAGCTTCCTACACGGATATTGCCGTTGATACTTTTTAAAATACCGCCGATGGATAAAGTAGGGTCCAAATCAGCCATCATCAGTATTTCTGATGCCATGGAAGAAGTTGTGGTTTTGCCATGGGTTCCGCTGATGGCAATGGCATTTTGGTAGTTGCGCATCAACTGACCCAGAAATTGTGCTCTTGAAAGCATGGGAAGAGACAATTCCACGCAACGGGCAAATTCCGGGTTGTCTTCATGGATGGCAGCAGTATAGACCACCAAATCAATGGATTCGGAAATGTTCGAAGCTCGCTGACCGATAAAAATCTCGGCGCCGGACGCTTTTAATTCTTCCGTCAGGGGAGATTTTAAATTGTCAGAACCGGACACGGTAAAGCCTTTTGACAAAAGAACCTGTGCAAGACCGCTCATACTGATACCGCCGATGCCGATAAAATGTACATGTATGGGAGTATTAAAATCTATTTCATACATAGGTTTTTCCTCTTTAAAGATATAGTATTGCTATAATAATACACTTTCACAGATGAAAAACCAAGAGTGTTTTTCGTGTTTTTGTGAAAAGTAGAGAAAGACTTTTCGCACATAAAAACCATAATTTGGCATATTATCTAAAAATGAATCGTCTTTTCCGTCAATTTTATTAAAAATACACAGAAAAAATAACAAAATTGGCGAATAATTTCGTGCAAACGGTTCACTTTTACTTTTTTTCGTGGTACAATATTTGTGCGAATATCGGACCAATGGAGTATTTGGTCTGTTTTTCGCGGAATGTGTATGCGGGGATTGCATATGAGGATGGAAATATATTGGGGATTTTTGTCCTTGTTATAGAATTTCATAGCAGAAATAACACAAATACAGCTAAGGGGTGAAGACATGATCAAGAAAGAAATGATTGCTATGTTACTTGCAGGTGGACAGGGTAGCCGTCTTGGTATTCTGACCGCAAAAGTAGCAAAACCGGCAGTGGCTTTTGGTGGAAAGTATCGTATTATCGATTTCCCTTTGAGTAACTGCATCAATTCAGGTGTTGATACGGTGGGTGTTTTAACACAGTACCAGCCGCTTCGTCTGAATACACATATCGGAATTGGTATTCCTTGGGATTTGGATCGTAACATCGGTGGTGTAACCGTATTACCTCCCTACGAAAAGAGTTCCAACAGCGAGTGGTACACAGGTACTGCAAATGCTATTTACCAGAATATTGATTACATGGATAGTTTTAATCCTGAATATGTCCTGATTCTGTCAGGTGACCATATTTACAAGATGGATTACGAAGTAATGCTTGATTTCCATAAGCAGAACGGTGCAGAAGTTACTTTGGCTGCTATGCCCGTGCCCTTGGAAGAAGCAAAGAGATTCGGTATTGTTATTACCGATGAGAATCGTAAGATTGTAGATTTCGAAGAGAAGCCTGCAAATCCCAGAAGTAATCTTGCTTCTATGGGTATCTACATTTTTAACTGGAAGACTTTGAAGGAAGCTCTCCTTGCGAAGGCAGACCAGCCCAACCTTGACTTTGGTAAGCATATTATTCCGTACTGCCATGAAAAGGGAGCACCTTTGTATGCGTACGAATATAACGGCTACTGGAAAGATGTCGGAACATTGCATTCATACTGGGAAGCAAATATGGAATTGATTGATATCGTTCCCGTATTCAACCTGTATGAAGATTACTGGAAGATTTATACCAAGAGTGATAAATTACCGCCTCAGTATATGTCTGCTGACAGTGTGGTAGAGAAGTGTCTGATCGGAGAAGGTTCCGTAATTTGCGGAAAGGTTTACAATTCTATCATTGGTTGTGGGGTAACCATTGAAGAAGGTACGGTGGTTCGTGATTCCATTATTATGAACGATACCACTATCGGAAAGAATTGTGAAATTAATAAGGGTATTATTGCAGAAAACGTTATTATCGGTGACGATGTAAAACTTGGTGTCGGTGAAGAAATCGATAATGATACGGCGCCTCATATTTATAATCACGGCCTTGTAACCATTGGTGAAAAGACAGTGGTGCCCAACGGTGTATCCGTAGGTAAGAACTCGGTAGTTTCAGGTAACACTACTGTAGAAGATTATCCCGAAATGTACCTTGGCAGTGGAAAAACTTTGATTAAGGCAGGTGACGAATAATGAGAGCGATTGGAATTATTTTGGCCGGTGGCCACAACCACAGAATGCGTGAATTATCTCAGAAGAGAGCAATTTCCGCTATGCCCGTAGCAGGTAGCTACAGAAGTATTGACTTCGCATTGAGTAATATGTCAAACTCTCACATTCAGCGTGTGGCAGTTTTAACACAGTACAATGCCCGCAGTTTAAATGAGCACTTAAGTTCTTCCAAGTGGTGGGATTTTGGTCGTAAGCAGGGTGGTTTGTATGTATTTACTCCTGTTGTGACAGCGGATAACAGCAACTGGTACCGCGGTACTGCAGATGCAATTTACCAGAACCTTGACTTTTTAAAGAACAGCCATGAGCCTTACGTAGTAATCGCTTCCGGTGACTGCGTATACAAAATGGATTACAATAAGGTTCTTGAATATCATATTGATAAAAAGGCTGATATCACAGTTGTTTGCAAAGATATGCCTGAAAACATGAATGTAGACAGATACGGTATTATCAAGATGAATGAAGAAAGCCGCATTGAAGAATTTGAAGAAAAGCCCGTAGTTGCAAAATCAAATACGGTTTCTTGCGGTATTTACGTAATTCGAAGAAGACTTTTGATTGAATTGATTGAAAAGTCAGCGGAAGAAGGAAGACATGACTTAGTAGCGGATATTTTAATCCGTTACAAGGGAATGAAGAGAATCTTCGGATACAAGATGAAAGATTATTGGAGAAATATTGCGTCTGTGGAAGATTACTATGAGACCAATATGGACTTCTTAAAACCGGATGTAAGAAATTATTTCTTCCGCGAGTATCCTGCAGTATATTCCAAGGTAGATGACTTGGCTCCCGCAAAATATAATGTGGGTTCAGATGTGAAGAACAGCCTTGTATCCAGCGGTAGTATCATCAATGGTAAGGTTGAAAACTCCATTATCTTTAAGAAAGTTTTTGTGGGTAATAACTGTACCATTAAGAATTCCATTATTTTAAATGATGTTTACATCGGAGACAATACTCATATCGAAAATTGCATTGTGGAAAGTCGCGATACCATTCGTGCAAATTCCTGCTATGTAGGCGAAGGCGAGATTAAAGTATTAATCGAAAAGAACGAAAGATACGATGTCTAAAAGAAATTGTTTGGAGTAACAACAACTGTCTGATAGGGAAGGAGGGTAATTGTGAACATTACAGATGTACGTGTGCGAAAGATTTCCAGTGACGGCAAGTTAAAAGCTGTTGCATCCATTACCCTGGATGATGAGTTTGTTGTTCACGATATCAAGATTATTGAAGGAGACAAAGGTCCGTTTATTGCAATGCCCAGCAGAAAAATGTCAGAGGATGATTTCCGTGATATTGCTCATCCGATTAAGCCGGATACCCGTGAGTATATTCAGGAATGTATCTTGAAGGCTTACAGGGAATATATGGGAGTGGATAGGGAATCCGTTTCATAAAAGTAATTTATTTAAGGGGTGCTGTATGGCACCCCTTTTTATATGCAACTTGAGATAAAAAAAGCATATAAGAAAATTTAACCGCTTACGGAGGGTAAATTTCCTAAATTATTATTTTCTGTGCCATCCGGAAGGGATTTGAGATATTCGGAATCCTTACGATGAGCAATACCGACACCTTTGATATCGCCGGCTTTTGCCATTGCAACGCCCTCTTCTTTGGATACAGTGACACCATCAGACAAACGATAGCCGGTAACTCGCCCGCTTGATTTTACGAGGCCGATAATTTCCTTGGCGTCTGCTTTTGGTGTGGGAACATCATCTAATGCTGCGTAGGCAAGTTCTGCGCCCAATTCTCTTTTATCTTTATTCATAGTAACCTCCACAAAAAAGTAATGAAAAATAATTGTATAAAAAGGTATTATAATAAAAACTATTTCGAAAGTTGCTTGTTTTTATAGTATTGGATAAAAAGAAAAATATATACGGCAATAATATTTTCTTTTCGGAAGAAATAGGATGTGATAATATGAAAAGCAGAGGAAATACTAGTTTTGAATATGGAAGAAAAGACCAATTACATTATAAAAGATAAAAGAAAAACTACATTATAAAAGCTAAAAGAAAAAGTAGTGGCAGGAGGTTTCCATGAAAAGAAAAGTTGTGGTTTTGGGCGGTGGCACAGGTTCGTCTACTTTGCTTCGCGGACTAAAAGAATTTCCCGTGGATTTGACGGCGATTGTGTCCGTGTGTGATGACGGAAGAAGTACCGGCGTTTTACGCGAAGAATTCAGCATTCCGGCGGTTGGAGATATACGAAGAGTTTTGGTTGCGTTATCGGAGACGGAGCCCTTGGTTATGGAACTTTTTAATTACCGATTTCGTACTACAAGTGATTTGGACGGACATACCGTAGGAAATCTTCTTTTGACGGCGTCTTCTGAAATTACCGGTAATTTATCGGACGGTATCGAGGCACTCAGTAAGGTTTTTAACCTAAAAGGTAAGGTCGTACCCTTGACGGAAGATAATGTGGTCCTGATGGGTGAGATGGCCGACGGAAGCGTAGTGGAAGGTGAGCATAATATTACGGAGAATAAAAACGCCGTAAAACGCGTCTTTTATAAGGAAAAGCCCGTGCCTACCAAAGAGGCGGTTCAGGCTTTGGAAGATGCAGATTTGATTGTGCTTAGTATGGGAAGTCTTTTTACAAGTATTATTCCGAATTTGATTTGCGAGGAAATAGTTGAAGCGATTGATAGAAGTAAGGGCAAGATTATGTATGTTTGTAATATGGTGACCCAGCCCGGTGAAACAGAGGATTTCAAGGTGTCTGACCATATTCGCTTAATCAATCAATACCTTGGCAAACGCAAGGTGGATGTGGTAGTTGCAAACGATGGCGCGATTGATGAGAAGATGGCAAAGCGTTATGAGTCCTTAGAGCAGAAAGACCCTGTAGTGCTTGACCGCGAAGTAACAGAAGGTTTGGTAAGCAAGGTCATCAGCGATGATTACGTTACGGTGAAGAATAACCTGCTTCGCCATAATGTGCTGAAACTCGGTATGCATATATTTGGATATTTGTTGAGTGAGAAAGAGTAAAAGAATTCCCGGGAGGGATTTGTTACGAAAAGGCTTATCTGCACGATTATATTAAGAACTGAAAATTTGATTTTATACCGGACATAAGATGTCTGATTTACGGAAAAACGGCATTTCTCGCTTTGTGTCGTGTTTTTTGTAAAGCAGTTGAAGTACTCTGTCAATGAAAGGAGGTAGCGTCATGGACCAGAAGAAAATCGGTCGTTTTTTGAAAGAACTTAGAAAAGAGAAGGAACTTACGCAGGAGCAATTGGC
>JAZNLG010000299.1:0-1979 GCA_045578965.1 Lachnospiraceae bacterium | reverse complement strand
GTATCACCGAGACAAGTGGTGCGATTAAGAGAGTGTTCTACAAAGTAAATCCGGTCCCTACCAGGGAAGCAATTAAGGCAATCGAAGATGCAGACTTGATTCTCCTTAGTATGGGAAGTGTGTTTACCAGTATCATTCCGAACCTGATTTGTGATGAAATTGTGGATGCAATGGAACGCAGTCGTGGTAAGATTATGTACGTCTGCAATATGGTTACACAGCCGGGAGAGACTGAAGATTTTAAGGTGTCCGACCATATTAAACTGTTAAATCAGTATCTGGGTAAGCGTAAAATAGACGTTGTCATTGCCAATGAAGGAAAGATTAATGAAGAAATGGCAAAGCGTTACGAATCCCTCGAGCAGAAGGATGCGGTTATTTTGGATAAAAAGGAAACACAGGCGTTAGTTGGGCGTTTGATTTGTGACGACTATGTCACAGTCAAAAACAATCTTTTGCGCCATGATGTGCTGAAGTTGGGAATGCATATTTTCGGGTATTTGTTGGAAGAAAATAAGGCAGAGTTGTAAAAGGGAATATTTCAGATGGGGAAACAAATGAGAAAAACGTCATTATGGATAATTGTTTTATTGGCAATGGCTATGTTAGCAGGGTGCGGGAAGCAGGCTCCTGTTGCAGAAAAAGAGGAAAAACAATGGGATATCCGAATCCGAACGGTTGAAGTAGTAAGTGCTGTAGAGAACGAAGAGCACATTTATCAGGTAGAGTATCCGTATTCTTATATTGCCTTTAACAAAGAGGAAAAAAAGAACGAGCGGATTGAACTGTTGGGTGTCAAAGACCGGGATGAACTCACAAAAGAAGATACCGAATACATTATGAATTATGTCCGGAGTCTTCCGGAGGATACGGACTCGGACAGGGAAAATGTGTCGTTCCGTCTCTGGTTGGTGTACCTGGATGAGAATAACGAACAACAGTACCTTTCTGCCTGGGGATGGGATGAATTTCCGGAAGATTGGGGAGAATTTATTGACTATATGAACGGACTCTGCGGAGGAGAATATCTGTGCAGCGAAGGCGAAGTAGTGGAAGTGACCCCCGAGTTATTAACGGAACTGTACGGAGTCACTGACGAGGATGTCAGAGGCGGTACGCTACAAGATGTCATAGAGCATAACGGACTTGATATAGTGGATCTTACGGATCATGTATTATATATGGAGAATGAATTGCGTAATTACTACGCTGATATGAAAGAATCATTAATTGAGCCCTATCGCCCATACGAAATAGAAGTTGTGGAGAGTACCGAGGAAGAATACGATGCGTTTATGGAGGATTTTCTCGGGCGGCTTGAAGGCGAGTGGGAGGAACGGGAAAGCGACCAGAATTATCTGCGGTTTTATATTAATACGCAAAACGGCGATGAGTTTTATATTGGAAAAACCTCCGATTTGGAAAACATGTGGCTTTCGCCGCCTGCTGATGAAGACGACTATTACATGATAGATTTAGATGCCCATATGGAAGAGATGATTTTTAGTTCTGATTTCTTTTACAGTCCGGACAAGAAATTTATTATGGTGAATTCGCTTGGAGGTGGAGTAGAGGATGCAACGGATATTGTTTTGGAATTTATTGGGGTAGAATAGGCAATTCCATCTCATCATTCATCTTCACGAAACCATATTTTTCGTACAAAGGTCGGCCCATTTCAGTTGCCTCTAAGGATATGGAGGTGATGCCTTTGCGCTTTGCTTCTGCGATTAATAAATCCTGAGTTTTATAAGCAATTCCGTTTCTACGATATTCAGGCTTGGTATACATGTTCATGATGTATGCCTTTTGCCCTGTCGGATTGTGAAAAGTAGGCATTACCTTGAAAAAACTGATGCCGCCCGCGCTGACAAAATCATCCCCGTCGAATACAAGATATGCGACATGGGTGTCGTTGGTCAAGGCATCCTGATAGTAGCGGTAAGATTCTTCTTTTACAACTGACATGTCCACGTCAT
>JAZNLG010000298.1:0-8585 GCA_045578965.1 Lachnospiraceae bacterium | reverse complement strand
GAATTCCACGCTTCCGTAGGTATTCGTAAAAGACTGAAAATAGGCAATGTATTTGCCGCCTTTATTTTTGGATGCCACCTTTTCTTTTGCTGATTTTATCTGCTCTTTGATGGGAAGGTCAGCGTTCTGGGCAAAATCGCCCGAACCTGTATCTGCGCAGAAAATACAACCACCCACCCCAACCGTTCCGTCACGGTTGGGGCAGGTGCATCCACTACTTAATGCAATTTTATAAACCTTCGTTCCAAATCTCTCCCTGAGATGTTGGTTCAGACTTTTATACATGATAGATATCCGTATACTCTGCAATCTCTCTGTCCACGGTGCAAAGATCCTTAACATTCAAATCTTCCACATCATAGTGACCTGTGATTCTTGCATATTTCTTCAATCCTTCTGTCATTTTAACCATGTCATCGGGACGATTACGGAGTGCAATGACATCCGCACCCATTGCCATAATCTTAGCAAGTTCTTCCGCATCTTTTGCGCCGTCCAATGCAATCACGATATCCATATCGGACTGTACCGTATTCAAGTACTTGGTTGCACGATGCAATGCGTAAGGAAGGGGTACTACATCAAAATTATTTAAAACAACATAATCCGGTTTTGCAAATACACAGAATTCCAAATCTCTTTCAATTCTTGCAGCACCCATCTTAATACCGATAGGGCATCCGTCTGATTCGAGACGTAAGAAGTTTACTACCTGACGCAAATCTTCTTTGGAATTGATGGTCTTCTCAATACCGTTTCCGTGACCTACAATGACTTCGATTGCATCTGCCTTTTGGTAATCTTCGCTGGTCAAGCCGCTATTGGGAATGTACTGAACCATATTGTAATCTCCGGTAGAGAATACGGGGTTATCCAGTACCAAAGGTCTCTCGGAAGCGATGCCGAGAACGGTTCTGCCTTCCACCTCAGTACCTTCCGGTAAGGGCATAGGATTTAACTGAGCAGGCACAATCAGAATCTTCTCTAAATTGTTGCAATAAGAAACCTTTTCTGCTTCCACGTTGTCACACTGTTCGGCCAAAGGAACATCTTCTTTGAATTCTGCAGGTTCCTGTGCGAACAGTTCTTCTGCCAGAGTAGCCTTAAAATCATACTCATTGGCATCTGCTTTTACTTCTTCACCGAAATCTACAAATACTTCTTCAATGTCTTCATCGGTTACTTCTTCGTCCACCACTTCATCCATTGCTTTGGTAACAAAGTTTACGCCGGCAACCGTTGCACCGGTAGCCACGCCTGCTTCTACCACATCATCCAGGAAGGACCAGCCCTTCACCACGGGTTCTGCAGCCACATTATCTTCTGCCGCAACTTCTTCGGCAACTTCTTCAACCGCTGCTTCCCGAACTTCATCTACGGTCTCGATTGCCTCTTCCGCCTCCTCTACTGCTTCTACAGGCGCTGTGTCTTCTAAAATATCTTCTTTTACTTCTTCTAAAACATCTTCTTCAGCATCTTCAAAAACAAAAGTCTCACTTTCGAAGTCATCTTCCGTCGCCTGAGCAATTTCGTCTATCTCTTCAAAGACAAACGGCTCATCATCCTCTTCTTCCGAAACTACGTTTATTTCCTCTGTAGCCTCTGCAATCTCTTCTTCTGCAGGTTCTGTTGCCGGTTCGTCTGTTGCCGCATCTTCATATGCGTCTGCATTTACTTCTTCCGCAGGAACTTCCTCTGCTATCTCGCCTTCTGCCTCATCATCGTCAAAGAAGAATTCTTCTGCTTCTGCTGCAGGAATTTCATCTTCCGCAGATTCTGTTACTGCTTCCGCCTCTTCTGCTACAACCTCTGCCGCTTCTTCCGCAACATCCATTGTCTCTACATCTTCCCAGTCAATCACTTCGGTACCATCCGCGCTTACCACCTCAATACGTCCGCCTTCGGGAACTTCATCATCAAATACAATCGCATCAATTGCTTCAAAAACTTCATCTTCCGAAATTCCGGAATCGCCATGATGATGTACATCTTCTGCCATCACTGCATCCATTGTCATTTCGGTAAAAAAGTCGTCATCATCGTCATCCAGGAAATCTTCTTCCGTTGCCGTTTCGATCACTTCCTCTGCTGCCTCTTCGGCAAATACTTCCGGCTCATCCGGAGTCGCTTCCTGGATTACTTCTTCCACGGAATCCTCAACTTCTTCGTCCAAGAACTCAACTACCGCTTCTGCACTTTCTTCCTCTGCAAAATCTGCCACTGCTTCCGCGTCTTCCTGTACAGCCTCTGCGACATCTTCTGCATTCTCAATCATTTCTTCAACGTTCTCTGCCACTTCTTCCGCCACGTTTTCTTCTGCCATTGCTTCCGCAACATCCTCGATTCCTTCTTCCTCACCGAGAATTTCTTCCACAACGGGTTCTTCCGCAGGCATCACCATACCGATGTTTTCTGCCTTAACTACGGAATCATTTTTATCATTAAAAGGATCAATCACTCTCTGAACAGTACCGCCGCCTGCATTCCATAACGGTTTAAAACGTTCCTCTTCTTCATCACCGGAAATAATATGAGAAGTTCTCACAGGTTCTGCTGACGAATAGAAACTCTCAATTCTGCTGTTAAAAACAGGCATATCATCTTCTTCCATCACTTCCGTAACGGTTTCTTTCACTTCGTCTGCTGCTTCTTCACCACCGATTACTTTCTCTACACTACCCATAGCATTGCTGATGGTCCAGCCTGTAGTATTATGATTCTCAGGTTCTTCCTTCTTCTCATTGGCAGATACCGGTGTCCAGAAGTCCTGGCGTCTTTCTACCACAAAATCAGAAGCCGGCGCAGAATTCTCCTCTGCCTCTTCTTTGACTTCTTTATACATTGCAAACGGTTCTTCCTTTGCTTCTTCTGCCTGTGATTCTTCCACAACCACATCTTCCTCTTCTTTGGCCTCGGTAAAGAAATCATCTGCTGCCGCATCTTCTGCTTTTGCAACAATATTTTCTTCTTTTACCTCTTCCTTTGCCTCTGCAACAGGATTGTTATCCGCATCCAAAGCAACGAAGTTTTCCTTGCCTTCGTTACAAATCGGACATTCCGTTAATTCCTCAAAAGATCTGCTTGCGTGCTGCTCATTATAAATATATCCGCACACCTTACATTCGTATTTTGCCATATGTATCCTCCCTTGATTCGGTAACCCGTTTTTATACCCAAAACATATAAAATAGCATACCATACTATTCGACTTTTTTCAATGAAAAACCGCAGGCTCTCACCCGCGGTTTTATTATCTGCACTGATTCATATAAAAGTGCCTTTTACACACTCCCCTGCATAACCTTCCACTCTTTCCCTCTTTTATACCGGACAATAACAAAACACACCACATGGGCAAGGAAGGTCAAAGTCCATGACACCGGATAAGACATATAGATGGTCTCCACACAATGATACTCCGGAATCTGAAAAATCGTGGCAAGCCACACCAGACGGAAGGCACAGGCACCAAGAAGCGATACAATCATAGGCACGATAGAGCATCCCATACCGCGCAAAGAACCTACCATAACATCCATCATACCGCACAGAGCATAAACACTGCAAATATACATAAGACGCACCATTCCGGCCTCAACAACCGCCGGACTGTCCGTATACAGGGATAAAAGAGGATGCCCGAACAGCACCACAAGATTTCCCATAATGACACCGGTGGCAATTACCAGCCCCTGGGCAGTAAAAAGAATTTTGTTCACACGTTCGAACTTCATGGCTCCGATATTCTGACTGGTAAAAGAAATGGCCGCCTGATACAGGGAATTCATCGCCACGTATACGAAACCTTCCACACTGCTGGCAGAAGAATTGCCCGCAATTACCGTCTCGCCAAAAAGATTTACCGAAGACTGGATAAAAACATTGGACAGCGAAAATAAAGTTCCCTGAAATCCCGCAGGCAAACCAATCTGCACAATTTTCCATAACTTATCTCCCTTAATCCGCAGTTCTTTTAATTCAAGATGAATGCCACCCTCTTCCTTCATCAGACAACGCAATACGAGAAACGCCGAAATAAACTGCGAAATCACTGTCGCCAAGGCAACGCCTGCCACATCCATCTGAAAGAAAATGACAAAAATCAGGTTCAAACCTACATTTACAACACCTGAAAACGCAAGATAATATAAGGGTCTTCTGGTATCGCCTACGGCACGCAACACCGCACTGCCAAAGTTATAGACCATAGTCGCAGGCATTCCCAGGAAATAAATACGCAGATACAGCGATGCCAGTTTCAATACCTCCGGCGGTGTATTCATTTTACTCATAATAATGGGCGCACCAATAAAGCCGATAATGGCAAGAATTACACCGCTTACCAAACTCAGCATAATGGAAGTATGTACGGTCTCTTTTAATTCTTTCTGTTGATTTGCTCCGTAAAAACGGGCCGTCAATACATTGGAACCTACAGATAACCCGATAAAAACATTGGTCAAAAGGTTAATCAATGAAGAGGTGGCACCTACTGCTGCCAGCGAATTATCTCCCGCATATTTTCCTACCACAATAATGTCCGCCGCATTAAACAATAACTGCAAAATACCGGAAAGCATTAACGGCAGGGCAAACAACAGCATCTTTTTTAAGATGGAGCCGCTACACATATCGATTTCATATTTTTTACCACGCATACTAATCTCCCTCTAAATGTGAACGTGCATAAACACATTCTCTGCGCCCGAGCGGAGTTGCAAAGCAACTGCATTCCGTTCCTCGAGGTGCGCATCTGTATTTCTTCTTGTGCAATCACACAAGAAGTAAAAGTGTACCGCCACTTTTGACGATACACTTTTGTAATTTATTTTTATTCACTTAATTCTGAAGTACAGTGAGGACATCTTGTAGCCTCAATATTTACGTCGCTCTTACAGAAGGGGCATACCTTAGTGGTAGGTGCTGCTTCCTCTTCTTTCTTTTTACGGGCAAAAGCCTTGCTCATTGTGTTGATTGTCTTAATCATAATGAATACCACAACCGCCATAATTAAGAAGTTAATGATTGCGGTGAGAAAACTGCCGTAATTTAAAGTTGCTTCATCTTTTAACACCAGCACGTAACCAGTCAGGTCTGTACCGCCAATCATACCAATCAAAGGATTGATAATATCATTTACCAATGAATTCACAATACCGGTAAAAGCACCGCCGATGATGATACCGACTGCCATATCCATTACATTTCCGCGACTGATAAACTCTTTAAACTCTTTTAAAAACTTCATATTCTTCCATTCTCCTTACTGTATTCTGTTTGTATCCTGCCGTCCCAAAACGCCTTCACATTTTGCAACAACTTATATATCGTCATAAACCAAAAAATATTATACACCCGATATAAAAAAGTGGCAAATATATTTTTTGTACATATACATCGTTTTTACGCACAGTTTCCGAACCGGCTTTATTCACCTATCAGCGTTACTTCCGTATATGCGTGCCCTGTGGAGGGTAAAAATTTCTCCAGCATATCTGCCGTCTTCATTGCAATACTTGACGTGTTCATACAGGGGTGACATCCAAACCACTCCATCCCCAGCAAATCTTTATCAATCAAAAGGCGCACCTTCTGCTCTTTGTCGTATGCGAGTCCCAACACCGTAGCCGAACCGGGCGTGAGATTTAAGTATTGCGCCAATTCCTCCGGTCCCGCAAAAGACAATCTTGCCGAATTAATCTGCGAAGACAATTCCTTGGTTTTAAACACCTTGTCACCCGGCATCAAAAGAAGATAAAAATCCGTTTTCTGACGATTGCACAAAAACAAGTTTTTACAAATATGTGCTCCCAATGCTTCACCGATTGCCACGCAGTCTTCCATAGTCATGGCCGGTTCGTGGTCGGCTCTTTTGTACGCAATGCCAAGGGCATCCAGCATATCGTACGCTGCAATTTCTTTCTCACTTCTGCCTGCGCAATCCGCAGGTCTTCCCTCATAAATGTTCATATTCTTCCTCTTCCTTTTTCTTTCAGTAGTTTTGCCTTTTTACCCTTAAATAACAAGGGCATCTCCGCCTGACATAGCCCGAATCCGTTCCTTTCCCAACGCCTCTTCCAACAGGGCAAATGCCGGCATTCCGGTACAATGTCCCGTATACAGCAATTCTATCTTTTCTGCCTTAATATAATCCGTCAGCGATTTTACTTCTTCCGTTGTAAAAGTACAGATTTCTTCGCCGTCCCTCTTGCCTTTCATATGCAATCCGCCTACATAGGCGCATATTGTTTTGCCGGGAAATACCGCCTTCACCTCTTCTACGATATTCTGCAGCCCGGCGTGGGAACAGCTGTTACAAATCACCAGGCCCTTCTCGCTTTCAAATACCACACTCATTTCGTGGGCAAAATCATCCGGCATCCAGTTTATGCTTTCTTTGCAGACTGCACCCCCTGTTTCTCCGGCAGTACAATTGTCCGTTTCAACATTCGTCGCCCGATACAAACCAGCGCGTTTACCGATTGCTTCCAATCCCGCTGTATTGTGCGGTACGAGGACCACTCCCTCTGCAATTTCAGTTACTTCCCGGATCAAAGTCACACGGCCTGCCAATGCCTCTTTCACCGTCTCCGGTACTCCGATTTCATGTCGCACTCCGCCGGAATCCGATGCAAAACGTCCCATAGCACCTTCCATGGCAAAAATGAGCGCCTTGTCATTTTGCCGGACAAAAGAAGCAAAGCCGCCGGAATGATCGTAATGTCCGTGGGAAAGCATAGCCGCAGATACGTTTTGTAAATCAATACCCATGCGTTTTGCATTCTCGGCATACAAATCTGTGGCTCCCGTATCCAGAAGATATTCCTTATCGTTATGAACGATATGCAGACTTAAGCCGTGCTCACTTTTATATAATTCATTTTGCGCATTCTCAATCAACACATGGATGACCACGTCAAACTCCTCCTGCCGGCATACCGGTCATTTTATTCTCCGCTTCTTATCTTATCACAATTCTTAACATAAAAGAATGCTAATTTTATGGATTTCTTTTAGAACCAAATATGTTATACTAAAACAGATTCGAAGCCTTTGATTAAGGCAAAACAACCACTGCAAACTATGTAATACCAAAGGAGTCTGTTATGAAAACCATGACCGAACTGGAATTGTACTATAATAAATTTAACGAAGAGAAGCGACTGGATTCCCGCCATGGGCAGGTGGAGTTCATCACTTCCATGAAATACATTCACAAATATATCCCCGCAGAGAATGAGCCCTCCCGCGTTAAAATTCTGGACATCGGTGCCGGCACCGGACGCTACAGCATCGCACTTGCCGAAGAAGGCTATGATGTCACCGCGGTGGAACTTGTCAAATACAACTTGGGCATTTTAAAACAAAAGCGTGACGCCCTGGGTGATACCTTAAAAGGCAATTTAACCGCTATGCAGGGCAATGCCACCAAACTAAAAAAATTAGAGGATAACACCTTTGATGTTACCCTCCTCTTCGGTCCCATGTATCATTTATTCGGAAAAGAAGACAAATTAAAAGCCCTGTCAGAAGCCGTGCGCGTCACCAAACCGGACGGCATTATTCTGGTGGCTTACTGTATGAACGAATACAGCGTTCTCACCTTTGCTTTTAAAGAACGAAACATTCTGCAATGCATGGAAGAGGGCCGCTTAAGCACCGATTACAAAACCCTCTCCCGGCCGGAGCATTTATATGATTATATGCGCCTTGAAGACATCAATGCTTTGAATGCAGCACTGGGGCTTATCCGCCTCCAAATCATCTCCCCGGACGGACCTGCAAATTACATCCGCCCCTTCCTGAATCAGTTGTCGGAAGAAGAATTCAAATACTTCATCGAATACCAGCTTGCCACCTGCGAACGTGCCGATTTGATTGGTGCCGGAGCACATACGGTGGATATACTGCGAAATATAAAGTAAAAATTCCGAGGGATTCTTTACAAATATTAAACATACTGCATAGCAACTTCTGCCAAGGCTGCCGCTCCGTATGCAAATGCCTCGGTATCCAACCGCATCTTGGGATGATGCAACGGATGCTCATATCCTTCCCTTGCATCCCCTGCTGCCAGTGCCACCATAACGGAAGGTACCTCATGGGATACATAGGCAAAATCTTCCGAACAGCCACTGTTTTTACCGGGCATATCCTGACTGCAAATCACCAATTCATCCCCCAACGTTTCTTTTAGCCAAATAACTGTACTTTCTGATAATTCTTTATCATTTATAAGCGTGGGCGCACCGCTTGTATAGGTTACCACCGCCTCCGCGCGAAAGGCTCTCGCCACACTTTCTGAAATTTCCGCCAAACGCTTTTTCATCAGGTTTCGCACCTCTTCATCGAAGGCGCGCATGGAGCCTTTTAAAATAACCTTATCCGGAATGGCATTGGGTACATCAGCCCCTTCTAAAGCGCCGATGGTTAATGCCGCCCGATCGGAAACACTTAACTCACGTGCATGAATTTCCTGCAGTGCAATCAGGATATGAGCAGCCGCGGTTAATGCATCCACCCCGAGATGAGGTGTGGAACCATGACACCCTTTTCCGTTGATCTCTATTCGAAAAAAGTCCGCC
>JAZNLG010000297.1:0-5965 GCA_045578965.1 Lachnospiraceae bacterium | reverse complement strand
TATATGAAAAATATATTTGTAGAAGGTATTCAGGGCTCTGGAAAAAGCACGCTGATCAATCATATTGCGGGGATGAAACCTGAGTTACGCGTATGTAGGGAAGGAGAGTATTCCCCGATTGATTTGGCTTGGTGTGCTTTTATGTCTGAGCAGGAATATGAAGGCGTTTTAGAAAAATACAATTCAAGCAGGGATGAAATTATTAAAAATACAGTTAGGGAGCAGGAGAACTATATCATTACTTACACGAAAATCATTACTGAGATTCCCGGATTTTATAAAGATTTGGAGAATTATGAGGTCTATAACGGAAGAAAAACTTTGGCGGAATTTAAGGAGATTCTATTCACAAGGTTTCAAAATTTTACAGATACGGGATATCTGTTTGAATGTTCTTTCTTTCAAAACATAACCGAGGATTTGATTTTGTTTCATATGCTTAGTGATGAAGAGATTATGGAGTTCTATCGCGATTTGTTAAAATGCATTGATACAGAGAATTTCAAATTATTTTATCTGTATAGCGATAAGTTGGAAGAGAATATCAAAACGATTCAAAAGGAACGATGCGATGCGGATGGAAATGAGTTATGGTATCAGATGATGTTAGAGTATTTCGTAAACTCTCCCTATGGAAAGAAGCGGGGATGTAGTACTTTTGAGGATTTAATCCATCATTTTAAACACAGGCAAGCGTTGGAATTAAGGATCATAAAAGAAGTAATAGGTAAAAATGCAGTTATTCTTTCGGCCAAAGAATATGATATAAATCGAATGAGTTCTTTGGTTGGTTTTCATAGTAAAATCAGTTATAATATAAGGCATATAAATAACAACGAAATAGCAGTATTGGATGATTTTCTGTATGAAGCAATTTTTATTCCGGAGGGGGTAGATGCGCCGCCAAGAGAGATTATAAATGCACCGGAATTACAGGTGTATGTGAAGGATTTTGGTAAGCAGGAAGGCGATATTTGTTTTGTTGCCGAAGCGGAAGAAAAGATAGTCGGTGCTGTCTGGGTACGTATTATGGATGACTATGGACATATAGAAGAGGGAGTTCCATCTTTTGCTATATCACTGTATAAAGAATATCGCGGGCTTGGCATCGGAACGGCGCTGATGAAGCAGATGTTGGCAGAGTTAAAGTTAAGAGGATATCAAAAAACTTCCTTGGCGGTACAAAAAGCAAATTATGCGGTAAAGATGTACAAGAATGTTGGCTTCGAAGTTGTTGATGAAAATGAAGAAGAGTATATTATGGTGTGTGTATTGTAATTGTATTCTTTTAACGAAGTGTTATTTGTGCTATGTTAGGAAGGGAGTGCTTTTATCGTCTCCCAATACAAACGGATAAAGGAGAAAACTCATGACAGTAAATTTTGAATTTCTCGGAAATGAACCGCTAGAAAATTTGATAACTTGTATGAATTTTAAGATGGATAAAGTTGTGTTTTTTGGTTATGACGACGTAATTGCGGAGCAGAGAAAAAACACGGAAGATTTTTTGAAGAAGCATTGCGGCGTGGAAACGGTATCGTTTTTTACCATGTCGCATAATGATATCAAATCGGTTCTAAAAACCATGCGGGCGGAAATTCAACGGGAATTGGACCGCAAAAACAGAGTTTATTTTGATATTACAGGCGGAGAAAGCCTGATATTGGTGGCCTTTGGTATTCTGTGCAAAGAATTTGATACGCCCATGCATACTTACAATATTGAAAAAGATGAGTTGATTGAATTAAATGACGGCAGCGGTATCAAAATCAGCAAGGATGGTGATGTGCGGAAGGTGCCGCTGACCTTGGATTTACTCATTGAAATGCGTGGCGGTAAAATCAATTATAACTTACATAAGGGACTAAAAACCAACAGCGATGCGGAATTTACCAAGGATGTGCAACAGATATATCAAGTGGCTAAAAGGCACTGGGACCTTTGGAATCCTTTTTCGGATTTTTTGCGCTCAAGCATGTATACGGTAAGTGAGAATCTTGCTATAAGTAAGCCTGCTTCTGCCGTAATTGAGGATTTGTCTGAAGCAAATTCCAAGTTGCGGAAAGTATCGGAACTGAATTGTATGTTGGACGAGTTGGCAGCCATCGGTGTGTTGCTTGATGTGGAACATTCCAAAGAGCGATACGCATTCCGATATAAAAATCAAAAGATTAAGGATTGTCTCTGGGAGGGCGGAAGCATTCTTGAGATGTATACCTATCAGCAGGAGTCTGAAAACAGTGACGAGTGTAGTGTGGGCGTGCATTTGGACTGGGATGGTGTGATTCATAAGCAGGCAGGTATCGATGTGGTAAACGAAATCGATGTGCTTTCTTTGCGGGGAAATATTCCTACTTTTATCTCTTGTAAAAGCGGTAAAATGGGACCGCAACAGGCCCTGCATGCGCTGTATGAGTTGGATACGGTTACCAGGAGATTTGGCGGGAAATATGCTAAAATGGTACTGGTTACCGCCAACGGCCTGTTTGGCGCCTACCAAACCAGGGCGGAAGAAATGGGTATTGAGGTACGTTAGTTTGTGATTTATATTTTATAAGTTCTAAAAAAGAGAATAAATCAGTGTTACATATCAAAGGAGGAGAACATATGTCACGAGTAGATTTTGGCGCGAAGCCTTTTCTTTATCCGATGCCGGTTTTAATTATTGCAACCTATGATGAGAACGGGGTACCCAATGCAATGAACGCAGCCTGGGGAGCCATTACGGATATGAATGAAATTACCATCAGTATGTCGCCCCATAAAACAACTGAGAATCTTATGAAGACCGGTGCTTTTACGGTGAGTTTTGCAACGGAAAGTACGGTGATTCCCTGTGACTACGTAGGGGTGGAATCTGCGGGAAAGGTGCCTGACAAATTTGCGAAAGCAGGGTTTCATGCAACCAAGAGCGAGTATGTAAATGCACCACTCATTGATGAACTTCCCATGGCTTTGGAATGTAAAGTGAAAAGTTATGAGGATGAAATTCTCGTGGGAGAAATCGTGAATGTGTGCGCGGATGAGAGTATTTTGACAGATGGCAAAGTGGATCCGAAGAAGTTAAAACCCATTGCTTATGACCCGGTAAATCATACTTATATTGGTATGGGGGAAGTAGTGGGCAAGGCATTTCAAGATGGATTGAAACTAAAGTAAGATATGATCGGTGACAGCAGATGAAACTTGAATTACGATATTCGATGGGCATGGGATGTGTATCGGGCGCGGAGAATATTGATTTGGAAAGGACAACGAAAGATGGAATGTATGGATATTCTTAAACATATACAGCAAGGGCTCGAAGATTATAGAAAAATTGTTGCGCTTTATAAAACAAATGAAATGGAAGATTTTAGCGTTATAGCATCAAAAGGGGCTAATATTTGCGAAACTATGTTGATGTTTATTATGAAGCAAAAAAATATAGAAATCTATAACGGAAGAGTGATGTTAAACGCTAAACAAAAGATAAAAAACAGGACCGGAGCAGACAGAGTCACTCTGCTTACATATTGTGCTGTATATGATGAGACAATTGTACCTGTGGAATGCGTGAGACTATTAAAAACGATTCGTGAACACCGAAATCATGCAGTGCATGTCGGCCCGCTAAATAGGGAAATGGGTATTGAGTTTTCAAAGGCACTGGATTATTTTGTAGCATGGTTCAGTGAAGAATATATAAGTGAGCAAGTGATTGGACCTGAATATATGACGCTTAAGAGAAAGTTCTTTTCTGTTGAGAGCATATTATCAAGCGAGGAATTTTTGTGGGACGGGGACACGCATTCAGGTTTGATAAAGCAACTTCTTAGAAAAATTGATGAGCAGACAAACATTATTGTTAATTTATCAAAGCAGGTAAGCACGATTGATGAGCGTAGTGAACGTATTGAAAAGACAGTGAATGAAATAGACAAGCAGTTAAAAGAGTTGACGAATCAGATTTGTGCTTATCAGTCTCTGGTAGAGCGTCAACTTGAAAAGGCTGATTCGGAAATTGAGAAAGACAGAATTATTCAAGGGTATACCGATGAGTGCGTAGAACGTATTGTAAAAACAACAAATACGAATGCTGAGAGAAGAACATTGGAAGTAGAACGCAGAAAACTAATTACGTCCATCGGTGAAAATGCATGGAGAAAATTGGATGAATCTTCCAAAACATTTCTTATTTCCTCAAAAATGATGTATAATCACCTGCTTCTTGTGGACGATCAGATAGATTATTCGGGCGTATGTGTTCTGGTGACCAAAGCACTTGAGGTAGAAATGTCAAAGCGCTTTTATACAAGATTTCTGGACTATTTAAAGAATCAATACGGTAATAATTATTCGCAGTATCATACGGCGCTTTTATATGAAGGAAGAAGACCGTTAAGACCCGAAAAATTCAATATGGGAAACATTGCTTTTGCTATGTGCTATTCTGAAGATAAAAAAACTTCTCCTGAGCGGAAGACTTTGAATAAAAGAAGGTTGCTTGAGTACTCCAAAGCTAAGCTTTTTCCGGGAAAGACGGAGGATGAAATTAGTGAAATATTGCATGACTATGCTGAAAATATTGAGAAGATTAGAGTACAATATAGAAATCCGTCTGCGCATACCGACGAACTTCATCAGGTGGACGCAGAGAATTGCTTTAATTTAGTACTTGATGTGGAAAAAATGCTCAAGAAAATGATGGATTCTTTCGCAGAATAAGATGATGTATAATTTGATATTTGCATAAATTAAAAACTTCTTTCGGCTCATTACCGAAAGAAGTTTTTATGTATATGTATTGTATATTACAAGTTACTTTAATAATCCTTTTAAGATGCTGCCTACCAAATCGCCGGCACTGTTGTCGGAAGCAGCTTTTTTCTTGGTGGCTGCTTTCTTGGTTGAAGTTGATTTTGTAGAGGCTGCTTTCTTCTTGGAAGAACTGCTTGAAGAAGTTTTCTTGGCTGTTGATTTCTTGGTAGTACTTGAAGAAGACTTCGTGCTTGTGCTGCTTGAAGATTTCTTTGCGGTACTGCCGGAAGAAGTTTTCTTTGCTGTTGTCTTCTTGGCAGAAACAGCCTTTTTGGTATCCTTTTTGGAGTCCTTGCTTGTCAACAGATTGGTTACGATACTTCCAACATCAACATTTTCCAGTAAAACGCCAACTAAATCGCCGATGGCTTCTTTTTTATCTTCTTCTTCGGTCTGCTGTCCCAAAAGACTTAAAAGCAGGGGCGAAGCGGCAGAAAGAATTTCGAGAACCGCTGCGGCATCCAAACCGGAGTCTTCTGCGATTTCATTTACTTTCTCTTCTTCATTGGAACCTAAAAGGTGTCCAAGAATTTTGGCACCGTCTTCCATATCTACATTACCAAGGAAACCGTTTAAATCACTGGTATCATCTTTGGCATGATCGGAAAGCGCGGAAGCAAAACCTTTGCTTGTTTTCTTGCCTTTTGCCTGGTCATTTGCACCATCCAGCAGAACGGGAAGGGCTTTGGCCAGAACTTTGGATACGTCTGCGCCGGAAGAACCGGTACGTTTGCTGACACCGTCTACACTGTCAGAACTTAATAAAGTTCCCGCAAGTTTCATTAAATCCATTTTTGTAATTCTCCTCTTATGAAAAATAGTTTTTTGCCGATAAAATAATTATCGGACAATTGGTTTTATAAGTCAAGATGACGGACAAATTTAGTTCAACATCTTGTTTTATATTAAATTATAAGTATAATTAAAAGCAGTTGTTGTAAACACATTTTAGGAGGAATTAAAAATGGCAGAACCAAAGAAAAAGAAAATCGTGGACGCTGACAGCGGTAAAGAAGTAAAAGCAGGTTCACGTAAGAAAAAAGCAGCAGCTCCCGTAGGAAATGCAACCGGTTTCCGTGTTGGTGCGATTGTGTTGTGGGTAGTAGCGCTTGCTTTTGAAGTATTGGCATATTTAGTGCTTATCGGTAAGGTTAACTTGAACTTT
>JAZNLG010000296.1:0-5930 GCA_045578965.1 Lachnospiraceae bacterium | reverse complement strand
GTAGCCTTGGGATGTGTGGTAGCTTCTTTTACATTTAGCGCCTTCATATCCTTCTTGCACTCTTCAATATAGCGTTCGGAAATCACGGAAGAATCCACGCCCTCCGCATTGGCAGCCTTGATAATTTTATCATCTACGTCTGTGAAGTTAGATACATAGTTTACTTCATAACCCTTGTATTCCATATAACGTCTTACGGTATCGAATACAATCATGGGACGTGCATTACCGATATGAATCAAATTGTATACGGTAGGACCGCACACATACATACGCACCTTACCCTCTTCGATGGGTACGAACTCTTCTTTTCTCTTGGTCAATGTGTTGTAAATCTTCATTTTTCTTCTCCTACTATTTTCTTTTACTGTAAAATATCTGTTCCGATATTGTATTATCTTAAATAATTTTCACTACGAATTTACATTCTTCTTTAACTCCGCCATCTGTACTTCCAAAGCCTCCAACTTCTCCAGAAGTTGTACATTGGCAGACTGCAGGCGGTTGATATCTTCTTTGACGGGGTCAGGCAAATGTACCTGGTCCATGGTATCGCGGGGAATTGCGATATTATCGCGCTTCACAATTCGCCCCGGAACACCTACTACGGTACAGTTGGGCGGTACTTCCTCAAGCACCACGCTTCCGGCACCGATTTTGGAATTCTCACCTACCGTAAAAGAGCCCAAAACCTTGGCGCCCGCACTAATCATTACATTATCGCAAATGGTCGGATGTCGCTTGCCGTGCTCCTTACCGGTACCGCCCAAGGTTACGCCCTGATAAAGGGTAACATTATTGCCGATAATAGTGGTCTCACCGATAATCACCCCATTACCATGGTCGATAAAAAGACCTTCGCCAATGGTTGCACCGGGATGAATTTCAATACCGGTCTTCCGTGCTGCACGCTGCGAAATGTAGCGGGCAAGAAAATACATTTTACGATTATAAAATTTATGTGCCAGTCTGTAATGAAGCATAACCTTAAAACTGGGATACAGCAAAACCTCCATTGAGTTATGGATTGCCGGGTCACGCTCTTTTACAATGGCTATTTCATTTTTGATACGTTTGATTATGCCCATTGAATATTCTACTCCTTACAGGGACCTGTTTACAACTTTCCAATAATAAAATTTATCTAAAATATAAAAGAACCCGTCTCAAAAAGAGACGAGTTCATCGCTATTCCACTCTTAATGTCAAAGGCATGTGCCTTCTTCATACACGTATAACGTACGCCCCGGATACGGATACTGAAGTTCCCCGCACCAGCTCCCGAATGCACTTCTGCCAAACTCATACGTAAAAGCAGTTTTCAGCCGGTGACTGCTTCTCTCTGTTACCTTCCTTTGACGTACTCTCTTCGTTCATCGCCGTTGTCATATTCCTCTTATAAAATATGCGTTTTTTGATTTTTTGTCAATAAAAACCGTTATAAAAGTACTGTTTTTTTCTGCCAATTCAATGCTTAAACGATTTCATTAATAAAAACTTTCTTTAAAACCTTTATTTTCTCCAAACTCTCAAGAATTTCGTCTTGCTCGCGCGCTTCTGAAATTTCAAAAGAATCTGTTGCACTTTTATACCCAAACACAAAAGCAGTCAAATCATCAATACTGATTCTACAATCTGCAGTTTCCTGATTTCGCTTTTTACAAACAAGTCTGCCTTTATCGTTAGAATACAAGTGATAAACTCCGCTGTTTACGGCAAGTATCGGATCCTTAAGTTCCACCATTAAATCAACCGCATCCACGCAACGCAACGACTGAAGCATTGCCTCAGGGCGAAGAATTCTTGCCATAATCGCAGGCTTATACTCCTCCGAAGTAACCAATTGCCAGAACGCCAACTCCTCATCCAGAATCACTTCCTGCACACCGGGCTTGTCCTGCTCATGAACGTAGGCAAGGAGACCTTTTAATTTACCATCTTTCTCAATCAGGAAAAGATTGCCGTTCTGCGCCAACAATTCTTTCTTAAGAATTTTATAATATCCGGAACTGCGAATCATATAACAATCCGCATTCTGTTTTAACATCTGATTAGCAAACTCTGCTATTTCTGCATAATCCGCCTCTTTCACAGTTTTCATCTGTAGCGTTCCCTTGCCTTTTATAACAAGATGGAACTCTGCGTCATATTTTGCAGCTGCATCCAGATATCTCGTGGGTAAAACAGTCTCGTTTATTTTCCATGCCGGTTTATCATAAATATATGTAAACTGAAAAGGTATATAATAAGCCGGATTTGCAGGCATCAAAAAAGTAAAGGGCTGGCCTTCCGTTCTCATAAACTGCAAGGCCTCTTTCATCATGTCAGCCATAAGCCCCTGTCTGCGATATGTCTCTTTGGTCGCCACGCCTACAATGTAGCAAACTGACTCCATTCTGCCCGTCATATAAGGCGCCAAATGCAACATACTGACAATATCCTCGCCGTCCATCCTTGTAAAAACTAAGTTACGCTCCGCCTTATTCTCGAAATAATACTCGGTAAAAGCCTTGCTATCCTCTGCAAAAACCTGCTCCCACAAGGGACGGATACTATGAACTTCTTTTTCTGCCAGAAAACCTGAATTCATCTTTTCTCCTTTTATGTAAACCTATCTGCATATGCGTTTGTCTCTACTTACGTTACTATTAGTTTACATAACATCTAAATTCGTATTAATGTTTGCTGCATCCGCCGCAACTTTCACAATTTCCATAGGTCACTCCCGGCATCTGCTCCGGTGTGGATAAAAGGCAAATTGCCTGGGAACTGATTCCTTCCTTACTTCCTGTAAAACCAAGTCCTTCCTCAGTGGTCGCCTTCACATTCACCTGTGAAACATCAATTCCAAGCACCTCTGCAATATTGGCACGCATGGTATCAATATACGGTCTCATTTTCGGTGCCTGTGCAATAATGGTTGCATCAATATTTTCAATAAAATACAAATTCTCATCCAAAATTTCTTTTACTCTGGCAAGCAACTTCATACTGTCAGCGCCCTTATATTCTTCCGCTGTATCCGGAAAATGTTTGCCGATGTCGCCAAGTGCCGCTGCACCAAGCAAGGCATCCATAATGGCATGCACAAGCACATCCGCATCAGAGTGTCCAAGCAAGCCTGTCTCGTGGGGGATTTTTACTCCGCCGATAATCAAATCTCTTCCTTCCACCAGACGGTGTACATCATAACCCATTCCTATTCTCATGGTCTTCCCTCCTGCTACAATCACTTTTATCTAATGTTTAATGCTAAAATCTGTCTTTGTATCCTGCCTTCTAAGCTTTTATTAGATCCCGAATCACTTCTCCTGCAATCATGAGTCCTGCTACCGAAGGTACAAAAGCTACGGAACCCGGGGTTGCGCGACGGCGGCTGTTTTGTGTTATGTCAACCGCATTCCCATTGGTTGCCTCTTCACTAATCTCTTCGCTTTCATTTGCATTTCCCTGCACTACTTGCGGTTTGATTGCCTCTTCCTTAGAATACAACACCTTCAAATGTTTAATGCCACGTTGCTTTAACTCATGACGCATTACCTTCGCCAAAGGACATACCGAAGTTTTATAAATATCCGTAATTTCAAAAGCACCGGGATTTAATTTATTTCCCGCACCCATACAACTGATAATGGGTACTCCTGCTTCCTGCGCTGCTTCCACCAAAGAAAGTTTGGCGGTTACGGTATCCACCGCGTCCACCACATAATCATACCCGGTAAAATCAAACTCCCCTGCCGTATCCGGCAAATAAAAGCATCTGCGTTCCTCTATCACGATTTCCGGATTAATATCCAGGGCACGCTCTTTCATTACTTCGGTTTTATATCTTCCGAGAGTTTTGGTTGTAGCTATAATCTGGCGGTTAATATTACTTTCGGCCACTGTGTCATTATCCACCAGTGTAAGTTTACCGATACCGCTTCGTACCAAGGCTTCCGCCGTATATCCGCCCACACCACCGACACCAAACACTGCCACATGTGAGCCTGCCAACTTATTCATTGCATTCGCACCGAGAAGCATTTCGGTACGACTGAATCTTTCACTCATTTATTTTCCTCTTTTTTATCTGCGCTTTTCTCGTTTACATAAAATTAATTTATGGTAAACTTCTTTCATATAATTCTACGATATTTTTTAATCTCACCAATTGCCATCTACGATTTCTGCGAAAACATCGGCGTCGATAAGTATCTATCACCCGAATCCGGCAACAACGCTACAATCATTTTACCCTTGTTCTCTTCTCTTCCGGCTAAAATACCTGCTGCCTTTAATGCCGCACCGGAAGAAATTCCCACAAGCACTCCTTCCGTCACTGCAAAACGCTTTCCTTCCGCAAAAGCATCCTCATTCTCAACACAAATCACTTCATCATAAATTTTCGTATTCAAAAGCCCAGGCACAAAATTTGCTCCGATGCCCTGCAACTGATGCGCGCCTGCCTGTCCGCCTGATAATAGGGGACTTCCTGCCGGCTCTACCGCAACAATTTTAATAGCCGGATTTTTTGACTTTAAATATTCACCCACACCGGTAATGGTGCCACCCGTACCGACACCGGCAACGAAAATATCCACCTTTCCATCGGTCTGTTCCCAAATTTCAGGGCCTGTGGTTTTCCTGTGCGCAGCTGCGTTTGCATGATTTTCAAACTGTCCCAAAATAACTGCACCGGGAATACTGTCTCTTAATTCCTCAGCCTTGGCAATTGCACCTTTCATTCCCAGAGCGCCTTCTGTCAATACAAGTTCTGCTCCATACGCACCCAGCAGGTTTCTTCGTTCTACGCTCATTGTCTCCGGAAGCGTCAGTATGGTTTTATATCCTTTAATTGCTGCTATGGAAGCCAATCCAATACCGGTGTTTCCGCTGGTCGGCTCAATGATTGTAGCACCCGGAGTTAAAATTCCTCTTTTCTCCGCATCTTCAATCATGGAAAGTGCTGCTCTGTCTTTCGTACTTCCCGCCGGATTCAAATATTCCATTTTCGCAAGCAGGGTAACATCCTTCACACCTGCCGCCGCACCGTATCTGTCCGCCTTCATAAGCGGTGTATTTCCTACTAACTCAATTGCACTGTTAACAATATTTTTCATATCTTACTCCATACAATATTTTCTATTATCGGCAATATACGATTCTCAAAACCGTTTCACAGCCTTCACATCTTACAGAATCCTTCCTCCGCCAAGCACCGTATCACCGTCATAAAAGACTACGGACTGTCCCGTAGTGATTCCTCGCTGTGGTTCTGCAAAAGTCACCCGCACTCTGCCGTTATCCAGGCTCTCAACTTCAGCATCCGCTTCTTTCTGCTTATACCGCGCCTTCGCCCTACAATGTATAGTCTTCCCTTCTTCCGGCTTAATAATCCAGTTTACGTCTTCCGCCTCTAAAACAGAACTAAATAATTCTTCGTTCCGGCACAACACCACTTCATTGGTATCCATACGCTTCTCGTAAACATACATCGGTTCCTGTAAAGCAAGTCCTAAGCCTTTTCGCTGACCGATGGTATAACGGATCATACCCTTATGACGTCCTAAAACTTTTCCTTCACGGTTTACGAAATTACCTTCTTCAAAGGACTGTCCCGTGTAATCTTCAATAAAAGACGCATAGTCCCCGTCGGGCACAAAACAAATGTCCTGGCTGTCTTTTTTCTTTGCATTTAACAAACCTAAATTCCCTGCAATATCACGGATTTCGTCCTTGCTGTATTCTCCTAAAGGAAACTTACAATGCGCCAACTGCTCCTGGGTTAAGTTATATAAAACATAACTCTGGTCTTTGCTTTCGTCGTGTCCCTTTTTTAACAGATATAGTTTGCGCTCCTCATCATATTCCACACGTACATAATGCCCTGTTACTACGTAATCACAGCCTTCCTCGCGCATTTTATCCATCAGGCGGCCAAACTTCAT
>JAZNLG010000295.1:0-9781 GCA_045578965.1 Lachnospiraceae bacterium | reverse complement strand
ATTAAATCCATCCTCTCACAAGTAGCGAAATGATATTGTAACCATACCTCAAAGGTTTCTTCATCCATTTCCTCAATGCACTCACGCATGTAATTTGTCGCGCCGTCCGCAGCCACAATTTTAACTCTTTCAATTTCTTCGAACGATGCATTCAGTTCATCAATCTCTTCCAGACGTACAAGCTCGAACAAATCCTTTTCTTCAGATATACATCTGAAATCTTCGGTAAGCATATTTTTCTTAAGACAGTCTAAAATATTTCCGCCCTTGAAAGCATACTGAATGATACACGCTTCATTCATGCAATATGCAACTAAAATATAGCCGCCCTTTTTTGTGACACGAATGGCTTCCTGCAACGCTTTCTCTTTATCCTCCTTCGTGTACAAATGATACATGGGACCTAACACAAGTGTTAAGTCAAAGGACTCATCCGCAAAACGCGATAAGTCAAGTGCCGTTCCATGGTGCGTTCTGATTGTGGTAAGGCCGTCGATTTTGGAATTCATAATCTCCAGATTATGCAGTGTATACTCGAGCGCATCCACCTCGTACCCTTCCTTGGCAAGCGCAACACTGTAACGCCCCGTACCGGCGCCTACCTCCAGAATCTTTTTGGTCACGTCGCCACCACTGCACTCATGAATGTATTTCATTGTCGTTAAGTATTCCACCTGCCCGTATTTCTTAAGAAGTCTTCCTTCTTCGTCATAATTTGCGTAATAATTCTCTATGTAATTCATTCTCTCTTCCTCTCCAATTCTATGATTTTCCACTGTTCTACAAGAATTTCGAGAACAATCTCTTTCTCTGATTTGATTTCTTCAAACCCTGCTGCTTTGTAGCAATGATATGCTGCCGGATTATTATCAAAAACGCCAAGAGTAACTTTCTCCGCCTTTAACATATCAAACGCATATTTCGTTGCCATCTGCACCATTCTTTTCCCATATCCCTTGCCGCGCTTGCTTTCATCAACGATGATAAACCCAAGGCGGATTGTGGTCTTCTCCGGATTCGTATAGCGAAGAATCAAGTGTCCGACCGGTCCGTTCTCATCTGCTGCCGTCATAGGATAAAAGTTATCCGGCTCCTCACAGTCTCCGTTGCATTCTAAATATTTGTAGTTGATATCTTCAGGCTTAATCGGGTAATCTCCGAATCTGTCCGAACTCCATTTGCGAAAAACCGTTTCGTCCTTAATCCAGCTTACAATGGCTTCCGCATCAGACGGCTTATATGGTCGGAATTTCAGGCTGTCGGCCGGATGTTTTTTTAACTGCTTTTTCATGATTTCGTATACCTGAATGACGCCGTTTGCACATTCCCACATTCCATGGTCTGTGGTTTCATATCCCAAATGTGCATATAATCTGCAGGCCGGTAAAGATGCATCAATGTCAGCAGAATCATAGTTTTCCCGAATCAACTCTTCCAGGCAGTTCATGATAAAAGTACCGTATCCCCTGCCCTGAAACCGCGGCCAAACATAAACCCTTGTAATATGATTCGCATTGATTGTTCCGGTACCGATAAGGTTACCCTCATCGAAAAGAATATAGACATTTCCCGCTTCCACATCCTGTGCAATGCGCTCCTTATTATGAAATTCACGGAACATGTCAACGATTTCTTTCAAGTAATACTTCGGGTATACTTCCCTGATTGTTTCCTGCACCAATTCGTATACCTGCTCCAGATTTTCTTTCTTTGCCTTTCTAAATTCCATATTCTTTTCCTCCTTTTTTGTTATAAGTAAAACAAAAACACCACCAACGAATATTCGCTGATGGTGTAAAATTTCTTGCAATATATGATTATATAAAACTATCCTATACCGAAATAACCTTCCACTATAGAATGTCCGAATTCTCACAATGCAATATTTTTCCATCAGCAACAAAACCCCACGGCCATAACCAGACGGGTTCGACGACAATCTTATGAAGCTGCGGAAGATTGTAATTTCTCTGCATTGCTTGAACTCCTTTCCTGTAGTAGTAAATAATTGTTTTTGATAATACTCCCGATAATCCGAATTGTCAACACAAAATATGAAAACTTTTTAATATTTTAGACTAGTCAAAAATCAGGTTGTCAAAATTCTGTAACATCCATTCAGTCATCTGACGGTTGATTTCGTACAGTTCCTGAAACTTTTCCTCTCCTGCAAACCATGCAGTTGAGATTAACTGATTCGTAATCACCACATAGGGAATTGCCTTCCATTCGTTCTCTGACAATTTCACAACTTCGTCATAACCATACATTATATTTTTATACACATCAACCCATTGCTTCAGCTTCTCTGTATTCCCCGCTTCAAAGCTTTCAGACAAAATCGCTGTTGCTGCATAGCAGGGATCAAAAATTCTGACATTGGTTTCGCTCAAATCAAAATCGAGAATTCCCCAATTCTCTCCATCAAGAATCAGATTTCCCGGATTAGGATCGCGATGAATAATCTGCTGCGGAAGGGTATCATATACTGACGCAAATTCATTTTTGTATTCTTCCACAAATGTTTTCGGCAAATCCATTTTTTCTACCAGTACAGGAATTGCCCAGTCTGTTGCAGTCTGCAAAATATTCGCATGATTTGTTACCACATCAACCTTACCCAGCGCAATACTTAACTGTCCGATAATCTCGCCGATAAATCGGGCTTTCGGAAAATAATCCTCCAGATACATCGTACTTGCTTTTAACTGTTTTCCTTTGAGTCGTTTGGTAACATAGAAATACAAATCTTCGTGTGAAACCACATATTCACCCGTAATTGCAGCAATCGGCGTTGCTGAAGAAAGTCCTACGCTTTCAATTGCCTGCGAGAGCGCAATATGCTTCTCGGCATTTCCCAAATTCGCCGTAAATTTAATGATGTAATCATTACCTACATAGCAGGCAGATTCACTGACATTTCCTGTCTCTGCATATACAATGTCCGCGATTTTTTCGTTTTCCAACCCCCAGTTTACTAATACTTCTTTTATTTTCTTGTGTGATACCATTATGTGTTCCTCCTTAAACAAATTAACCTTGTATGGTTTCCCTTTTCTGCTCACATGAAGGAATTCTGTTGGTGTGTATCCAAACTCACGGACAAAAGCTTTGTAAAATCCGGCCTGCGTATCGAATCCGTAATCCAACGCTGCGTCAATCATTTTTACACCGCAATGCATCTCATAAAGGGCATTTAAAAGTCTTCGCCTTGTAATATACTGCATAACCGGCATACCGACCGCACGTTGGAATAACCTATAGTAATGAAAAATCGAAAAGCCTGCCATTTCACTTAACTCTTCTGCCGTAATCTCGGCCTTCAGATTATCCTCGATATAATCGATAGACTTCTGAATAATCGCAAGGTCCATCCAAACATCTCCTTTCATTTTGTGTTGTAGCTACACACATAAGATATCACGTGAATCAAGGAGAAACTTTTCCTGTTTTGCTAATATCAAAGCCCGGTTATCCTTTACGTAAATAACCGGGCCATTCATCAAAACGCTGTCAAAGACATCTGTATTCTCCATCTGTTTTTTAATTGCAGAAGCTCTATCCTCTATTGATGGATTGGGCAATATATTCATCCAGCAATTCATAAATCCAATCCTTCAGATTCGAAAACCGGTAGCCCAAACGGGTCTGCTGCCCTGTATTCACTACTAACAGTCAAATAAAATCACTAATTCCCCTGCAGTGGCTGAATATCATAGCTTACTTTCACGCCTGACTCCGCAACCGCCTGATTGCCATAAAACTTCTCAATCACCCGTTCAGCTGCCAGACGGCCGTGTTCTGCATCCGTATCCATTAACAATAAAATATACTGGCTGCAGCTGTATCTGGTTCCGGTATCTACGGAACGCAAAGAAGAAATAATCGTTTGTTTCAAAATTTCCATAATTTCATCCAATGCAACTTCGTTTTGCATCTCAGCAGCTTCTAACGTAAACAAAAGCGTCTGAACTGCTCTTCCGTTACGTACCACCGAACGCATGGCAAAATCATACAGTTTTTTGAAATCCTCATACGCTACATGGAACGCACCACCGGTCTCGCCCTTTTCTTCCAAAATCATGCGATGGATACCTGCCAGGTCAGCATCTGTATCAATTATCTTTAGTGCAATATTTTTTTCTTCTTTTTTTTCGCTCCAGAAATGATAGGAATTCTTCCCATTTTCTTTTACAAAATACAAGGTATCATCCGCGTCGCTGTAAAGCGTTTCAAACGGTTCCCCTCCCCAGGTAATCTTTCCACCGATTGAAACAGATACGATTCCCGCGTATCCCATCGTTCCCATCTTCTCTGCAAATGTCTTAATAATACCTGCCGCCTTCTCTTCTGCAATCCGCTGTTCCGTCACATCCGTAAAGAAAACAACAAATTCATCACCACCCAGACGGCAAAGAATATCTCCTTCTTTGGAATACTGCTTCAAAGTATCGGCAAAATTCTGCAAGACTTCGTCTCCCACCATATGACCGTAGACATCATTCATGGATTTGAAATTATCCAAATCCGTCATAAACAGAGTTCCTCCATGACCTTCGTCCAATAAACGATTCAGTTCTTTTTCAAGCCACGCTCTGTTCTTCAATCCGGTAAGCGCATCCGTATAGGATTTCAATGTTTCCTGATCCAGTGCCTGTTCCAGCCCTTTACGCATCTCATGAGCTTCCAGAACCTTAGCCACACGTCTCTTCATAACATCCACCACAAACGGTTTGGTAATGAAATCATCCGCTCCGCACTGCAAACATTCCGCTTCGGTAATCGGGCTTGAATCTGCCGTCAGAAAAACAACGGGAATTTTGCTCCATGCTTTGCAGGCCTTGATTTGTTTCACAACTGTTTTGCCATCCATCTCAGGCATTTCAATGTCCATCAAAATCAAATCCGGCAACTCTTTTTCCAGCCAAAGCAAGGCTTCTTTTCCGGAATTTACCGTTACCGCCTCATAATCACTTGCCAATGCATGTTTGGCCAGCATACAATTAATACTGTCATCATCCACAATCAAAATCTTCTTCATCCCGTTATTCCCCTTTGCTTAAATACTCTTTTGCCGCTTCGATTACCTCTTTGTAGAACTGCTTCGTTTTATCATTATTCTCTCTGACAAATTCCAAAGCCTCTTCCGACGCATCATTCTCACGCAACACCTTCCCTGCTTTCTCCAACTCTAAACATTTCGCAGAAAACACTTCACATCCAACGTTCAACGCATTCGTCTTTAGTGCATGAACAAGTATTGTATAATCATTCCAATTCTTCTCTTCGTAAAATTTTTCCCAGGATGATTTTTTCTCTTCGTATTGATTGCAAAACATTTGCAGAATTTCCGCATAAACTTCTTTGCTTGAACCGCAATATTTCAATCCCATCTCAATATTTAATAACGGTTCTGTAACTTGGGAATCTTTTACTTTCTCCGTTTCTTCCGATGTTGCTTCTTTAATCCATTCAAGTTTATTCGCAGAAATATATTTCGCGAGTTTATCTTCCAAAATTTTACCTACAATAGGCTTACCTAAATAATCCGTAAACCCTTCCTTCATATACATTTCTTTTGCACCTGAAATCGTATTTGCCGTCAACGCAATAACCGCTGTACGCTTATTCAGATTATCCTCAAGCTCTTTGGCTTTTTTGAGCGTCTCAATGCCATCCATCCCCGGCATCATATGGTCCAAAAGAATCGCATCATATTGCTTCCGGCACATCTCCTCCAAAGCCTCCCGGCCGCTTGTACAGCATGTCACCTGCATCATCGTCTTTTTCAACAGATTTGTTACCACCTGAAGATTAATCTGATTATCATCAACGACAAGTACATGTGCCTGCGGCGCTGTATATGAAGTATGATATTTGCTCAAACGTCCGGAAGAATTACGATAATTTTTTACAAAATCTCCGATCAGTCCGTTTCCGCATTTTTTCTGTGTCAGATATACCGTAAACGTCGATCCTTTCCCATATGTACTCTCTACAGTAATCCTACCACCCATCATCTGAACCAGATTATCCGTAATTGCAAGCCCGAGTCCTGTACCTTCAATGTTTCTGTTTGCCTCCAGATCAAGGCGCTGAAAATGTTCAAACAGTCCTGCAATATCTTCTTCCCGGATTCCGATCCCGGTGTCATGAACTTTCATAATCAAATTCATTGATTCCTCTGAAATTTCTTCTCCTGACACCTCCAGTCGTACTTTTCCTTTTGGCGTATATTTTATGGCATTGTTCAATAAATTCAGCAAAACCTGCTTGATTCTGACATCATCACCATATAAAGTCTCAGGCAATTCATTTGCAACTTCGACTTCGAATTGAAGTCCTTTCTGCTTTGCTTTCAGCTCTATCATTGTGACAACATCATTGAGCGCTTCCCCCGTTTTGTATTCGTTATTCACAATCTCCATTTTACCGGATTCGATTTTGGAAAAATCCAGAATATCATTGATGATGGAGAGTAAATTCTGACTCGCAATATCAATATTCCCTGCATATTCCAGAATTGATTTTTCTTCACATTCCCGCAAAATCATCTCATTCATACCGATAACCGCATTAATCGGCGTACGGATTTCATGAGACATATTTGCAAGGAAATCCGATTTGGCCTGGTTGGCCTGCTCCGCAATTTTTTTGGCCTGGCGAAGCTCATCGCTTTCACTTGCCTTTTTCTCTGCATTGACCAGATAAAAAGTAACAATCACCAGCAAAATCCATAACAATCCAAAGCACCATAATACAAGCGGAATCAGTAACGATATGTCACCCGCTACCGCTTTCATCGGTACGCTGCCTACCACATATAATCCCGAATATGCCGTCTCTGAGGCAAACAACACCTTATCATCTCCGGGTGCCTTTGCAACTGCCGCGGCCGCCACGTTGATATTCATTTTATCCCGGATTGACTCAAACCCCTTTTTATTACTTTCCGAAGTAAAAAATTCTTTCCCCGGGAATACATTCTCTTTTTGCAGCAAAATCTCACCGTCAATATTGATAATGGCGCAAATTCCATTCTCGTCGTAACAGGATAAATCAATCCTCTCTGCCAAAACTGCGCCGTCGTATAATTTATACAAAACGTATTTGACATTTTCACCACTGTAAACAGGCACCGTAAAAAGAACCGTCGAATCCTCTCCGCAGCTGACAGCCGGATTCCCGTGAATCGACTCAAAAATACCTTCATACGAGGAAGCATCGATTTTGTCACCATACGTGGCTTCACCGTCAATTTTCAAAACGCCATATGAAATGCCGTCTTCTTCCTCCATGAATTGTTCTATTTCGCCGGTCTCCATATCAATAAAAACCGTCACTTCACTTAACAGACGCAATTCTTCATCAAAACTGTTATTCACAATCTTTGACAATGCTTTCCCCTGTTCCGCAACATGATATTCCAGATGTTCATTGATGATATCCTGCATTTTCCACCACATGGCAATACAGACAATGATCAGAATAATAAAACTGACACCAATCACACCGAGGTTATTTTTTAATTTCATAAATATATTATTCTTACTCATGAATTACTACTCCGTCAACAAACCAGTTCATCTTTTCCAACAGAATCTCATCACTTATGGATTCGCCTTCATCACAGTGCATAACACCCGTATTATCATAAATCACACCGGAGAAAACTTTATTTCCTTCGCTCAGTTCTCTCTCTGCATTCTCAAGCTTTATCAGAATATTCTCATCCACGCGGGCGGAGCATTCTTCCAACGTAACCACACCTGTATCAATGCCAAACCAGTGACGCTTTACGTGATTGGCATTCCCTTGCAGGTATTCCTTGATAATCTGAAAATACAAAGCGTTCCAATCCCATACTGCTGCCGTCAGATATTTATCAGACAAACCGGTTGCCACGGAATTATATCCGATGGAATACACACCTGCCGCATCCGCTTCCTGCGCCACCCAATGCCGGTTCTGATGATACGTAAGAAGGTCTGCTCCAAATTCTTCAATCAGCTTCTTTGAAGCAACTCTCTCATTCTCCATAGACTCCCACTCATTCGTCCAGATTACATGCACCTCCGCCTCCGGATTTGCGCTTCTGACACCCAGGGTAAAAGCATTAATGCCCCTGTTTACCTCATTGTTTGGCATCGCAGCAACATAACCAATAACGTTACTTTCTGTCTTCATACCGGCCAGAATTCCCGCCAGATATCTTGCCTGATACATTCTTCCGAAGTATGAGGTCATATTATCTGCATAGTAATCTGCAGAAATCCCATAAAAGGCAACCTCCGGATACTTCTGAATTGTATCTTTTACCTCCGTCGGATACGCATAGCTGGAAAGAATAATCATGCCTGCTTCTTCTTTTACCAACTCATCAATTGCTTTCGCACACTCTCCGGTGCCTTCTTCCACATTCTCTTTTACCAGTAATTCTACCCCAAGCTGCTCGCAGGCAGATTTCACACCCTGATAATGTGCTCCGTTCCAGCCCTCATCAGCAGACTCTCCGGTTAAAATCAGTCCCACTTTCCTGGGTTCTTCTTTTCCACCGTTAATTCCAAAAATAACTAATAGAATACAAATCAAAATAACCGCAGCCAACACAAGCAGCCAATATGGTTTCTTTTTGCTGTCACTCATCAATCATTACTCCTTCAACATACCAGTCAAATTCATTCAACATGGCATTATCCGTCATACACTCGCCTTCTTCTATACGCAAATTGCCCACATTATCATAAATCGGGCCATAAAAAACATCGTATGTTCCGCTTCTGAGTTTCTCCATTTCCTGCAAAATCACAGTCTGTGTTTTGGGATTTACTTTATCTGTAAGCGGGGCCAGTTCAACCACACCGGAATCAATACCTTCCCAGTAATTCTTTCCCTCAAATTTACCCTGAAGACACTTCAAAATTATTGGCATATAGAAGGACTCCCAGTCCCATACGGCAGCCGTCAGATACGTCTCGGGATAATTCGTGCTGTTATCCCAGTTATATCCGATTGACATTACCCCTCTTTCCTCCGCAATATCAAGCGGGATCAAAGAATCAGAATGCATTGTGAGCACATCAATATTATGAGCATCCAGCAAGTTCTTTGTCGCTTCTGCTGTGGCCGCATCATCCTCCCATGAATTTGTCCAACTGACATATACATTGGCTTCACTGTTCACACTCCGCACACCTAAAGTAAAAGCATTGATGCCTCTGTTTACTTCCGAAATCGGAAACGCTGCAACATATCCGATTTCATTGGTCTCGGTTTGTAATCCCGCCACAATGCCGCACAGATACCTGATCTGATAAATCCTGCCGAAGTATGTGGACAAATTTTTATCTGAAGCAGTTCCCGTAGCATGCAAAAAATATACTTCCGGATACTTCGCCGCAGCCTCAACCATAGCATCACCGAACTCAAAAGAATTTGCCACCACAACTCTGCAATCCGCAGTCACAAATTCTTCAATAATCTGCGGTATTTCATCCGCTGTCACATTTTCCTTATAAAGGATTGATAAATTAAGTTCCTCGGCAGTTGTTTCAAGTCCCTTGTAATGGGACTGTCCCCAGCTTCCGTCATCAATCTTTCCGTTTAGAATAATCCCTATATTCGTTGTCTCTTTTGTTACTTCCGTATCGGCTTCATAGATATTAATAACAAATATACCAATGATAATTGCGACTACTATAATTGCCGTCACAATAATAACTTTCTTCATCTTCTTTCTCCCGATATTCCAATATACACTTTACTATATTATCATATTACA
>JAZNLG010000294.1:0-2109 GCA_045578965.1 Lachnospiraceae bacterium | reverse complement strand
CATAACCCTGCTTAATTAATTCCGGCATAAAACGATACAGGAAGGTAAGTAAAAGAGTACTAATATGTGCACCGTCAACGTCCGCATCGGTCATGATAATAATTTTATGATATCTTAATTTACTGATATCAAAATCATCATGAATACCGGTACCAAATGCAGTAATCATTGCTTTAATTTCTGCATTGGCATAAATTTTATCAAGTCTTGCTTTTTCTACGTTAAGAATTTTACCACGAAGAGGTAAAATTGCCTGGGTTGCACGGCTTCTTGCAGTCTTAGCACTACCACCCGCAGAATCACCCTCTACAATGTAAATTTCACAATTTTTGGGATCTTTATCAGAACAATCTGCTAATTTACCGGGAAGTGCCATACCTTCGAGAGCAGTTTTACGTCTGGTTAAATCACGTGCTTTACGTGCTGCTTCTCTTGCTCTCTGGGCTAAAATTGATTTTTCGCAAATCATCTTAGCAACTGCAGGGTTCTGCTCTAAGAAATAAGTAAGCTGTTCACTTACAATATTATCTACGGCAACTCTAGCTTCTGAATTACCTAATTTCTGCTTTGTCTGACCTTCAAACTGAGGCTCTTCAATTTTTACCGAAATAATGGAAGTTAAACCTTCACGGATATCTTCACCGGAAAGATTTGCTTCGGTTTCTTTTAATAACTTGCTTCCGCGGGCATAATCATTGAAAGTCTTGGTCAAAGAATTTCTAAAACCTGCTAAATGAGTACCACCCTCAGGAGTATTAATATTATTTACGAAACTATATGTACTCTCATTGTAAGAATCATTATGCTGAAGTGCTACTTCTACATAAACACCGTTTTTGGTACCTTCAAAATAAAGGATATTTTCATACAAAGGAGTTTTGCCTTTATTCAAATACTGAACAAATTCCTTAATACCGCCTTCGTAATGGAAACTTCTTTCCTTCGGTTCTTCTTGTCTTTCATCAATCAAAGTAATTCTTAAACCTTTGGTTAAGAATGCCATTTCACGAAATCTTTGTTTTAAAATATCAAAATCAAATATGGTTTCTTCAAAAATAGTGTCATCCGGGAAGAAAGTAACTTTCGTTCCGGATTCTTCTTCTGAACATTCACCGATTACTTCCAAAGGATACATTACGTGTCCTCTTTCATAACGCTGTTTATAAACCTTACCTTCTCTTCTGATTTCTACTTCAAGCCAGTTTGAAAGCGCATTAACAACAGATGCACCTACACCATGAAGTCCACCGGATACTTTATATCCTCCACCACCGAATTTACCGCCGGCATGAAGGATGGTAAATACAACTTCAACCGCAGGAATGCCTGCTTTAGCATTGATTCCTACGGGAATACCACGTCCGTTATCCACTACTGTTACGGAATTATCCTTATTCAGGGTCACTGTAATGGTATCACAATAACCTGCCAAAGCTTCATCAATGGAATTGTCTACAATTTCATAAACAAGATGATGAAGACCTCTCGCAGACGTACTACCGATGTACATACCCGGTCTTTTTCTAACAGCTTCCAAACCTTCCAAAATTTGAATCTGATCTGCGCCGTAATCCTGCTGACTCATATTAATTCCTCATTTCTGAGCGATTTATCGCGAAGTGGCGACGTAAATCTCAAATTTACGTCTGCCATCATGGCTATTTGCTTTCGCTCTGAAACAAATAGCCGTATGAAAAATTGGCATATCAATGCAATTTTTCATACTATTCTCCAATCCGGTGTGTTTCCACACTTTTCATCTAATTTTTATAATAAAATAATATTTTTAAACTATTCTTCTACCGTACCGTTTACAATACGATAAACCTTATCAATTTCAAATCTGTTATTTACAAACTCGTCCAAACCGGTACAGGTGATAATTGTTTGAATATCACCAATACTGTTTAAAAGTTGATTCTGTCTGTTACTGTCAAGTTCCGATAAAACATCATCCAATAAAAGAATCGGACATTCTTTGGTTATCTTCTTCACTAATTCAATTTCCGCAAGTTTTAAAGATAATGCTGCAGTTCTTTGTTGTCCCTGAGAACCAAATTTACGGATATCTACGCCATTTACCATAAAAGCAAAATCATCTCTGTGAGG
>JAZNLG010000293.1:0-4526 GCA_045578965.1 Lachnospiraceae bacterium | reverse complement strand
ACACGGGCAAGCTCGCCGGCAAGCTTCTTCTCTTCTTTTTCAAGACGCTCAATTTCCTGCGCAATATCAACAAGTTCAGCAAAAGGAATGTATACGTTTGCGTTAGCAATCACTACGGATACCGCATCATCGGCAATACCGCTCTTATCTGCCTGAACGATTACTTCCGATGCATAAGCAAGAGAAGCGAAGAATAACTTACCTTCTTCAAAAATCGCTCTCATTTCAGGCTTTTCTGATACTACATAAACCTGTGCCTTTTTAGAAGGAGGAACGTTCATGGAAGTTCTTACGTTACGGATACCGCGAATCGCTTCCTTCATGATTTCGATTTCCTTTTCTTCCTTCGCGAAGTTTCTTTCTTCAGCGTATACAGGCCATGAAGAAATCATAATGGACTCTTCTTCGTTCTGTAAGGTACAGAAAATTTCTTCTGTGATAAAAGGCATATAAGGATGTAATAATTTTAACGCATCAATCAATACGGTCTTTAATGTCCAAAGTGCCGCATTGGAAGATACCTGATTGTCGGATGCATAGAGACGGGGCTTCACCATTTCAATGTACCAGTCGCAGAATTCATCCCAGATGAAATCGTAAACCTTCTGAACGGCAATACCTAACTCGTAGTTCTCCATGTTGTCGGTAACTTCTTTGATTACATTGTTAAGCTTTGAAAGAATCCACTTATCAACAGGCTCTAAATCTGCAACTGCAGGTGTGGTCACTTCCTTGCCTTCCATATTCATCATAATGAAACGGGAAGCGTTCCAAATCTTGTTACCGAAGTTACGGTTTGCTTCTACTCTTTCGTAGTAGAAACGCATATCGTTACCGGGTGCGTTACCGGTAATCAAAGTAAGACGAAGTGCATCTGCACCATACTTTTCAATGATTTCCAAAGGATCGATACCGTTACCCAAAGACTTACTCATTTTACGTCCCTGTGAGTCACGAACCAAACCGTGGAATAAAACAGTTTTAAAAGGTTTCTCCTTCATCTGTTCATAACCTGAGAATACCATACGGATTACCCAGAAGAAGATGATATCATAACCTGTTACAAGCACATCGGTAGGATAGAAGTATTCCAAATCCTTGGTCTTTTCGGGCCAGCCCAGAGTTGAAAAAGGCCAAAGTGCTGAAGAGAACCAGGTATCCAAAGTATCGGGATCCTGTGTAAAATGACTCTGTCCGCAAACGGGGCAAACATCAGGCATTTCACGGGCAACCACGATTTCACCGCAATCGTCACAGTAGTAGGCAGGAATTCTGTGTCCCCACCACAACTGTCTGGAAATACACCAGTCACGGATATTGTCTGTCCAGTTGTAATATGCTTTTTCCATTCTCTCAGGAACAAGTTTGATTTCGCCGTTACGAACTGCATCTGCCGCAGGCTTAATCAACTCATCCATTTTTACGAACCACTGCTGTTTTACAAGGGGTTCTACGGTTGTTTTACAACGGTCATGTGTACCTACATTATGAACATGGTCTTCGATTTTAACAAGGAGACCCATCTCATCCAATTCTTTTACAATCTGCGCTCTTGCTTCATAACGGTCCATACCCGCAAACTTACCACCGTTTTCATTGATGGTAGCATCATCATTCATAATGTTGATGAGCGGCAAGTTATGACGCTGTCCTACCTGGAAGTCGTTAGGGTCATGAGCCGGTGTAATTTTAACAACACCGGTACCAAACTCCTGATCAACGTAAGAGTCTGCAAGAATGGGAATCTCTCTTTCAACAAAAGGAAGTTTCACCATTTTACCTACTAAATGCTTATATCTCTCATCCTCGGGATGTACCGCAACTGCAGTATCACCAAGCATAGTCTCAGGACGTGTAGTAGCAAACTCAAGGAACTCATCCGTACCAACGATAGGATACTTAATGTGCCAGAAATGACCTGCCTGCTCCTCGTATTCTACTTCCGCATCGGAAATGGAAGTATTACAAACAGGACACCAGTTAATGATTCTTGCGCCTTTGTAAATCCATCCTTTTTCATGCATTTTAATAAAGACTTCAGTAACCGCTTTATTACAGCCTTCATCCATAGTAAAACGTTCTCTGTCCCAGTCACAGGAAGAACCCAGTTTCTTTAACTGGCTGATAATTCTTCCGCCGTATTCTTTCTTCCAATCCCATGCTCGCTCCAAAAATTTTTCACGACCAAGGTCTGCTTTATCGATACCTTCTTCTTTTAACTTCTCGATAATCTTAACTTCAGTCGCGATACTCGCATGGTCGGTGCCGGGCTGCCAAAGGGCATTGTATCCCTGCATTCTTTTAAAACGGATTAAAATATCCTGCATGGTATTATCCAATGCATGTCCCATATGTAACTGCCCCGTAATGTTTGGAGGGGGAATTACAATGGTAAAAGGTTTTTTATTCTCATCCACTTCTGCGTGGAAATATTTCTTTTCCAACCACTTTGCGTAGAGACGGTCCTCAATTCCGTGAGGGTCATAAGTTTTTGCAAGTTCTTTGCTCATTCTCCGATACTCCTTTGTCATTCTATGTTAAAAACTTCTTTTCAGTTATGTCTGAATGTACACTGTTTCTTATTTTACAACATCTTTACTGCCTTTGGCAAGCAAACTCTTATATCATAGCATTATTTTATTGATTTATTCTTCAAATTGTATCTTAACGCTTCCCATTGCACAACTTAAGGTTATTTGCTTATCTGCAGCATTATCAATCCAGCGTTCCATTACCATACCTGCTAAAACATCCCCACCGACTTGGACACTCTCGGCAGAACCGGAGATATCGTAATTATAGTCTTCCTGCAGACCGGTTAAAAGCAGTTCCAAATTTCCCATTCCGCAGTTTAAGTCAATATTCCCTCCGGTGCTTCCCTGCATGGAAAGACTTCCCATTCCAAGATGCACTTCCACAGTATCGGCAACCATTTCTTTAATCGATACTTCAGCAGTACTAACTTCAAGTTGCAACGAATCCGCTTCCAAAGCATATACCGACATAGTACCCACACCTACGGTTATGGTTACATCTTCGAAAAGCAGTTCCTGCTCCATTCTGTTCGTACCGCATATGGAACTAAGCATAATTTCCTCACCTTTTAACACCACATTGGAAGAAACCTGTTCACCGGAACAGAATAAATAAACCTTCTCATACTCCTGTTCCGTCGGTACATATAATACAATTTCGGAATCTTCACTTTTACCGAAATCTTTGGGCAATGCGTTTAAATACAGGGTTCCTTCCGACACATAACATTGATACTGTTCGGCACCGCTACTCTCGACGCCAAAATATCCGTTGGCAGACGGTTCCATTCGGAACACCCCGTTTAAAACACTGATATCCAAATTCTCTACCGATTCAGCCTCAGCAAGTTCCATATTACAATAATCACCCTGTATGGTTTCAAATTCCTCATTTATTTCTACGGATACGTCATCCCTGTCTACATCCACTACTACGGTAAAACCGTTAAAATCCGTAATCTTTTCTAACATCGGAATGCGCGCTACGGTTTCGGAAACGCCGACTCTCACAACGTGCACCAGTTCCGTTACTTCTTTGCTTAATTCTCCGGCACCGCCCAACAGCAATCCGACTATAACCATAACGGTTCCGGTTGTGATGATTCCTATCGCTACTCGAAATAAGGATTTAAGCTTTCTTTTCATTGCTTACCTCCTTACCGAGACCTCTTTTGAACAATTGCGGTATTGCAACACCGTATAACCAAAAAACAAAACACTCCAACAACAAAGCCACACCAATATTGCACACACCAAAGCCCATTACCGCTACCGCTCCCATAGGCATGGCAAACAACTTCTCAATACCAACACCAACCATTGCCACGCCGGCAATCAGTTCAAAGATTCCGGCAATTGCAAAGAGCAAAAAACTAAGCAGAAGCAGTATTACAATTAACAAAATAAAAGTTGCAAGTATATCCAATGCCAAAAGCGGGAAAAAAAGAATACAGATTGCAAGAATAAGTTCCATGGCTGTATATTTCTTTTCCGATTGATTCTCGACCATATTCTTTTCCTTTCTTCCTTCTTTTTTGCGTTGATCCGTTTTACGCTTGAATTGTAATTATATAATTTTTTTTATCTTTTGACAACATTTCTGCCGTCACAGTGCAAATTGACTTTTACGGTCATTTCTATCCGCGTTAACATAATATTTATTACTTTTTTCGGTCCTTTTTCACATTTTTCCACATCAAATCAATGACACAACTGACGTATGTGGATAACTTTTAACGATTTTCTCCGACAAATCCACCATTTCCACCGATTTATCCACATGAAGAATCCTGAAGTTTTTTGTCGAAAAGATAAAACATTCGTGTCATTTTCTATGTCATTCTGTCATTATTTGTCGAAATGCAGTTACATAACATCTCGATTGTTTCAAATACAATATCCACATTATTGTGCATTGACTACATTCCGCAATTCGCTCCTGCATCCCAAAATGCTTGTACCTTATCCGAAACCGTATTCACATCTACAATT
>JAZNLG010000292.1:0-1914 GCA_045578965.1 Lachnospiraceae bacterium | reverse complement strand
TCACTCATTTTCAAGCAATCTGCTTAACTCTTGTTGCAGTTGTTCCTTATCAGGCAAATACAGTTGATAGCGGCTTACGAACAATTGGTTCGTTATGCCTTGCATGGCATACTTCACCAATATCTGGTCCTTATATCTTCCTAAGACAATTCCTATTGGTTCATTGTCACCTTCACTGCCTTCTTCCTCCTTGAAATAACTGAGGTACATATTCATCTGTCCGATGTCGTTGTGTTCAATCTCGCCTCTTTTCAGGTCGATGAGCACAAAGCACTTCAAGATGCGGTGGTAGAAGACTAAGTCAACATAAAAATGACGATTACCGATATTTATCCTATATTGTCTGCCAACAAACGTAAATCCCTTTCCCAATTCCATCAGAAAATCTTCAAGATTCTCTATGAGGCGTTGTTCAAGGTCTCCTTCTTTATACACCGCATTTTGCTGTATTCCTACAAATTCCAATACAAAAGGGTCTTTCACGATATCCTGTGGTGTAGCAACTTCCAGTCCTTCTTTGCTAAGAGTGAGTACCGCTTCCTTGTCGCGGCTTAATGCCAAACGCTCATACAGACAACTTTTCATTTGTCGTTTTAATTCCCGTACACTCCAAGATTCTTTCTCGCATTGTTTGGCGTAAAACTGAATGGCAAGTTCGTCTTCAACTTTTAATATCTCCACATAGTGACTCCAACTCAATTGTCCAGACAGTGTCTGGATTTTTGGGAAGCGGAGATAAAACTGGCGTATCTGTGCTACATTACTCCGGCTGAACCCTTTACCATATGCCAAAGTCAAATCATGAGAAAGACGATTCAGCAGATTATCACCATATACAGCCCTTTCTTTACCGTACTGCTCAAACTCAACTATATGTTGTCCTATTTTCCAATTGGTAGCAACCAAAGAAGTGTTCACTGCCCGAAGAGCAGTGCTACGACCTTCTTTCAGTGTCTGCCCGATGTTGGCAACCAAATCTGAGTAACTCTGAGTTTGTATCTCTTTCATTTCAATCTGTATTATTGTTTCTGTGACAAAAGTACTACAACGATGGCAATTGACAAAACATATCCCTTTATTTCTTCTAAACCTTGCCAAGAAGTTGGAACCTGAGTATGGGAGTGGTTTTTCTGTTCGTCAGTTGGAAAGGAGCCGGCAGTTTTATAAGATGTCTCCAATTGCGTCCGCACTGCGGTCGCAATTCAACTGGACACAGATAGAAACCGTAAGGAGGTTGGCAGAAAATCCGGATGGTGAATATGTTGGTGAAATTCTTTGACCTTATTCATGGGATTCCAGAAACCATATTTATACTCGCAATTGGGAATAATCCCTGTTGCGAGTTTTTTTTTGTGTGCATACAATTTTCTTCCCCTGTCACTCCAGGCGAAGCGAAGAATTTCGTGTGCATCCACCCTTACGTAGACTGCAAAATCTACGTAAAACTACGTAGAAAATGCCCGTTTAAGACTACGTAATACTACGCAGAATGTCCTGAATCCCCTTTTTTGTTTTAAAATATATTTGCAGTTCCATTTTGGCTTGTTTACATTTGCAAGAAGATAAATAAAAGGAAAAGTACATGAATGAACACTTAAAACAAGGATGGATTGACATTCCGATGTTAACAAAACTTAATCGGGGGGGGGTAAACGCGCCTCTTCCACTTCATTCTGTATAGATAATTCTCAAGGCGACTTTCTGCACGTATTCGTGTGGAGAACCGCTTTTCTTTGTGCCCTTTCTGATGACGGACAGATAATTAATTCATTTTTAAATAATAAAAATATGCAGAAAAGACGATTCATTCAGTTATTGCTTCCCGATAGGGGGAGAATAGCGAGCGTATGTCTGGTCGCTCTGTTTGCTGTCATATTCTCCGCCACTGCTTCGGCACAGACGGATGGAAATGGC
>JAZNLG010000291.1:0-4952 GCA_045578965.1 Lachnospiraceae bacterium | reverse complement strand
CCATATCAAAGAATTAAAAGCGCAGATAAATATGCGCGTGAATATAGTAATGGATAACGGCGAAGAAATTGTTTTGAATAGAAGTTATAAAAATGAATTTTACAAATATCTGGAAAAGAAGGTGGCTCAATCATGAAAATGATAAAAGAATATTTGCTTTCCGTATGTGTAGTATATACCATTTTGGCCCTCGCCAAGGTGTTAATAGAAGGGATTGGCGGAATGCAGGATCCTTACTATGTAATGAATTTCGGGATATTATTCGTAATTACCTGCTATGCAGCTTTTATACTGTTTATGCACCGGATTTTTCATAAAGTTCCTTTGCTGTTTGTGATGATAGGGCAGTATGTTCTGGTAATCGGTGGCGTTATGGCAGGCATTTTTATTATGAGTAAATTTATGGAGGTTTCCCCAGCTGCATATCGGGATATGTTTATACAAATCACTTTGCCCTATATTGTGTTTGCCGGAATTTATTATATTGCTTATTTTAGGGAAATTAAAAAAGCAAATGAGATTATCAAAGCAATTAAAGAGATAAGTTAGTTTTTGAACTTGCGCACCTATGATGTGAAACCTATAATGAAAACAGATTAGACTTCCATAAAAAATATACACCCCGTACGTATATTAAGTATCAAAGCACAGAAAGGGCCTAACTATGAAGAAAAAGATTTTACTTCCAATTATAATAGCTGTTGTTGCGGTTATACTTATCGCAATTGTTGCAATTACAATATATACGGGGAAATACGGCAAGAATGCGCCGATACTGGAAGTAAAAGAAGAAGTTACGGTAATGGAATACAGTACCGTACATATTGATGAATTTATTGTTCACACGGAGAATGTAAGCAGTGTCAGAATTGTAGACATGAAAGTAATGCAAAACGTCAGTACCGGTGCGTCCGGTATCAGTGAGGACGGACAATCTGTATGGATTGGAGATTGGAGCGAAGCCTATATTGTTACTATTGAGGCTACGGGGAACAGCGGTTGGAAAGTAAGAGGTAATGTAAAACTGTATTCTTATCAGGAACCGCCGGTATATGCGTCGGAAGAATAGGAAATAAAAAATGAAGAAACGAATTTTACGAATCGCACTGATAGCGATAGGCGTTTTGGGCCTGATATGGTTTTTAACACCTTATGCAGTGGGAAGAATTATGAATTTGGGCAACGGAACAGGGGCTGTTATTATGGCATTAATAATGGCTTACGGAGCTTTTATGCCCAAAATCAATCAGGCGATTAAGAAATTATATGCCGAAAAGATTGGCAAGGTAATATTAAGCGGCATTCTTGTTATTGTCGCAGCGGTCATTCTGTTAGCGGGCGTGGAAACTGCTTTTATGATAAAAGCAGCAACCGCGAAGCCTTCCGAAGATGCTACGGTAGTGGTGCTTGGGTGTCGCGCTTACGGCAACAGGCCCAGCATTATGCTGGCATCAAGACTGGATGCTGCCTACGAATATCTGACAGAGCACCCCGATGCAATTTGTATTGTTTCAGGCGGCCAGGGACCTGATGAAAGTATGCCGGAAGCGGAGTGCATGTATTTGTATCTGACGGAAAAAGGGATTGCACCGGAGCGGATTTATCAGGAGAACCGGTCTACTTCGACGCGAGAGAATCTTCTTTTTTCGCAGGAAATTATTGAGGCAGAGGGCTTGAATCCGGAGATTGCCATTGTGACCAACGAGTATCACGAATATCGTGCGGGTATGGTGGCGGACGCGTTGGAAATGGAGTACAGTGCGGTGCCGGCAAGGACACCGTTGTGGTTGTTTCCGACCTACTATATAAGAGAGTTGTATGGCATCATATACGAGTGGGTGTTGTAAAAATTATGATTGACAAATGCACACATAAGTGTTTTAATGAATAAAAATAAAATATCTAAACCGTTGAGGCGGAGATAAAGGTAATTATGCTTTCACAGAGAGCCCGCGTTGCTGAGAGTCGGGTAAAAAACAGGTTATCAAATGGACCGCTGAGGGCGCAGTCAAATGTAGGAACCTACAGAGTATTCTGCGACGGAAGGCACACGTTAGTTGCCGGGGATATGATGGTATCTCAGTAAGGGCACGAGCAATCGTGAATGCAAGGTGGCACCGCGGATAAGAAATATTCGTCCTTGGCAGAAGTGGTATTCTGCCAAGGATTTTTTTATGCACCGAAAACAGTCGTATAAAACCGAAAATCCTTGACCGAAGATACTAAATCGTTTTATAGTAGGAGGTGCGGATATGTTATTGACGAAACGATGGCGTAGTTTGCAAAGATTAAACAATATCAAAGATGCTTCCACGGAATTCCGATGGCGCAGACAAAGTTGTGCGAAGAGAAGCTGTTAATGTAAAAAATAACAAGAATTTAATTTTATAAAAAAGAATTTTATCAGGTTTAGGAGGACACAACCATGATTTATAACAATATTGATTTTGATACTTATTTTAAGCATTATCCCGATGCGGAAGGTTATTACGGAAAGTACGGCGGTGCGTATGTTTCGCCCGAGATAATGAAAGGAATGGCTGACATTAACGAGGCTTATTTTACAATTTGCAAGTCCAGCAAGTTCATTAGCGAACTTCGTCGTATCCGTAAGGATTTCCAGGGCAGACCGACCCCTATTTCCCACTTGGAAAGACTGTCTGAAAGCCTTGGAAACGGTGTGCAGTTATATGTAAAAAGAGAGGACTTAAACCACACAGGTGCACACAAATTAAATCACTGTATGGGTGAAGCACTTCTTGCCAAATTCATGGGCAAGAAGAAAGTAATCGCTGAAACCGGTGCCGGCCAGCATGGTGTTGCCCTTGCAACTGCAGCAGCATATTTCGGTTTGGAATGTGATATTTACATGGGTGCCGTTGATATTAAGAAGCAGGCTCCCAACGTAGCAAGAATGAAAATCTTAGGTGCAAACGTAGTTGAAGTAACCCATGGTCTTGCAACCTTAAAAGAAGCGGTAGACGCAGCATTTGACGCATATATCAAGGAATACAAGGATGCAATCTACTGTATCGGTTCTGTTTTGGGACCTCATCCTTTCCCTATGATGGTGCGTGACTTCCAGAGTGTAATCGGTGTGGAAGCAAGAGAACAGTTCTTACAGATGACAGGCGAATTGCCCGACGCAGTTGTAGCGTGTGTAGGTGGCGGTTCCAACGCGATGGGACTTTTCTCAGGTTTCTTAAATGATCCGGTGGATATTTACGGTGTTGAGCCCCTTGGCCGCGGAGAAAAACTTGGTGATCACGCAGCAAGTTTAAAATACGGTACAGAAGGCGTTATGCACGGCTTCAACAGTATCATGTTAAAAGATGAAAACGGCGAGCCCGCTCCCGTATACTCAGTAGCCAGCGGTTTGGATTATCCTTCATCAGGCCCCGAGCATGCATTTTTACATGATCTTGGTAGAGTAAAATATGACGTGGTTGACGATGAAGAAACCATTGACGCATTCTTCAAGTTATCCAGAATGGAAGGTATTATTCCTGCAATCGAAAGTTCACATGCAGTGGCTTACGCTATGAAACTTGCGAAGCAGATGGGCAAGGGTTCCATCCTGATTAACCTTTCCGGCCGTGGAGATAAGGATATGGACTATATCATTGAGAATTACGGAATACGATAAAATAGTTGGGTTAGAGGATATCTCTAACCCAATATAAATTTATGTGTGCATTGTTGCTTGTCGAATAATAGACAATGCGTCTTATATAAAAGGAGGAATTTAAAATGGAACAGGAAAACGTACAGGTACAGGAACAGGAAAAGGAGCCTCAAAAGAAGAAAAAACACCTTGGATTTGATATTTTTTTGATAGTACTTATTCTTGGTATAATAGGCGGAACTTTTCTTTATTCAAGAGGATTGGTTAAGGCAGAGGCTACTGTTAACGGAATAGAGGTTTCTGCTAATATGACAGTGCAGGAAGTACTGGATGCAGGTTTTGCAATTGATACTTCTATGAGCGGAAGAGGAGATACGGATGTAAAAGGCTATGCCGATATTCCGGGAGAGAGTTATACTTCAACCTTTTATTATCTTTTTGCTAAGGATGCTTATGGATATTATGAATATGCAAATATTATCATTCAACTTTATAATCCGGATGTAAATTCTGCAGATTTCAAAGATTGTAAGATTTACTCCCTCCAGTATGATCCCAGTTACAATTTTAGCAGCGCAGATATAACATTTGTCGGTGTGGACTTTAAAGGTATGAACAAAGAAGAAGCAGTGGCTGCAATGGAAGAAATCGGCATTAAGTTTGATGCGGATGACAAAGCAGAATTTTTGGGTGGAGAAATCGGTATTTTGATTGGTAAGTCCGGAGAAACTTCGTTTTATATCGAAACCGATTATGATGGTAAGACTGTGAATGGTATTGAGGTAAGATTACACGTTTAACAGTTTGGCAAACCGGAAAATCAATGCCGCGGATACGGTGTGGTTCTCTAATAGTAAAGGAGGAACTGTCGCTTTTGGGTAAGAAGCAAAGGCGACAGTTTTTTTATATTATATTAGATATATTACGAAAGAAATTCGCTTTGATTTCTGAATTGTGTTTCTGAGAAATAGAAGTTATAATGAAAACAAGATTTTACATCAATAAGGAGATAAAATATATGCAGGCAAAAAGCTACCTTATATCCGACACCACCAAAGAAGAACGAATTGCACTGATTAAATCCTGGATTCCGGAAGATGAAGTGATGGACGGATGCGATATTGATTTGTGGGATATGTATGCTGATTATATTAACGGAACCAAAGAAATTTCAGAGTGTAATGCGGCTTTTCAGGCTGAATATTATACAGATTAGGAGCCACCTATGAACAGTGAAATGAAAATCAATATTTCGCCGGTAACGAGACTTGGCAATAAAAGAGTAGCATATGTTTTATTTACGGATAAAAGTGCCAACGCGGAGTTC
>JAZNLG010000290.1:0-2524 GCA_045578965.1 Lachnospiraceae bacterium | reverse complement strand
AAAAAACTAATCCTCCTTTTTTTGCTCGATTGCCGCAAGCAAACTTCTCAAGCGGATTTTAACCGCTCCTAAATTCGTAACTTCGTCAATTTTTAACTGGGTATAAAGCATACCGGCCGTTTCCAAAATTTCTCTGGTTTCATCGGACGTAATGGCATCCAAACCGCAACCGAAGGAAACCAAATGCACCATATAAACATCTTTTTGCATGGTTACGTATTTGGCCGCCGCAAACAGTCTTGCGTGATAGGTCCACTGATTTCTGATATTTACATCAAACTTCGGCACCAGGGATGCTACGGAATCTTCTGTAATTACCGCAAAACCAAGAGCCGCAATTAACTTATGAATGCCGTGATTGATTTCAGGGTCAACATGATAAGGTCTGCCCGCAAGAAGAACAATCTTTTTATCCTGCTTTCTTGCTTCTTCCATAATCACCTGCGCCTGCTTTTCTACCTTCTTGGTAAATGCCGCATACTCTTTATAGGCAAGGTCGCTTGCCTTCTTCACTTCCGCCTTAGTAAATGTACCAAGGGTACGATTCAGAATCTCATGCATTTTACCGGGGAACTTATTTCGCTGGTGCGGTCCCACGTATTCATAAATATACTTGATATCTCCGAAATGCACCGTATTGGCCTCAATTACCTCAGGATAGCCGGCAATTACGGCACAGTTATAATGGTTTTTGCCCTTCTTTTCGTCGAAGTTATAGGTCATACAGGGATAAAAGATGGTATCCACGTTCATCTCAATTAACTTCATAATATGGCCGTGTACCAGTTTTGCCGGGAAGCAAACCGTATCGGAAGGAATGGTTCCCTGTCCCTTTAAATAAAGTTCACGATTCGAAAAGCCTGATGTTTTTACCTGATAACCCAAAGATGTGAAAAATGCATGCCAGAATGGCAACATCTCATACATATTAAGTCCCATAGGCAGACCGATTACACCTTTGGTCTTACTTTCATCCGGCTGATACTCTGAAAGAAGCTTTAACTTATACTCATAAAGATTTAACGAATCGTCCTGCTCCTTCTTAGTTACAGGCTTCTCACAGCGGTTACCGCCAATAAATTTCCGGCCGTTGCCGAAATCATTTACCGTAAGGCTACAATGGTTGTTACAGCCCTTACAGGTAATGTTTCTTGTCGTATACGTAAAATTCTCCAATGCCTCTTTATCTAAAATTTCCGAAACCTTGTCCGTTTTCTTCTTTTTCGCAATATCACAGGCATACAATGCCGCGCCGTAAGCACCCATCATACCCGCAATATCCGGTCGGATAACTTCTACGCCCATTTCCTTTTCAAAGGCACGAAGTACCGCATCATTCTGGAAGGTACCGCCCTGTACCACAATTCTTTTACCCAGTTCATCCGCGCTATGCACACGGATAACCTTGTACAATGCATTCTTAACAACACTGATGGAAAGACCTGCTGAGATATCCTCTACGGTCACGCCTTCCTTCTGCGCCTGTTTTACGGATGAATTCATAAAAACGGTACATCTGGAACCTAAATCCACAGGCTTGGTTGCAAAAAGTCCGCGCTTTGCAAATTCATCAATTTCAAAACTCATGGAATTGGCAAAGGTCTGTAAAAACGAACCGCAGCCTGATGAACATGCCTCATTCAAATAAATGTTATCAATGGCGCCGTTACGAATCTTAAAGCACTTCATATCCTGGCCACCGATATCAATGATAAATTCTACATCCGGCATAAAATATTTCGCCGCCGTAAAATGCGCCACCGTCTCAACAACACCCAAATCCACACCCAAGGCATTACGAATCATATCTTCACCGTAACCTGTTACTGCAGAAGATACAATTTTAACGTTGGGGTGCTTCTTATACATTTCAATCAAGGCATCTTTTACTACTTCGATAGGACGTCCCTGATTGGACTGATAGCTTGAATAAACCACTGCACCTTCAGGATCTGTAAGCACAACTTTCAAGGTTGTGGAACCGGAATCGATTCCCAAATAGCCCTCGCCGGAATAGTTGTCTTCCACGCGTTTTGCCACCTGGTGAGACGCATGACGCATTGCGAAAGCTTCATATTCATCTTCGCTTGCGAACAAAGGATCCAATGTTGCCTGACGCAACGAATCCTGCTCTTTCGAAATAATTTCAAGAGTTTCTTTTAAATCAACTGCTTCTTCCGCGCACAATGCCGCACCCAAAGCCACGAAGAACAAAGAATCATCAGGGCAGGTACCCTCGCAATTCAAGGTTTTATCAAAGGCTTCACGAAGCTGTGACATAAAAGTAAGGGGTCCGCCAAGGTACACAATATTTCCTTCAATGGGACGTCCCTGGGCAAGGCCCGTAATGGTCTGGTTTACAATTGCATAAAAGATACTTGCGGAAATATCTTCTTTTCTTGCACCCTGATTTAAAAGGGGCTGGATATCCGTCTTAGCGAACACACCGCAACGGGAAGCAATGGAATAAATCTTTTCATGCTTCTCTGCCAATTCGTTCATTTCATCTGCGGTAATCTGCATA
>JAZNLG010000289.1:0-1997 GCA_045578965.1 Lachnospiraceae bacterium | reverse complement strand
AAACCAGGTTATATTTGGTTTTTTGGTAGCATTATTTTTTGGAATATTACATCTGAGTAATTTTATGGGGGCATTTATGGATGCACTTATATATATGCTTCTGTTTGTGTTTACAAAAAACATTGTTTTATGTATATGGACTCATTGTTGCTGGAATGTAATAACAATGGTATTTTTTATTATGTCATACCTTGGTGTTTGGGAAATTTCAAAAAGTTCCTATCCAACTGTTATCAAGGTAGAGAATATAAGTGCGACAATTATATCATGTATTTTAGCAATAATAGGTATTGTAATAATGATATTAGGATATAAGAAACAGGCGAAGGTAAAGGAATGATTTTGTAATTACAGAAGTACAAATTTGAATTCTCACTTGAGGTATTTTAGGGGATTTAATAACTGTTATATCTTGTTATAGAAATCTCGGCAAATCCTTGAAAATACTAAAGTTTTCGTGGGTGTCCTCTCCGTCACATCTTGTATCGTGTTAGATCGTTTTAACCTTGGTTATGAGCTCTGATAAGGGAAAAAACAAGGGAAAGAATTAGCACAACGGAGCGTAGAATTCCTTTAAAATACGGAACTCTACGCTCCGTTGGTAGACAAAAAAGCTTGTTTTTATGATAATAAGACCCGAAAGGAGGACAAGCATGGATCTGAATAAAATAGGTAAGTTTATTTCAGAGGAAAGAAAGAAGAAAAATTATACGCAGAAGCAACTTGCAGATATTCTTAATATTAGTGACAGAACAATTTCCAAATGGGAATGCGGCAAAGGATTTCCGGAAGTTTCCTTGTTGCAGCCCCTTTGTAAGGCGCTGGGAATTTCGGTGAATGAGTTGCTGACGGGTGAGCGCTTGGATAAAGAGAATTATATGAAAAAGGCAGAACAAAAAATGCTTCATCTGGTAGAAGAAAAGAAAGAGAACAGAACGAAATTAATTCTGATTCTGTTAATGGGACTTATATCCATCATTTCTTTTGTGACGCTGATTGTTGTTGTAAATACATATGCGGAAGTAATAAGCAATCAGGCGAAAGGTATATTGGTGTTTATTGCATGTGCCGTTTTTACGGTTGGTTTGCTTGCGCTGATGGAGGGTGGGCGGACATTTGGATATTATAAGTGTTTACATTGTGAAGAAACCTTTGTTCCCGGCTTCATCAATTATACAGTAGCAATGAATATGGTTGCAAAAAGAAGGATGCGATGCCCGCGTTGCGGCAAATGGAGATGGTGCCTGAAGGTACTGACGAAGAAAGAGAGAGATGAAAGTGAAGGAACGTAAAAAAATAATAATACAGATGGTAATTGCAATCATCGGTGTGGTTGCCGGTTTGCTGGGAGTGAATGCATTTAATCAATATGTGCTTATGAGTCTTCCGCTTGTTGTTCGTATGGTTTTGATGATTGTAACATATTTGCCGATTGCGTTGGTTCCTTTCTGTATTGTATTATTTAATAAGAATAAGTGGTCTGAGTACGGATTTTCAAAGGAGAAAATTGGATATCAGGTGCTGATAGGTCTTGGCATTGCATTGTGTATGTCATTCGTTTTTACGGTGATACCGCATTTGGCAGGGAAAAGTGACTGGGTAAATAATCAACATCAATATGAATATATGTGGCAATTCATATACGATTTTGTTTATTTTATTTTTGCAATTGCGTTGGTGGAGGAGTTTGTTTTTCGCGGATTTTTCTACAAGAAGTTAAAAACACTTTTTGGTTCTGATGTAGGTGCGATTATAGGGTCATCGGTTCTGTTTGGATTGTTTCATTTTCTGGGAGGAAATATAGTACAGATTCTTTGGACCGGTATTATCGGAGCTATATTTTGCATCTGTAGAGTTAAAATCAAAAATTGTACATTGTTGTCGGTTATTATCGCGCATGGTGTATACGATGCTCTGATTACAGTATGGCTAAATGTTTTTACTTAAGCGACTAATTTATATATGAGTAGAAATACCACAGAGTACAAATCGAAGAT
>JAZNLG010000288.1:0-4632 GCA_045578965.1 Lachnospiraceae bacterium | reverse complement strand
ACAGCCACAGGCGGTTTGTCATAAACTTTTAAACGAATAACCGCACTTGCCACATTGGGCTTCGGAATAAAACAATTAGGCGATACGATAGTTACCACTTCTGCCTTGCAATAGTAGGCTACTGCCAGGGAAAGGGCACCGTAATCTTTGTTGCCGGGGCCTACCTGCAGACTCTCCGCCACTTCTTTTTGCACCATAATGGTAATGCTGTCCAAAGGCACGTGACTTTCTAACAGGCCCATAACAATAGGGGTAGTAATATAGTAAGGAAGATTTGCTACCACCTTGATAGGGCGGTTGTTATTATGCTCTTCCACCAATTTTGCAATATCTACTTTTAAGACATCCTCATTAATGACGGTTACATTGTCATACTCGGACAAAGTATCCGCCAAAATCGGAATTAACGCCTTATCGATTTCCACGGCAATGACCTCGCGGGCACGTTCTGCCAGATACTGGGTCATGGTGCCGATTCCGGGACCGATTTCCAATACACAGTCGTCCTCCGTAATCTCTGCGCTATCTATGATTTTCTCTAAAATATGGGTGTCGATTAAGAAGTTCTGTCCAAACTTCTTCTGAAAATGAAACCCGTGTTTATTCAGTACCGCGGCTGTATTGCCGGGATTTCCCAAATATGCCATATATTTTCCTTTCTTGGATACGTTAAGCACTTTTTTATATTATCTGTTAAGAAACAATTTCATCGCGTTATCATAAGTCACCCGCTCAACCTCTTCCGCCGTTATACCTTTAATCTCTGCAATTTTCTCTACCACATAAGGAAGGTACAATGACGAATTTCGCTTCCCGCGATAAGGCACCGGCGTCAGATACGGACAATCTGTTTCCAATAAAATATGCTCCAGCGGAATGTCTTCCACAACTTCTACCAGTTTCTTGGCATTTTTATAAGTGCAGACACCTCCCACGCCGATGTAAAAGCCCATCTTCACCACTTCTCTTGCAATCTCCGGTGAGTAGGAGAAACAATGCATCACACCACGATAGTTACCGGTATTATGCGCCTGCAGAATATCCAACGTATCCTTTGCAGCCTCTCTGGAATGAATAATGATAGGCAAATCCACTTCCTTGGCAAGTTCGATCTGTCGCTCAAACCATTTCTTCTGAATTTCCCGCTCCGGTTCATCCCAATAATAATCCAAGCCGATTTCGCCTATGGCAACCACCTTTTTATCTGCTGCCAGTTCTTTTAACCGCTCCATATCCTTCTCGGTCAAAGGTAACGTATCGGAAGGGTGTACGCCTACCGCCGCATAAATAAAAGGATATTTCTGCGCCAATTCATAGGTTCTTTCGGTAGATTCCATACTTGCACCCACATTAATAACGTACTCTATTCTGTTTTCCTGCAAACTTTCAATCAGGCTTTCTCTGTCCTCATCAAAGGCATCATCATCAAAATGCGCATGACTTTCAAATATCATCCTGCTACTCCCATATATCGTTTACTCTTATATATCTATATATAATATAGTAATATTTCTTCGACAACCATCTTTATTTATAGAGCATACCTTCCCAAAAAGCAAGGTTTCCAATTATTTTTCTCCCGGTTTTCCGGTCTATTTATGTAAAAAATTCCGAAAGTATGCCTAATTCACAACTTTTTTGCAAAAAATTTAAAAAATTTTAAAAAAATGCTTGCAAAGTTAAAAATCCTATACTATAATCAACAATGCACGTGAGAAAAACACGTCAACATAATATCGGATGCGCGATTAGCTCAGTTGGTAGAGCACCTGACTCTTAATCAGGGTGTCCAGGGTTCGAGCCCCTGATCGCGCACTTAAGCACTGGTTTTGCGGACATATGAGCCGTGGGGTTGGTGCTTATTTTTATGTTATAAAAGAAATTTATCGTTCTGTTAATTTATGAATACGCAAAGGAAAAAGGCCTATACATAAGCCTTCCGCCGTGATGACTATTGATTAAACTACATGCTTTAGGCTTATTCTTGCTTAAACGGACTGTTTGTGATATATTATCTTTTAATTAAATTGAATATTGTACCAAAGAAAGGAGTGTTTTTTGTGGACCCTCTTTATAACCAACAGATTAGTCAGGATTTGGATAGTCTGGAAGGAATTCTTGGAAATATTTTAAGTTTGGGAACTCTTGCTTTTACAGGTGCTTCCCTGATGGTCACAGTAATTGTTGCCATCACATCCTTCCTTTTTTCCGTGGCTTATTACCTGTTACAGTCCATTCCCCTTTTTATAATGGCGCGCAAAGCAGGTTTTAGACATGCATGGATGGCTTTCTTTCCGTATACCAATGACTTTTTAACTTTTATGTTGCCGATCCGGGAGTTCAACCTTTTTAACTGGATTAAAACAAACCGCCGTGACATTATGGCGTTGATTTACATCGGTATGGTGGTTGCCGGCACATGGGTTTTGGGTATTGTTGCTACAATTACCGTAGGAATTCCGGTAATCGGACCTTTGATTTCCACCTTCGGCGGAACGATTCTCGCAGCCGCCATTATGTTGTGGAAATGGCGCATGTACTACGATTTATTAATGACATTCGGACAAAAGAATAATGCTTTATGGGTATCCATTGTTTCTCTTTTTGTCCCTTGGTTGTTTATGCTTTTTACCGTATTTTCTTGCAAGAATCCGCCGGAATACGGAGCAGGAAATTATTATATGTATCATAATCAGGATTAATCCGACTTATACTGTTTTTGATACTGTTGTTTTTTATGTAAAAGGAGAATTCACTATGTCGAACTATGATTCAGATGCTTTGGTTGAAGGTCTGACCGTATTATTTCCGTTTCTGACCTTCGGAATGATTATGTTGATATGGATTACAATATTTGTGTTCATAATTGCTCTGTGGATTGTATTTTCTTATCCATATTACAAAATGGCCAAAAGAGCAGGACTTCCTAATCCCTGGCTTATTTTCATTCCCCTTGGGTGTTATTACATCCTGCTGCATTTATCCCGCAGAGAATTTAATATTTTTAACTGGATTAAAACCAATGACCGTACCAAAGTATTTTGGTATTTCCTCATCGGCTACGGCGGATTCTTTGTGGCTACTTTGGTATTATCCGTTTTAAGCAGTATTCCCATTATACAGTTTTTATTTATCTTCGTTAATTACGCGGTGACAATGGCTTTTTCTTTCGCCTTATATGTTTTTCTCTGGCGCGTAAATTATGATATATTAATGACTTACGGAATGCAGGAGCATGCCATGTGGGCATCCATCGTAAGTTGCTTTGTTCCTATAGTAATGACAGTGTTCTCATTCATCATTATGAATAACGAACCTGATTACACAATATAAAATTTTAACAAGAAAGGAAATAATACTATGAACTCTTATGATTCAGACGCTTTGTATGCCGGTCTCAGTATCGGAATTGTACTCATTATTTATGCAATTATTTTTATTGTTTGCATCGCATGTTGGATTGCAATGCAGTACCCCTTCTATCGTATGGCCAAAAGACAGGGACTCTCAAACGCATGGCTTGCTTACATCCCTTACGGTAACTTCTACATTAGTTTAAAATTGTCACCCAGAGAGTTTAATCTCTTTAACTGGATTAAATATGACGACCGTATGAAAGCTTTCTGGCTTTTCCTGATTGCAACCGGAATTTATATTATATTAATTGTCCCTATGAGCCTTCTTTCTATGATTCCCGTATTGGGATGGTTGCTCTTTATGGCATACATTATCGCTTATTGCTTAATTAGTTATGGCATTATCTGGAGAATGAACTATGATATCTTAATTACATACGGTATGCCTGAACATGCAATGTGGGTATCTGTTGTGAATATCTTCTTCCCCATTCTTATGACTGTATTTGCATACATCATTATGAACAAGGAACCGGATTATAACGCATAAAAGGAGATAAAATGTATTATCTGCTGTTACTTTTGTTTGAAGATATCGCATTTATTTTAGATGATATAAGCAGTGTCGGAAGTTGGGAAGAGTTAATGGCTCTTCCCTCTTTTGGCAAAATTGTCGTTTATGCCACAATTATTGTGGTATCGGTGATATCTGCAATTTTCAATTTTATCATGTATCGGATTATGCGCCCTATTGCAGTGTTTATCATGGCAAGACACGCCGGATTCCGCCACGCATGGGTGGCTTTTGTCCCCTACGGCTCCTATTATTTGGAATTTGTTCTGCCAATTCGGGAGTTTAATGTTTTAAACTGGGTAAAAACCGATAAGCGCGAAACCATCGCCTGGATTTACATCGCAAATGAACTGTTTGGCGGAATTGTTTCCGTTATCATCAGTAACTTCCCTTTGCTGGGCACAATACTTGGCTGGGCATATGATTTGTTCTTCGTGGCTTGGAAATGGCGTAAAATTTATGATTTGCTTATTACCTTCGGATTTAAAAATTCCGCAATGACCTGGTCGATTCTTGCGACACTATGTAAGCCATTGTACGTGATTCTGCTGTTTATCATGTGTGACAAAGAACCGAATTACGGTTGGGGCAGATTCGAATTTCCGATTATGATTGATTACGACGGGAATGTTATAGAATATTAAAAGCCGACCGGCTTTGTTTGGATTTTATCGTCCAAATAAGTCGTTCGGCTTTCTTATT
>JAZNLG010000287.1:0-16462 GCA_045578965.1 Lachnospiraceae bacterium | reverse complement strand
AACATCCCCTTCTGCTTCTTCGCTTTCCACAAAACCAAATTCATGAGAGGTTCCCGTAAATACGCCGGTTATTGTAATTGTTTTTTGTTTTTTACTTTTCTTACCCATAATAATCTTTCTTTTATCTATAATATGATGATTTTTTCAAAAATTAGTTTTAAAACTCACCTTACACTTTTATCGAAATACTGAGTGATTTATATATCTATTTTATTATACCATAGTACAGGCGATGAAATATACACGCTTTCACAAGAAGTTGATTTACACCGATTATGATTGCAAATATAGTCTAACTTCTATCCCTTTTTATTTTTCCATAGCACAGGTGATGAAGCATGTTATATTCCACAAGAGACCGTTTAACATCGTCGGTACTTAGTGAGGAAGAAATTTATTTCTTACGAACTTAGTACCGTTACGTCATGTTAACGAGCGGGAGCGTGTCTCGTTGGCATATAACATGCTTCATCACCGTCCTCCCCCAAAACAAAAACACTCCTGCAATCCTGCAGGAGTGTAAAACAAACCGTTTCTAGAACAATGACATATTGAGAAGAATGGACAATACCATAAAAATAACTGCTAAAACGGTAGTAATCTTAATTAACACACCTTCCATAGAACGTCCTTTGTTCTTGCCCCAGTATGTGTCAGCCACACCGCTTAATGCCGATAATCCGGTATTCTTGCCTTCCTGCATCAATACGATTCCCGCAAGTGCAATACTAACTATGATAAATACAACTGTAATAATAATTCTAACTGTTTCCATTTCAATACTCCTATGACTTGTTTGCCCAAAGACAAATTTACATCAGCCTTGTTATATTACCATAGACACGCCCATTTTGCAAGACTTATTTTTTTACGCATTGTGAAATACTTCCATACTCTTATCACGACTTATCACAGTCTATTCTCTTTATTTTTCATATCCTTTAATCGGTTGGAACGGCGTACTGTATTTACCGCATCCTTTTAAACATTCCTCGATACGAAGCAACTGATTGTATTTTGCATTACGATCGCTACGGCAGGGTGCACCGGTCTTAATCTGTCCCGCATTTAAACCTACTGCAAAATCAGCAATAAAAGAATCTTCGGTTTCGCCGGAACGATGGGAAATAATGGTTTTAAAACCACTCTTCTTAGCAAGCATAACCGCTTCTGTTGCCTCAGTCACCGTACCGATTTGATTTAACTTTACAAGAATTGCATTGCCTGCATGAAGTTTAATCCCTGCTTCAAGACGTAATTTGTTGGTCACAAACAAATCATCTCCCACCAACTGTACCTTTTTACCCAAACGTTCCGTCAGTAACTGCCATCCCTCAAAATCACTTTCCTGCAAAGCATCCTCTATAGATACAATAGGGAAATGGTCAATCAACATTTCATAATAGGATATCATTTCATTGGTATCACGATAAACTTTCTCGCCGTTTGTCTTACTTTCTCCCGGAAAATAATATACATTTTTGTCCGGTTGATACAATTCGCTGGCTGCTGCATCCATGGCAATTACAACATCAATACCGGGCTCGTATCCGGCATTTTGAATGGCATCCACAATCAATTGCAAGACTGCAAAAGCATCTTTTACATCCGGTGCAAAACCGCCTTCGTCTCCCACTGCCGTAGACAATCCTTTTTCCTTGCAGAGTTGTTTTAACTTCTGATAGATTTCCACTCCGATACGCAAGGCTTCCGCAAAATTCTCTGCCAATACCGGCATAATCATAAACTCCTGAAAATCTACGGTATTATCGGCGTGAACACCACCGTTTAAAATATTCATCATGGGTACAGGCATAACATCCGCACTGCTTCCTCCAATGTAACGATACAAAGGCTGTCCCAGACTTTCCGCCGCTGCTCTGGCACAAGCCATAGATACCGCTAATGTTGCATTGGCACCCAGATTCGCCTTATTATCCGTACCGTCCAAATGACCGAGAAGATGATCAATATGAGCCTGATTGTACACATCTTCTCCCAGCAGAGCCTCTTTTATGACGGTATTTACATTCTCAACAGCCTTATGCACTCCAAGACCGAAATAACGCTTTTCTCCGTCTCTTTTTTCCACTGCCTCAAAACGTCCCGTACTGGCACCGGAAGGCACGCTCGCCCTTCCCATAAAAAGTCCGTTCACCGTCACTTCTGCTTCCACCGTAGGATTTCCTCTGGAATCCAAAATCTCTCTTGCATGCACGTTTGTAATCTTCCCTGTATTCGTCATGATGATATCTCCTTTTTATAATGATTATCTTTCATGCCTCAATTTGGTTTTGTGATTTTTTAATGTTGTGTGGCTTATTTTACATTCCAACAGAAAGATAAAAACCAAATTGGGACATACATTTACCTGCATTATGCCCCAAATATGGAAATATCATACATTGCGCTTGAAATGACTATAAATAAAAAGCTGCCACTTGCGCTTAACAAATGACAGCTTATCTTCATGCATCCCTTGCGGATGCATCGTACACTTTATTACTCCGGGCGAGTATTTTGATTTTCGTTTGAAGACCGTTTAAGAACGTCGGTACTTAACGAGTGCAAATGTAATGTGGCACGAGTTTAGTATCCGTTACGATTCTTAATCGAGCGAGAGCGCGTCTGAAAACGAATACAAAATACTCGCTCAGAGTCTCTCAACTTCTCCACGCATCCGCACAGGATGCCCCAATTTATTTCTGAACTAACAATGACTTACCGGTCATTTCAACAGGCTGTTCCTTACCCATAATTTCAATGAGTGTAGGAACGATATCTGCCAAGCAGCCGCCTTCACGTAAGCCATAACCTTCTTTGTAGTTTACAAGGATAAAAGGAACGGGATTTGTAGTATGTGCGGTAAACGGTTCACCTGTTTCGTAATCTACCAACTGTTCTGCGTTACCATGGTCTGCACAGATAAACATTACACCGTCAACTTCCCTGATAGCCTCAACAGCCTTGCCAACACATTCATCCACTGCTTCTACAGCCTTGATTGCTGCATCCTGAACACCGGTATGACCAACCATGTCAGGGTTAGCAAAGTTAATTACAATCACATCGTAAGAACCGCTCTTAATTGCTTCTACAAGCTTATCGCATACGCCGTAAGCACTCATTTCAGGCTTTAAGTCGTAAGTTGCAACTTCCTTAGGTGAGTTAACAAGGATTCTTGTTTCACCTTCGTTGGGTTCTTCCACGCCACCGTTGAAGAAGAAGGTAACGTGTGCATATTTTTCGGTTTCAGCGATTCTTGCCTGAGTCATGTTGTTTGCTGCAAGCCATTCACCAAAAGTATTGGTTACGCTGATTTTATGGAAAGCCACTTCCTTGTTCGGGATTGTGGGATCGTATTCTGAAAAGCATACAAATTTAAGGTCAAGACGTTTACGGTCAAAGCCCTTGAAATCATCATCACAGAATGCTCTGGTAATTTCTCTTGCACGGTCAGGACGGAAGTTGAAGAATACAACACTATCCTTATCTTGAATAAGCGCTACAGGAGCACCATTTTTCTGAACAACGGTAGGCTTAACGAATTCGTCTGTTTCATCTCTGTCATAAGACTCAGCCACTGCAGCCACTGCGCTGTCTGCTGTTAAACCTTCACCCTTTGTCATTGCAAGGTACGCCTTTTCAACTCTGTCGTAGTTGTTATCACGATCCATCGCATAGTAGCGGCCGCTTACCATAGCCACTTCACCAACGCCGATTTCAGCCATTTTAGTTTCCAACTGCTCTACATAGTCCTTACCGCTTGCAGGAGGTGTATCACGACCATCCAAGAAGCAGTGAACATATACTTTCTTCAAATCATTCTTCTTCGCAAGTTCAAGAAGTCCGTAAAGATGTGTATTGTGGCTGTGTACACCACCGTCTGATAAAAGTCCGAACATATGAAGTGCGGAATCATTTTCCTTACAGTTCTTTACTGCATTTAACAAAGCAGGATTCTCAAAGAATGTACCATCCTGGATTTCTTTGGTAATTCTTGTAAGTTCCTGATATACAATACGACCGGCACCCATATTTAAGTGACCAACTTCAGAGTTACCCATCTGTCCGTCAGGAAGACCTACTGCCATACCGCTGGCATAACCTTTTACAAAAGGATATTCTGCCATTAACTTGTCCATTACGGGAGTTTTAGCACCGGCAACACAGTTGCCTTCTGTCTTTTCATTGAGACCATAGCCGTCAAGAATCATTAAAACTGTTGTTTTTTTACTCATTTTTTGTCTCCTACTCTTTTTAGTATACTTAAAATGCCTAAAAATCAAGCATTCTTTCAGTCCGACATTGATTATACACAATTTTACGACGGTTAGCAACCTAAAACCCATAGAAAAAAAACAGGAAATGTTGTAAAATATAGTAACACTTTCACAAAAATAATATCAGCAAGTTGCACACGAAATAAAACTTTATATTATGTGCATATCATTTAATGTGAATATGAAGGAGTTCGGTATGATTACATTGCTTTCCAAACTTTTTATAAAAGATTATCACAACTACACTTCTCCCAAAGTACGAACCGGCTACGGTATTCTTTGCGGGGCTTTCGGCATATTTTTGAACATTCTGCTGTTCGCAGGCAAACTTACCGCAGGACTTTTGAGCGGTTCCATCTCTATTATTGCAGATGCAGTCAATAACTTATCCGACGCCGGCAGCAGCATAATCACACTTTTCGGTTTTAAAATGGCGGCTTCCAAGCCCGACTCCGACCACCCTTACGGACACGGACGAATGGAATATATTTCAGGACTATTGGTTTCCATTTTAATTCTTTTTATGGCTTATGAACTGATTAAATCTTCTATTACTAAGATCATTCATCCGGAACCTATCGTCACCACATGGATTACCGTGGCAATTTTAGTCGTATCCATTCTGACGAAGTTTTATATGTTTTTTTATCAAAGAAGTATCAGTCGCAAAATCGCTTCCGCTGCGTTAAAAGCCACATCTACAGACTCCATCAGTGATACTGTAGCAACCACTGTTGTACTGCTCTCCGCTTTGGCCGGTATGTTTTTTGATATCAACATTGACGGTTACTGCGGCATTTTAGTCGGTCTTTTTATTGTATATTCCGGTATTCAGGCAATCCGCGAAACCATTTCGCCCCTGCTTGGCCAGGCACCTGATCCGGAACTGGTGTCACAAATCCGTGATATGATGCTTGCGGAAGATGCCATACTTGGTATACACGATTTGATGATTCATGATTACGGCCCCAGCCGCGTTATGGTAAGTCTTCACGCGGAAGTATCCGCCTCTTCAGACTTCCTTGAAATGCACGATATTATCGATAATCTGGAGCGTAACATCCGTCAGGAACTGGGATGTTTTGCTACCATTCATATGGATCCGGTACTGGATAAGGATGAAGAAACCCAATCCTTAAAACGACAGGTTACCAAAATCATTACCGGCATTGACGAATCATTAACCATTCATGATTTCCGTGTAGTAAAAGGACCTTCTCATACCAACTTGATTTTTGATGTGGTAAAACCTTATTCTATGAAAATGGAGATAAAAGATTTACACGACATTATTACTTACAAAATCAGCGATTGGAATCCTAATTTCTATTGTGTTATCGAATATGATTTGGAATATTGCGGCAAAAAATAATAATTTGTCATATTTTGACATCCTAATATTAATTTAGAATAACTCTTTACAAAGTATCCTTTATGTGGTAATGTAGTTTTAGATACTACGTGCAAGGGTTTATTTATCTTTGTCTTGAGTTTTCAAAATAAAGGATGGTATAAAAATGACAAATGTATGCAATTTCAATGACCAAACATTAGGAGAAGAAATTTCCAATGCAATTTCACACGGATTGGGTGCTGCTCTTTCCATAGCCGGTACTGTAGTAATGATTGTAACTGCAGCCTTAAACCACAAAGGTGCTATGAGCATCGTCGGGGTATCCATTTACGGAGCAAGTTTAATTTTATTATATTTAACTTCCTGCCTCTACCACTCATTAGCAAATAATCGCGGCAAAAAAGTTTTTCAAATTCTGGATCACTGTATGATTTTTATCCTGATTATCGGTACCTACACTCCGATTTGCTTCAGTATTATCGAAGGTTGGGTCGGCTGGACCGTTTGGGGCTTTAATATGGCATGTACCGTAGTCGGTATCGTTTTTAACGCTATTAATCTTGCCAAATGGCACAAATTATCGCTTGTTCTCTATGTTATAATGGGTTGGTCCATCGTTATGTCCGGTTGGAAAACATTCACATTAATTCCTTTGGAAGGATGGGCAGTTTTGATTCTCGGCGGTTTATTTTACACTTTTGGTATTATCTTTTATCGTGCCAAGAATCCTAAATATATGCATTTTATCTGGCATTTATTTGTACTCGCCGGCAGCATCAGCCACTATTTCTTTGTATTACAGTACTGCTGTTATTAAGATTAGAAATTGCATACAGATAAAATTTACTATATAACAACAAACGCTATGCTCGCATTACTCTTATACGTTTATGAGGCGCATAGCGTTTTTTACTGACTTTTTTACATCATTATGGTATAATGAGCCTTGCAAAGTTTTGTATGTATGCAGAAAATACTATGCGGCGAAACGTATGCACGGAGACTTCATTGAATGTGATACATAATATACGCGTATAAAATAAACTATGCGGCGACAAAATCCACATTGGATATAATAAATGATAAATCACATATTTAAATTACGAAAAAGGACCACCTATGATAGAAAAAATAAAAAAGAATCCTAAAACAGTATTCGGTATTCTTCTGCTTCTGTGTGTATTCACAGAGGCTTTCTTTGCATTCAAATTTCACAGACGCTTTATCTTTCTCTGGGATGATACCTGGTATGCTACAAATCTGGTAAATGACACTCCGGTACAAAGCATAAGTGATATTATCAAAGCACAATACTGGCACTATTTTAACTGGGGAGGCCGTATTGTTAATCATGGTATTTTACAATTTGTACTGATGCAAGGGGAACTGTTTGCAGATATCTTAAATATCGCAGTTACGTTTCTTTTAAGTTTCGTAATCTGCAAACTGGCGAATGCCAAATCAATATTGTCTTATTGTATCGGATTTCTTTTACTTTTTTCCCTTAATCAGGATGTTAAATTAAGTATGTTCTGGCAATCCGGTGCCGTAAACTACTTATATTCTTCCGTTTGGATATTTGCTTTTTTATGGATATATATCAGACAAGTCAGAAAGCCTGAAGCCAAATCACTTCCTCTGGCATTTCTTTGGATGATTCCTCTCGGTTTCATGACCGGTTGGAGCAACGAAAATATGGGACCTGCAAGTTTCCTTATGTCAGCCCTTGTTATCTTCTATTTCATCCGGAAATTACACCGCAAAACACCCTTATGGATGTGGACCGGAATGATTTCTTCATTCATTGGAAGTGTACTTCTGATTCTTGCCCCGGGAAATTTTATCAGAAATACTCATGTGGAAGAAATAACCTTGCTCGAAACCTTATACGACCGATTTAATATGATGTTGATGGCCGGAGCAAGTTATCTTTTCCCTACTGTTTTATTTACCTTATTGTTTATGTTTTTATTTTATAAAACAGGCAACCGTTTAAAGCCTTATCAAATCATTTTAATGCTTACGGCAATACTGGCATACGCAGGAATGGCACTTTCTCCTACGTTCCCCAATCGTGCCGCATTCGGTATTATGGGACTTTGCATTGTCTTAATTTGTTCCTTTATCGAAGAAATAATAAACACGGACAAACGTTATTTAAAATATATCTTCGTCTTTGCATTATTGAGTTGGGTATTTGGCATATATACCTTATACGCCTGCTTAAAATTACCGTTTTAGGCAAATGTACAATATAAAAATTATTATAAATCAATCGGAGAACAGACGTGAACAAAAATAATACAGTTTTCAATATCATTAAAATATCGTTCTGCATTATTATCCTGCTTTTGTCAGGCTTTGCTTTTTATGCCTTAGCAGTACAAACCGATGTGACCGAAAACATTATGATGCTTTTTAACACAAGTTTCGTAATTGAGCCTGTGATTCTTGTTCTGATTGGTATGTTTCTTTTCGCGTTCTTATTAGGGCTTACTTACATCTTTACACCCAATAAAAGTGTAAATTCTTTGTTTTACTGGATTCTTTTGCTCTTTTCTTTTATAACGCTGCCCGACATTATACAAACCGTTCAATTGGTTCACTCATTTCAGACAAATGAAGCAGGTTCTTTTTTTACAATTCATTTTGATTTATTAAACAGTCTCTCCGTATTATCCGAATTTCCTAAGGATATATTATTACTTATCCTTATGCTGTTCTGTTTTGTTCGCAGCGAAAAGTTTTTTATAAAGAAAAAAGAAATAGTGCTTCTTGCGCTATCTCTTCTTCTTTGTATTGCTATGATCTTTCTACCCGCAATCTATCATCTTATTCTGTTTGCGGCTGTATATTGCCTGATAATCCTAACACACAGCCTGTTTACGGAATTTATGTCTCAAATTGATAAACGCTGTGAAAAAGTAATTTCCTTATGCATTCTTACACTTTTGGTATGTAAGTGTGTATATCGTGCGCTCTTAATCATAAACAGTTATTTATTGTAATCATCCACATATATTGCACAAAAATCCAATCCTACTATCTGTACATCCAACCGTTTTTTCTCAAAAACTTTTTCTTTGTAATATAGTGTACATTCTCTTCTGAAAAATTAGACAAATACAATTCTTCTTTCATAACAAGGCTGTTCTGCTTTTTTAATTTGAGACTGACTGAAAGCCAGCCTACCCCGATGCATCCGATTACACCGCAAAATACGCCTGCAATAATGATAAATATCAAATATATACCCAAACCTTCTATTGTCATTACGTATCCTCCTGTCTCTGCGCAACATATCGTGCCGCTGTTAAATCCTTGGTTGCCTTCACCTGTTGTTTTACCTGATACCAATATGCGAAAGCCACAGCAAAAAGTATCAAAAGTATCAAGCCAACCAGCATAAATCCGTATACCGGAAAAATCATCAGAATAATTGACACAATCACAGACGGCACCAAAGCAATCAACGAATTTATTACAACTTTATTGAACAATTTACCATTATCAATCGGCAGGGAACCTACGATTTTACCGGTTTGACCGTTAATCATCATGGTATACGGTTCATTATTATAGCGGAATGTTACAAACCATACCGGCAAAAGCACATAATCGGATCTTCTGATTTCATATTTAGATTCTTTATCTGCATGATGAATGGTTTTTTCCGGAACACTTTTTCTTACGGCTCGATGAAACATATGGTCAATTGTTATAATGTAACGCTCGGTATTGGAAACATCACTGACATCAAATTTATCCGCATAAAAACCTGACATATAGCTTACATGAAACGGCTGTAAATCCTGCAAGTGATAGGGCTGCAAATATTGCGACGTAATATCATTCACCTGGGTGGATGCCTCTAAATAGGTATCTTTAAAAAAACAGTCTGCTTCACGCAAATAAATCCGGTCTCCGGAATAATATTTGGCATAATAAGTTCCTTTGAAATAATAATAAAAATCCTGAATAAAGTGCGGAACATAGATGCCTCGGATCATATCCGGCTTAATATTATGTACCACATCCGGCGCAAACTCAAACTCTTTCGTTCTTGCCCGGAAAATATCCATTGCCTGCTGTTTATTCACACGGAACGGTATGATATATTTCGGCTTATACTCTTTGGATACACGGCTGAACACAATGGTAGGCTGGCCGCAATATGCACAAAACGTTGAGGATTCCACACCATTTACCAAAAGTTCACCGCCGCAGGAAGTACAACGATAAACATTACATTCCATCGTTTCCGCGGTTTTGGCATCAAATACCCAGGAATTACCTTCCAAAGCAGCATTGCTTTGTGATAGTTCCGACTCTATTTGTTTTTGTTCTTCAGGCATTATCGCCTGCGGCGAAAAAATACTGCCGCAGTAGGGACATTCCATTTGGGCATATGACGGATTATATTCCAATGCCCCGTCACATTTCGGACATTTACAAACCATATCTAACTCCTGTTACCATCTTACCATTATAATATCTCTGCAATGATATGTATCTAAAATAAATCCTTTAATTGCGGATCATAATTTTCTTTTAACATATGTAATCTCCGACCGGAAAAGTCTTTAAACTCTCCCTTGCTGTCACCCATTTTAATATTATGGGATAAGGTCAAGGCAACCACAAGAAGCCCCGTGCCGAGGCCGGTTCCGACTACATACACTATCAATGTAAAAATTTCTATGATATCCATCAGACCCTATCCTGCCTTTCTTTTGCAAACTGCTCTGTTTTATGCGCTCTGGTTAATTTACCGGTTTTCTTCACTTTTAACAGAATCGGGATAGCAATTGTAATTTCAATAATCGGTATCATGACTGCTAAAAATATTAAAATAAAAAGGGTAATTTGTCCGCTCGTCATAATTATACCGGAACCAAGAGCAAGTAAACCTGCTGCTACAGAAACCGTTCCAAATAATGTCTTCACTTTTTTCCGGTCAAAAGGTATTGTTCCGACAATTTTACCGGTTTGTCCATTAATCACCATAGTATACGGCTCATTCTGATAGCGAAATGTCATAAACCAGGCAGGTAGCATCGTATATTCTGCCTTTTTGATCCTTCGCTTTGGCAAAGAAGATATCATTTCCACATTTCGTTCCGGAATCGTTTTCCTTATTTCCGCATCAAAAATTTCTTTTGCACGGGATACTGCAAAATCATATAGTTCCTGATCTCCCAAATCATACTTGTCCGCATAATAACCTGCAAGATATGCAGATTCAAATGGCTTTCTCTCTCTCAAATGATAAGGTTCCAAACGTTGCGAAATTTCATCGTCCAAAAAGTCCGAAGCATCCACCGTCACTCCACGCAAATCACACTCTGCTTCTCTTGAATAAATCAACGGCTTATCATTTTTTGATTTTGATCTGTGAGGATCCACTTCCCAATATTGGATATCATAATAGTATATGTCAAATAACCAATACGGTATATAAATACCTCTTACATTCTCCAATGTAACTTCTTTCATTTCTTTTGGAACAAAAGAAACACTTTTCAGACGTTCATTTAAAAGTTTTACCGCCTGTTCTTTTGAAATCTTAAAAGGAACAATGGACTCCGGCCTCAACTCCTGTGATACTCGGCTAAATACAATAGTAGGCTGACCGCAATATGCACAAAATGTGGCAACTTCATTATCATTTACCGACAACTCTGCTCCACAGGATGTACAGGTATAAATATTACGCTCCATTGTACCCAGATTTTTAAATACCTCTGTTTCGAAATCTGTATCTTCCGGCTTCTCATTCTCTTTTTTCTTTTCATTATATCTAACATCAGATTCTTCGGTTTCTTTCTGTGACATTGTTTCAATCTCTGCCACCGCAAAACCGCTACCGCAAAAGGAGCACTGCATCAAATCCGTAATCGGATCATACTCCAATGCACCGTTGCAATTCGGACATTTATAAATCATAGTATAACTCCCCTTCTATATCCGCATACCCGGTTTATGATTTAGTAATCATACGAATAGGATGTTTGGAAAAAGTACTAAAATCTCCCTTACTGTCTCCCATACTGATATTGCTTTTTAAGGTAAGAATCAGTGCAACATTGGCTACGGTAAGCGCTATTAAAATACCGCCAATCAAGGCAAATACAAATTCTATTGTCATTAATTTTCATCCTGCCTTTCCTGAACATAATCTGCAGTCTGATACGATTTGGTCAGACCAATGGTATACTTCAAATGACCAATGTGTTCTTTTAATTTCAAGGCTGAAAAAAGGAAGGCCATAAGAAGAAAAACATCCGCAAACATTGCACGCATAATACTTGTGACCGTGTCTGAAGTAAGACTCATCATTACTAAAGTACCTAAAATACAGGCAATTACTGCAATCACAAGATAAAATTTTATTACTTTCTTTTTATCAAAAGGTATCGTACCAACGATTTTACCATTTTGACCGTTTACCGCCAATGTATAGGTTTCATACTGATAACGAAACGTGATAAACCAGGCAGGTAATAACATATATTCCGCCTTTTGAATCGAACACTTCGGATTTGAGAATTTGACATATCCTCCGGGCAATGTTTGTTTGATTTCTGAATCAAATAACGTTTTAGCCCTAAGATGCGCATATTTTTCCATATAACTTTCGTCCAAATCATATTTATCCGCATAATAACCGGATAAATACGCGGCATCAAAAGCCTTTTTGGTTCTGATATCATAGGGTTCTAAGCGCTGTGACAATTCATTATTCAAATTTTTAGAAGCATCTACTGTCAAGTCCTGAAAACAACACTCTGCTTCTCTTATATGATGTAACGTTTGTCTGCCATGGTTTTTATCTTCCACAACCTGTTCCCAAATTTGCTTATCATAATAATAGATGTCAAAAACCCAGTAGGGAACATAAATTCCACGTACTTTATCTACCGAAAATTTTTTAATTTCTGTCGGTGCAAAATAACTTTTATTTAAATATTCACGAATGCCGTTAATCGCCTGCTCTTGGGTAATTCGAAAAGGTATGATGGATTTCGGTTTCAGTTCATTGGATACCCTGCTAAAAACAACTGTCGGCTGTCCGCAATATGCGCAAAAAGAGGCTGCTTCATTCTCATTCAGCATAAGTTCGGCACCACAGGATGTACAAGTGTAAATTTTACACTCCATCGTCTCCAAGCCTTCATACAGATTAATATTCTCACTATCAGACTCTTCAACATTTGACGATTCATCCTCATTTTTGTCAGATTTGCCGTCAAGTAAAATATCTTCACTTCCTGTTTGTTTATCAAATGTATGCTCTTCCTTTTTCTGTGAACTCTCAATTTCAGCCACAGTATAGCCACTACCGCAAAATTTACATTGCATCAAATTTGTAATCGGATCATATTCCAATGCACCGTTACAATTCGGACATTTATAAATCATGATTGCACCTTCCACAACTGCTTTTTATCCTAAAAAAATCCATACTGTATCTTTTAAATTATTTCATATTACACTTTGTACTACAAATTCCTCTTACTGATAAAACGAATCGAAGTTCCGGCAAAATTGTTAAAATCACCTTTGCTGTCGCCCAATTTATTGGAAGACTTAAGAATAAAGCCAACTACCATTAAGGCAAAGCCGCAACCCAAACCAACTCCGATGATTAAACATAAAATCATATAAAAGCCCATTAATTATCATCCTGCCTTTCTCTTACAAACTTGGCGGTTCTTGATGCTTTGGTCAACGCAATATTTTTCTTTACGGATGCAAACGCTCCGATACCCGTAGCATAGAAGAAAAATCCCACCGCGCCGATAATAACAATCAAATCACCAACCGAATCGCCATCCAAATCTACACTCTCATTAAAGAAAATCATTGCTATTAATGTAAAAATAAAACTTGCAATAACAGCTAACGCTACGTACATTGCCGTAAGTTTACCTTTGTCAAAGGGTACCGCACCAACAATTTTACCGGTCTGTCCGTTTACAAGCATGGTATAGGGTTCATTTTTATAACGGAAGGTAAGAAACCACGCAGGAAGCAACGCATATTCTGCATTTTTAATATGATATTTCGGATTGTTCTCTACAATACGTACATCGCTGGCATTTACACTTTTGACAATTTCCTTATCAAACAATTCTTTGCTTCGTCCGATTGCCACACCCGTCAACTGCTTTGCATCCAAATCATATCGGTCGGAATAAAAACCGGACAAATATGCCGGTTCAAACGGCTTAATCACTCTTAAATCAAAAGGCTCCAAACGCTGCGAAGATTCATCGTTTAACTGCTTGGAAGCATCGCAGGTAAGTCTTCTGAATTCACAGTCTGCCTCACGCACGAAATACTTTGTTTTTTTGTGTTTACCGGAACCTACGGTACCACGCAAACGCTGCCAGTCATAATAATATACGTCGAAAAGGAAATAAGGAACATAAATGCCTCTTACTTTCTCTACTTCGAAATTCTTTATTTCCTTCGGCACAAAAATACCGCTGTTCAATCTTCTGCGAATTTCATTTACTGCCTGTTCCTTCTGAATTCGGAATGGCAATATCCACTTAGGCATAAGTTCCCTGGATACACGGCTAAACACAATGGTGGGCTGACCGCAGTATGCACAGAAGGTAGATGCTTCCACACCGTTTACTGCCAATTCAGCTCCGCAGGCAGTACAGGTGTAGATATTACATTCCATGGTATTTTGTTGCTCACCTGCAGAATTACTCTGTGTTGCATTTCCCTGCATCCCCTGAGCCTGCATTTGTGCATTTACATTATCTCCCGGCATTGCGCTGCCGGTTGCAGACGGTGCTGTCATTTTAACCGCATTATCCTGTAATCGCTGATGTGCCATAGCCTCATGGGTACTAAAAGTACTTCCGCAATATGGACACTCCATTTTGTCATAGACCGGATTATATTCCAATGCACCATCACATTTCGGACATTTACAAATCATAGTTCTATCTCCTGTTTATTTGTTATTTTATCTCTATGTATCCGTTTCAACATTCATCACTCAAAACAATACTTAAAGTTGTTCTCTCCTAAGAAAATGCATGGATGTTCCGTTAAAATCATACAAGTCACCCTTGCTGTTTCCGTGTTCATTGGATTTTTTTAATATAATGCCTGTAATTGCCAGTGCAACACCAATCCCCATAATCACACCGTATACAATTGCTATCATCAAAAATATACTACCCATTATGTATTATCCTGCCTTTCTTTTACAAATTTGGCGGTCTTCTTTGCCTTTGTAAGTTTAATATTACGAAATACAGAGGCATATGCGGCAATTCCGGTACTGTATACCGCAATAATACCCATTAATGCAAATACCAGCATTCTTCCGTCCATTTCTATATAAGGATTAAAAAGAAACCTGCCGATTATTGTAAACAAAAACGAAGCCAACACTGCTATAGCGATAAACAAAGCAAACAATTTATCCTTTGTAAAAGGAACCGCTCCCACCACCTTACCGGTCTGACCGTTTACCAAAATGGTATAAGGTTCATTTTTATAACGAAAGGTCATAAACCAGGCCGGCAACAGAACATATTGGGCTTTTTGTAATTGAAACTTCGGCTGACTGCTAAGAATTCTGGGATTATCCGCCATCAAATCCATTTTCATCTCGTTATCAAATAACTCTTTGCAACGTACTCTTACCACATTTTTAAGCGTTACTTCATTCATATCGTATCGGTCCGCATAAAAACCGGACAAATAACCGATTTCAAAAGGACGTAACGCATTCAGTTCATAGGGTTCCAGACGCTGCGAAGTCTCATCATTCAAGTTCTTGGATGCATCACAGGTAAGATTCCTGAAATTACATTCTGCCTCGCGGATAAACGTTTCCGTACGACTACTTTGCTCGAATTTTACCGTACCTTTTAACTTCTGCTTATCATAGTAATATGCATCAAAAAGGAAGTACGGAATATAAATACCTCTTACACGTTCTACCTCAAAGTTTTTAATTGCTTTGGGTACAAAAAAACCTTGGTTCAGTCTTGCGCGAATTACTGCAACCGCCTGCTCTTTCTGAATACTAAACGGAATGATGCGCTCAGGTCTAAGTTCCTCCGACACACGGCTAAATACGACTGTAGGCTGACCGCAGTACGCACAAAAAGTTGCGGTTTCCACACCATTAATAAAAAGTTCCGCACCACAGGATGTACAAGTATAAATATTACCCTGCATGGTTTCTTCCGTATCAATAGCCACATCATGTATTTTCTGCTCTGCTTCCTTAGCAATTTCATCCGGTCTGTCTAAAGTATCCAAGCCTTTATTGGGATCTTCCATTCTGTTTGCATACGGATTCGACTCCCAACCACCACCGTATGGACTTAACGTCTCTTTTTTTTGCGAATTAACATTATTCTCTGCTATATGCGGAAAATATGTGTTTCCGTTCCTATGGTCCAATTTCTTCTGATACTCCATAATCTGTATCATATCATAGGATGTACCACAGAAAGGACATTCCATCAAATCCGATACCGGACTATATTCCAGTGCACCATCACACTGCGGACATTTACAAATCATAATAATTCCCCTCTTATCTGATTTACTTTTATCCCAATATTACATATGTTCCCATAATTCAAGTCAAAAACAGACATAATCTGAACATATACAACAAAGTTGTAATAATTTTACCATACTAAAGTAAAAAAGTATATAAATATAAAAGCAGAATAAAACACATTATTTTCACATTTTTAGCAAAATAAAAAGGACGCATACCCGAAAGTATACGTCCTTCATAAACTAAAAGGAATTATATTTTTGATTATATAAAATA
>JAZNLG010000286.1:0-19996 GCA_045578965.1 Lachnospiraceae bacterium | reverse complement strand
AATATCCACCTCCTTCCCTATTCAATTTTCATAGCAAAGTATAAATTTCTCCCGGAATCTTATGATATCGAAATACCATTCATGAATAATAGATTTAAAGATTGCTTCCGCATACAGACTAAAAGAAATAAGACCTGCTGATATTATACTAACAAATATTTACTTATCTGTCTATATACATATTATCTAAAGACGTCGACAAATCTCGACAATTGAAACAAAAAAAGCATCGAAACCTTACGATTTCAACACTTCTTTAGGGTTGGGCTGTTCTTTATCTTAAGCACCTCGTAGGGGAATCGAACCCCTGTTTCCGCCGTGAGAGGGCGGCGTCTTAACCGCTTGACCAACGAGGCATTTATCACTGCCTGTTTCTCACAGGCAATGACTATTTTATTATACATTTATTAAAAATGCAAGTGTTTTTTTACAATATATGAATGATACTTAAGTAACCGTTCAGGCGCGCCCATTCACAAAGTCAAACAAACTCATCTGATTGCTTTCCGGCAAATCTCCCAACAATCCCAAATTAGCCATTGTCTCCACAACGGTCTTAGACACTTTGGAACGCTCCCTAAAATCATCTCGCGATAAGAAAGGACCACCTTTTACGGCTTCCACAATACCTTCTGCCGCTTTTTCGGCAAGACCCTCAATACTTACCAACGCAGGCATAATTTTACCGTCAATAATCTGGAAGTTTCTGGGATGTGCGCGGAAAATATCCAAGGGCCAGAATTCAAACCCACGAGCATACATTTCCTGTACAATACGCATATCCTTAATCGCTTCCACTTCCTTCGGCGACAAACTGTTTTCACGGGAACGATAATCCGCAAGTACCTCTTCCAAATGCTTCTGCCCCTGGCACATAATTTCATAAGAAAATGCAGACGCACGAATGCTGAAATATGCGGAATAATAAGCCAGCGGATAATTCACTTTACAATATGCAATTCGCCATGCCATCATAACATAGGCTGCTGCATGCGCCTTCGGGAACATGTATTTAATCTTTTTACAAGACCAAATATACCATTGTGGCACATTATGTGCCACCATCTGCTCTTCCCATTCCGGAATCAATCCCTTACCCTTACGAACGCTCTCCATAATTTTAAAAGACATACCGGCATCCACACCTTTACCAATTAAATACACCATGATATCATCACGTGTACAAATGGCCGTGGAAATGGTTGCAGTACCTTCCATAATCAAAGTCTGTGCATTCCCCAGCCATACATCAGTACCATGGGACAATCCGGCGATACGTACCAAATCCGAAAAACTGGTAGGGTGTGTATCAATCAACATCTGCATCGCAAAATCCGTACCAAATTCCGGAATACCCAAAGAACCCAGTTTACAACCACCAATCTGCTCCGGTGTAATTCCTAATGCTTCCGTGCTTTGGAATAAAGACATAACCTTAGGATCATCCAAAGGAATGGTCAACGGATCAATTCCCGTCAAATCCTGCAACATACGAATCATGGTAGGATCGTCGTGTCCAAGAATATCCAATTTTAACAGGTTATGATCAATGGAATGATAATCAAAATGTGTTGTGATAATATCCGTTGTCATATCATTGGCCGGACGCTGAATCGGTGTAAACTCATTAATGTCATGACCGATGGGCAATACAATAATACCGCCGGGATGCTGTCCCGTTGTTCTTCGTACATCCACACAGCCCTGTACAATACGATTGATTTCTGCCGTACGTTTTTTAATTCCGCGCTCTTCATAATATTTCTTTACATAACCAAACGCCGTCTTCTCTGCCAACGTACCGATGGTTCCGGCTCTGTAGGTTTGTCCGGCCCCAAAGATTACTTCTGTATATTTATGTGCTTTGGACTGATATTCTCCGGAGAAATTCAAGTCAATATCCGGCTCCTTATCACCATAAAAACCAAGGAATGTTTCGAAGGGAATATCAAATCCGTCTTTATTCAATTTTGCCCCGCAAACCGGACAATTTTTATCAGGCATATCACAACCGGCACGGCCGGCATATGCCTTTACTTCATCGGATTCAAAATCCGAATAATGACATTCACTGCAGTAATAGTGCGGTGACAACGGATTTACTTCGGTAATACCGGCCATCGTTGCAACGAAAGAAGAACCAACAGAACCTCTGGAGCCTACCAGATAACCGTCTTCATTTGACTTCCATACCAATTTCTGCGCAATAATATACATTACGGCAAAACCATTGCTGATAATGGAATTCAATTCCCTCTCCAATCGCTTTTCTACTACTTCCGGAAGATTATCACCATACAATTCATGAGCCCTGGTATAACAAATCTTACGCAAGGTCTCATCACTGTTCTCAATCACCGGCGCACACTTATTCGGATCAATGGGTGAAACCGTTTCACACATATCCGCAATCAGGTTTGTATTGGTAATAACCACTTCTTCTGCTTTTTCACTACCCAGATACTCAAATTCCTTCAGCATCTCTTCCGTTGTACGCAGATACAAAGGTGCCTGGTCATCCGCATCAGAGAATCCTTTACCTGCCATAATAATACGACGATAAATTTCATCCTCCGGATCCATAAAATGCACATCACAGGTAGCGCATACGGGCTTATTGTATTCTTCCCCCAAAGCAACAATCCGCTTATTGATTTCAATCAAATCATCATAAGAATTAATATTGCGGAACTTATCCGATTTCAACATAAATTTATTATTGTCCAAAGGCTGAATTTCCAGATAATCATAAAAATCAATGATTCTTGCAATTTCTTCCGGCGACTTTTCATCCAGCAAAGCCTTGTATAATTCACCTGCTTCACAGGCCGTACCAAGAATAATTCCTTCCCTGTGCTGCATCACAAAACTCTTGGGCAGTTTAGGCTGACGATTATAATATTTTACATGGGACTCCGAAACCATACGGTACAGATTTCTTCTTCCCTCTTCTGTTTTGGCCAGAACGATTGCATGGTAAGAAGGCATTTTACGCACTGTTTCCACACTTGCCGACGTAAACTCATTTACCTGTGCCAAGGTAAAAATATCCTTCTCCTCCAACATCACAATAAATTTTTCAAAAATCTGTGCAGTCGCTTCTGCGTCATCAACAGCACGATGATGATTCTCAAGAGATATATTTAATCGTTTGGAAATAGAATCCAAGGTATGCTTACCCATATCCGTAAGCAATGCTCTTGATATGGCCACCGTATCTACCGACGTCAATTCCTGTTCAAGGTTTTGCCGCTTCATATTTTCACGGATAAAACTCATATCAAAAGATGCATTATGCGCTACCAGTACACAACCCTTACTAAATTCCAAAAACCTCGGCAATACTACTTCAATATCTTCCGCTTCTGCCACCATATCATCGTTAATACCTGTTAATCGCTCAATCTCAAAAGGAATGGGCACATGTGGATTCACAAAACAGGAAAAACGTTCACAAATTTTACCGGCAGATACTTTTACTGCACCGATTTCGATAATTTTATTTTTAACAGGAGAAAAACCTGTGGTTTCAATATCAAACACCACAAAATCATCTCTTAAACTCTGACCGAGATCATTCACTACCGTATTGGTTAAGTCATCAACAATATACGCCTCTACTCCGTAAAGAACTTTAATTCCTTCCAATTTATCGGTCGTATGTTTCGCCTCCGGAAAGGCCTGAACACAACCATGATCCGTAATGGCAATAGCAGGCATCCCCCACTTGTGAGCACGCTTGATTAAATCCTTGGCATAAGAAACACCATCACTGTCACTCATCTTGGTATGACAATGCAACTCTACTCGCTTTTTAAAAGCAGTATCCATTCTCGTCGTGGTAAAATCTTTAATCTTCTTAATTCCCACCAAAGAAGATACCATCAGTTCTCCCACATACTCATCAAATTTGGCAATGCCTTTGATTTTAACAAATTCACCAACTTTTAACATCGGTACAAATTCTTCTTTTTGATCCGCCCAACAGAAAATTTTGCTGGAAATGGTATCCGTAAAATCCGTAATCGCAAACGTATAAATATACTTGTCGTTACGCAAGTCTCGACCTTCTGCCTCCGTAATTTTACCGCGAATGGTAACTTCACCGATTTCATCCACAATATCTTTGATAGGAATGACATCATCGTCAAAATCACGTCCGTAAATCACATCCGGTGCATCCGAACGCTTCAGCGGCATACGCTTCTTCTCTTTCTTTTCAGCGTCTGCCTTATTGTCCTTCACCGCACCTTTGGCATCTTGTTGCTTACTATTCTGAACAGTCTGCTCTGTCTTTCGGATTTCTGTATTATTCTTTGCCTTATCGGCATCCGATGCGCCTTCATTTCCATAATCTGCAAATTCCGAACCGTCACTACCTTCATTGGTACTACCAACGGCTCTTCTGGTAATTTCCTGCACCATCAGATTCACTTTATGTTCATTTTCTTCTTTAAATCTGCTTTTCTTTGCTTCTTTATATTCAATGCTAATTTCAACCGATAAACCGCAACGAATATTTAAAATACTGTTTAAAGCATCTGATAATTCTTTCTCTTTCTCGTGGGCAATAATGGTATCTTCCAAAACCACCCGCATCACGTTTCCTTCTTCAAAGAAAACATCCGCATCATGGAATATTTTGTAATCTACATTTCCAATCTCTTTAATGCTGAAAACAATACTGCTTTCGTAAGAACTGTATACTTTCTCCGCTGTAAAATGTGACGGCAATTGGAAGCGCTCATATACTTTTACTTCCATATTGCTCTCCTTCATTCTCTGCTTGCGGATTGCTTCCTGTATCTTACAAATATCCTGACGTTCTATCAGTCTGGGACTCAACAAATAAACCCGCAAAAGAGTTCTCTGCGAGTCCGTTGTCAGTTTCTCCACAACCGTATCTTCCATTAACGCATTCAAACGTTCATCCAAACGGATGCCTTCAAACACCTCAAAAAAATTCATAGCCATATTTGTTTCCTCTAGTATGAAAGAACCGGCCCGAAGCCGGTTCTTCAATGTCATATTGTAGCATTCGTATTTTATGACTCCCAGTGATCCAACTCATATTTCAGCGCTGATAAAAGTTCATTCTCCGGAAGTTTGCGAATAATTTCGCCTTTTTTGATCAGCAAACCTTCACCGATACCGCCGGCAATACCCAAATCTGCTTCCTTTGCCTCTCCGGGTCCGTTTACCACACAACCCATAACGGCAACTTTAATATCCAAAGGATAGCCTGCAACCAAAGTTTCCACCTGATTCGCAAGACCAATTAAATCAATCTGAGTTCTTCCGCAGGTAGGACAACTTACCACTTCTATGCCACCTTTGCGAAGTCCCAATGTTTTCAAAATTAATTTTGCAGTTTTGATCTCTTCCACGGGATTACCGGTCAAAGACACACGTATGGTATCTCCGATGCCCTGATATAAAATCACTCCCAAGCCGACAGAAGACTTAATATTTCCGGAAAAATATGTTCCGGATTCCGTGATGCCTACATGTAAGGGGTAGTTTGTCTTCTCTACCAGCAACTCATGAGCCTTAATACACATCATAACATCGGAAGACTTAATTGAAATCACCATATTCTCATATCCAAGGCTTTCAATCATTGCCACCTTATCCAATGCGCTCTCAACAATACCTTCGGCCGTTACACCGTTGTATTTCTTCACCAGTTCTTTCTCCAGAGAACCGCTGTTTACACCGACACGGATGGGAATATTTCGTTCTTTTGCTACATCCACTACCGCTTTTACCTTATCCATACCACCGATATTCCCGGGGTTAATACGGATTTTGTCTGCACCGTTTTCCATAGCCGCAATGGCCATTTTATAATCAAAATGAATATCCGCCACCAAGGGAATATGAATTTCTTTCTTAATTTCCGCAATGGCTTTTGCCGCCTCAAGCGTAGGCACGGTACAACGTACAATTTCACACCCTGCAGCCTCTAATTCAAGAATCTGCGCCACAGTCGCCGCCACGTCTTCCGTTTTGGTATTGGTCATAGACTGAATCAGTATGGGATTCCCTCCACCGATTACTCTGTCACCGATTTGTATTACTCTTGTATCATTTCTGGTCATAACACCGTTTCTCCTTCATTCTGCCCATGAAAGGTCTGCAGTCTTTATTTTATGCATAAAACTTATGGGCTTATTCTAACATAATCAGCGGAAAGAATCACTACTTTTTCCGAAATTTAACTTTTATTGACCACCAATACCGAAGATGTTAAAAGGTGAATTCTCAAACCATTCACTGATTTCATCCAAGCGGTCGGCACCTTCATTTATATTCTCTAACGTCTCTGTTAATTCTTCCACGTCCAAACCGTTCAACACTTCATTGATACCTTCAAAATCAATGGCATTCAACGTATCCATCAATTCATCAATGTTAAATGTTTCAATAATATTGTTAAAATTATTTAACGATTCATTTAATGCTTCCATATCAATTTTAGACAGTTCTTCCACCACAGGTTCTACCGTATCCAAAAAACTCTTTATTTCCACGAATCCAATAATCACCAACACTAGAATTGCGGTTGTCATTGCAAGCGTAACGCAAGAAATAATTCTGTTAATCAGCATCTCTTTTTTAAGTTTTTTAAGAAGATATTCCGCACCGTTTACATCCGGATTCGAATTTATTTTCGAAGGCATACTCCCTCCACCGTTCTGTCCCACCGAAGTTGCAGGCTGAACCCTCATATCAGGTCTGCTGTATTGACCATTCATCGTACTTTGATTTGCACCGGAATATTGCATATTCGCTCCTTGATTTGTTTCTTCATATGTTCTCTGCTGATATCCGGCATATTTCTCCATATTCTGTTCCATAATTTTACTCCCTCACTCTTACGTTTTTTATTGATTTTCTCCATAAAAAATCACACAAAACCTTACGTTTTTATTATATCAATTTCATATATATTTACAAGACCCTTCCGTTACCAGAATGTTACACTCACACTCCAAAATTGCTGTTTTATAAAATGTCCGAGCAATTGCATCCCACGGAATTGCAGATAAAAATATCAAAAGCGACCGAAGAAATAATTCTTTCAATAAATCATCCTCCGGTCCACTATTACATCCCCAAAGAGAACCATATCGATAGCAAAAAATACAATATATAAGCATTCCAAGACCAATCAGACGAAGAATACTCCCAACATAACCGGCAGTCATTCCGGGAAGATGCCTTTTGACCGTCTTTATCTTTTGTAACTCCTCCCGCAACTCTCCTGCACTCGGATATCGCATCTTTACTTGCGGTTGCAGGCATTTTATGACAATTTTTCTTATTCTTCGCGGGATTCCGTAGGTTTTTAACTTCTTATTCAACCTCTTGATTTCAACCACATTGTCCTGGCGTCCCGTTATCATAAACATCATAACTTTCCCCCAGGAATAAACATCGCTTGCGGTAGATATTTCACCGCTGTGCTGTTCCGGTGCCGCATATTCCGGCGTTCCATAATCTGCTTTTTCTTCCGAGTAAGCGCGGAGCGCACAACCGAAATCAATCAATCGAATCCTTCCCGCTTCCATCATAATATTTCCCGGCTTTAAATCTCCATGAATTACCGGTACCGACCTATGATGCAAATAATCTATAATTGCACATAATCCCATTGCAATTTGAAGAGCCTCTTTGAGTTCTAATTTACCCTTTTCTTTTACATGGTTTTCCAACGTCATTCCTTTTATATGCTCCATAACGATATAACTGTTATATTCATCGGTTATAACGTCATGTAATGCGGGCAACCCCGGATGATTAAGCATACGCAACATACAGATTTCTTTTTCCCAATCACTTCGCTGCATTATCGGCTGAATTTTCATTGCATAGGTTTTATCAAGATGTTTATCCAACACCCGGTAAACGCTTCCGAACCCACCGCTACCTAAAAGTTCTAAAACCCTGTATTTCCTACCAATTATTTTCGTCCTATTAATATCCCCGTGCAATTATCCCGCTCTCCCTTCCTACGACCACGATGTAACATTTCTTTTAACAGTTTCTCCGCTTCTTCTATGGCCATATTTTCACTCAAAGCCCAAAGTCCCTGCGCGGATAAACACCGGTTATAACCATCGCTGCATAACATAAACTTATCTTTTTTATGATAAGATCCTTTTCTAAAAAACAATTCCGGCAAATCCCCCGCGCCGACAATTCCCAGCAATTCTCCCTCCGCATTTACCTGCCTTCTGCTGATTGTGCAAATTCTCTTTCCGATTTGATAACAACAACAATCTCCGATATGAAAGTAATAAAACTGTCTCACTCCTAAAATCAACATAGAAAACGTTGTTCCCATCCACAACCCATTCTCTGCGCCTTCTTCTTTTAGTTCCCTATGTATGTCCCCCAAGGCTCTTTTGCAACTACGAAACAGTTTTTTGGAGGAAGCATCCCCACATAAAAGTTGCAAGGCTCCGTCGTAAAACCATTCCGTCATACTTCGTACCACTCTGCCGCCGGCATATTCCCCTCTTGCCAGACTGCCTACTCCGTCACAGATTACAGCCATAGCAAAAGGACCGCTTCCCGTATATACAGCCTGAATCGCAAAACTATCTTGATTTTTGGTATAAAAATCTCCCTTATCCCAAATTTCGGCATAAGTAAAATGCATCCTGTCACCACCTATATTATTATAAAAATTAACATTGAAAAACTTGAAACGAACGTTTCGGAATTTCAGATTTTAAAAAATATGTAACTATTTTAATCTATAACACATCCTTATTGAAAGCGCAATATTTTCAGCACACTTTTGAATATTTTTTCATCGCATTTTTCGACAAATCATAAAAAAAGACCTTACGCACAAATTTATGCATAAAGCCTTTTTATCAATTCTTATTTTAATATCTTATCTGAAAAATTTAGATACATCATTGAACAAAACAAGAACCATTAGAAGCATCAATGCCACAAAACCAATCATATGGACAATGGCCTCCGCCTTCTTAGGTACCGGTTTACGGATAATTGCTTCAATCAGAAGAAAAATCAAACGACCACCATCCAGCGCCGGTATGGGCAACATATTCATAATACCTAAATTAACACTTAATAATAACGCAATATTTACCATGTTAATTAAAACGGTAAGAAATCCGTATTGTTTGGTTTCCTCAATGGTATCACTGATAACGCCGGCAACGCCTACCGGACCTGCCACATCATCTTTGGTTAACTTTCCGGTCACCAACATTTTAAGACTCTTAAACGTGGTATCCAGCCAATAATCGACCTCATACCAACTGTATCGGAATAAATCCAAACCTTTACTAATGTGTAGTTCACCGCCGGTAATACCCATTACATAGGAATTACCGCTTGGCATCAGTTCCATTGTAGTTGTATATATCTCTCCGTCTCTTTCATATTCCACTTCCCAAATCCCGCCGTCATACAACATGGCGTTTAACTGAATTTCCCGAAAGAGGTGTATTTTCTCACCGTTGATTGCGGTAATGACATCCCCGGCCTGCAATCCGGCCTCATACGCGGGATAACCTTCATTCACCTCAATGACTTTCGGTAAAATGGAACCGCAAGACAATACAATAATCATTGCCAGAATATATCCTAAAATTATGTTAAAAAGCGGACCTGCCACCACCGTGGCAATACGCGCCCAAACGGATGCATTCTGAAAAGAACCTTCCTGAGTAGTTTTGGGTCGTTCAAGCGGATTCTCTTCCTGAAGACGTTCCGTTTCTTCATCTTCTTCATACAGACCGTCCTCACCTTCAAACATACAGGCTCCGCCAATAGGAAGCAGACGCAAGGAATATTCCGTATCACCCTTATTGAATTTTACAAGTTTCGGTCCCATACCGATGGAAAATTCCAATACCTTAATTCCGTTTGCTTTCGCCACAATAAAATGACCAAATTCATGGGCAACAACAACCACACCAAATATAATTACAAAGGCAAGAATTGCCCAGATATTAAAATCCATATAAAAGTCACATTCTCCTTTTATCTTCTAAAAATGCTTCGCTATATAATCATATGCTTCCGCTTCTGTATTCAGAATATCATCCACGGTGGGATGCAATATATTTTTATGATTCTGCATACAGGATTCAATCACTTCCGGAATCTGTAAAAACTTAATTTTACGGTCCAGGAAGAGACTCACTGCCTTTTCATTGGCTGCATTATATACCGTAGGCATACTTCCGCCAATCGTTGCCGCATCATAGGCAAGTTGCAATCCGCGGAAAGTCTCCATATCCGGCTTTTCAAACGTCATAGAACCCAAATCAAAGAAATTAACTCTTTTACCGCTCATAGGACGTCTGTCCGGATAAAATAATGCATATTGTATCGGAAGTTTCATATCCGGAGCACCAAGTTGTGCCATAATACCGCCGTCCATATATTCCACAGCAGAATGAATAATGCTCTGGGGATGCACCACAACTTCAATGCGATCCAAATCCACATCAAAAAGCCACTTCGCTTCCATTACTTCCAAGCCTTTGTTACAAAGTGTTGCGGAATCAATGGTAATTTTACGGCCCATTGCCCAATTCGGGTGTTTCAACGCATCTTCCACACAGATATCTAATAATTCTTCTCTTTTTCTTCCGCGGAACGGTCCGCCGGAAGCCGTTAAAAGAATCTTACTCAAACGTTCTTTGGGTTGTCCCTGTAAAGACTGAAAAATTGCACTATGCTCACTGTCCACCGGTAAAATTGCCACATTTTTCTCTTTGGCAAGAGGCATAATAATATGCCCTGCGGTTACCAGAGTTTCTTTATTTGCCAGCGCAATGGTTTTACCTGCCTCAATGGCCGCAATGGTAGGTCTGATACCTATCATTCCCACAATGGCCGTAACTAATACTTCACAGTCTTTATGGGTGGAAATTTCAAGCAATCCTTCCATACCGCTTAACACTTCCACATCCAAATCAGCAATACGCGCTTTTAAATCCTTTGCGGCCTCATCAGTCCACATTACCGCCACCGAAGGCTTAAACTCACGCACCTGTTCTTCCATTAATTTTACGTTCGTACCGGCCGCCAGAGCAACCACTTTCAAATCCGCATTGTCTCTTACAATTTCCAAAGTCTGTGTTCCGATGGAACCGGTAGACCCCAAAACAACTATATTTTTCATATTGAAACCAAATGCAATGTTTCCGTTAAAAACATTGCATTTTCCTTTCTACTAATTAAACTGCATCATTAACATTACCAGGAAAAATACCATGGGCGAGGTAAAAATAACACTGTCAAAACGGTCTAAAATACCTCCATGTCCGGGAATGATTTTGCCATAATCTTTTACTTCATAATTTCTCTTAATGGCAGATGCCGTCAAATCACCACACTGGGATACAACAGAACCCACACAACAAATAATGGAAAATACAGCAATAATGCCATAAGACGAGTCTGTACAAGCCACATAAAGCCAGCCGAACAAACCACCCGCAAGTGCCGAACCAACTACACCACCGATTGCCCCCTCAACAGACTTTTTGGGACTTAACTTCGGAGTCAGTTTATGCTTTCCTAATAACATTCCCACCACATAGGCACAGGTGTCACACACCCAGGAACTCATAAACACAAGCCACATCAGATAGATTCCGTTAGGCAACTCTCGTATGTAATATATAAAAGATAAAGTCAGAGCCACATAAATCAATCCGAACGCCGCATGGGTAATCTGGGTAATGTTGTGTCTCGGAAAAGTAAAAATATATACCATAAACATAGACACAACACTTAATACAAACACAAACAACATTAACACCGTAAAATAATTGAATGCGCCTTGGGTCTTAAAAAGCCATTCTCCGTACATTTCACGGAAAGGCAACGAATCATCCGTCACCAAAAGCAATAAATAATAAAGAATAATGCCCGCCAGCCCTATTTTCTCAAAACCGGATATTTTATCGGGATTAGGACGAACCTTGGTTGCCTTGGTAAACTCCAAATATCCGATGCAGGATATGGTCCCCAAAAACAAAGCCATCAACGGCCCGCCGGCAAATCCAAAAAATAAAATTACGGCTACAATTACAACCGAACTCCAAAATCTTGCTTTAAACATACTCTCTCTCCTTGCACATTTTATGTGTAAGTTTTTTACTCTTTATTTCGCATTTCCAAATCTTCTGTCTCTTGCATTATATGCTTCAATTGCCTTGACTAATTCATCACGATTAAAATCAGGCCAGGGTACGTTGGTGAAATAGAACTCCGTATATGCCAACTGCCATAAAAGGAAATTGGATATTCTCTGTTCCCCACTTGTCCGAATTAACAAATCCGGATCCGGCACACCTTCCGTATCCAAATGATCGGATACATACTGTTCCGTAATTTCTGCCGGATTCAGTTTACCCTCTTTTACATCAGTTGCCATTCTCTGCATCATACGAATCATTTCATCTCTGCCACCGTAATTTATGGCAATCTGGATAAAAAGACCGGTGTTGTTCTTCGAGTCTTCTTCCAGTTGTGCAATGGTATGCTGAATATCCTCGGCAAGTCCCGTTTTATCACCAATTACACGAAATTTTACATTGTTTTTGGCTGCCTTTTTAAAACCGGTCAAAAGATATTTACGAAGCAAATCCATCAAAGCACTTACTTCTTCTTCGCTTCGTTTCCAGTTTTCCGTGGAAAAAGCATACACCGTAAAATACTGAATGCCCATCTCACCGGCAATATAAATCATATCTTCTACATTTTTTGCTCCCTGAACGTGTCCCATTTTACGAGGAAGGCCTTTGCTCTTTGCCCATCTTCCGTTTCCGTCCAGGATTACTGCAACATGCTTTGGAATATTCATATTATGCTCCATTCTGTCTGTTTTCATAAAACAACCCGAAACCTGCTCATATTGGAATCCGCATTGCTTCATGTTACCATTTTACTACATAATCATAAACGACCAAGAAGAATCATAAAAACAATTCATTTTTACGATTCTTCCTTTCGTATCTTACAATTATACGGTAAGTACTTCTTTGGACTTTTCTTCTACTAAATCACCGATATTTTTTACATACTTATCTGTAAGTTTCTGTAATTCATCTTCCATTGACTTAATTTCGTCCTCGGAAATTTCAGTCTTTGCCAATTTCTTTAACGCATCGTTTCCGTCACGTCTGATGTTACGTACGGCAACCTTGGCATCTTCACCCTTCTTACGTACATCCTTTACAATGTCTTTACGTCTTTCCTCTGTTAATTCAGGGAATACAAGACGAATCACGGAACCGTCATTGCTGGGTGTAATGCCGATATCCGATGCAAGAATTGCCTTCTCAATTGCTTTAATCAAACTCTTCTCCCAAGGTGCAATCTGAATAATTCTTGCTTCCGGAACGGTAATGTTACCAACCTGCTGCAAGGGAGTCATAACTCCATAGTAATCAACAGCCAGTTTATCCAAAACATGGGGATTGGCTCTACCGGCTCTGATTGTCATGAAATCAGCCACAAGGTGATCATAGGTTTTGCTCATTTTCTCATCATATACTTTGATTTTTTCGTTCATTGTTCTATCCTCCCGATACTTTTTTATGATTCTTAGTGCTCCTTAGCACCATAATGTACAACGTTGATTCTATTGATTTATAAAAAATACCACGTTATCTCTTCTTTTTGAAAACTATACCGTTACCTTTGTTCCGGTAAACTTACCGCTTACGGTATTTACAATGCTGTTTTCTTCATTCAATCCGAACACCCACATAGGCATCTTATTGTCTCTTGCAAGAATGGATGCCGTCATATCCACTACCTGTAAGTTATTAGCAATTACTTCGTGAATGGATACTTCATCATATTTCTTTGCATTAGGGTTCTTTGCGGGATCATCATCATAGACACCATCAATTGACTTTGCTAATAAAATAACCTCTGCATCTACTTCAATGGCACGAAGCACTACACCGGTATCCGTGCTGAAGTAAGGATGTCCTGTTCCGCCTGCGAAAAAGACTACCATACCTTTTTCAAAATACTTATTGGCTCTGTCTTTCGAAAACAACTTGGTAAAAGAACCACACTCAAAAGGAGTTAAAATATTGGTCATCATTCCTACGGAGCGGAAAATTTCCGATACATAAATACAATTCATAATGGTTGCCAGCATACCTATTTGATCTGCCTTAGTACGATCAATGTTTTCACTGGTTCTTCCTCTCCAGAAATTGCCGCCGCCGATTACGATTCCGACCTGAATTCCGTCATCCGTCAGTTGTTTTACCTGAAGAGCAACCTTTCTTACGGTTTCCTCATCAAAACCGGTCTTTTTATCTCCCGCAAGAGCTTCACCGCTTAATTTTAAAAGAATTCGTTTCATATGTAGCCTCCTGTTTATTATTCAAGTCCTTCAAAGAAAGAACTGGGATTTACGTCTGCATAACACTGTGAACACATACCTTCCACAACTGCTCCGTTATTAATTTGTACGGATTTGGATTTAATATTACCTTTTACAATTGCGGATGAATCCAGAATAACGGGACCGCGCACATCAATATCGCCTTTTACAGCACCGGCAATTACAGCGCTTCTTGCACTGATGTTACCGATTACCACGGAATTAGGACCGATTTTGACGCTGTTATCACATTCTACATCTCCTGTAATTTTAGCTGCCTGGGCAAAAAGTTCTACCGCCTTGGAATTTCCCTGGATACTGCCGGAAACATTCAATTTACCGCCAATTTCCATATTACCGAGAACCGTTCCTCTCAAATCAAGGGCACCTGCAGTGGAAATGTCACCCGTAACTATCATTCCTTCCGGAATAATACCTACTTCCGCATTTTCATCTGCCATTGAAACGAACATTTCTTCCTGTATTTCCGCGCTCACTGTCATATCAACCTGTTCCATATCTGTTATATCCTCAATTTCTTCTAATTCTTCTACCGCATCATCTTCTTCAATGACCGGCACTTCTTCCGATACTTCGAAGGCAACCTCTTCTATATCTTCTGTTGCTGTTTCTTCATACATAACCGGCTCTTGGACAACCGAAGCATCCTCTGCCAATTCGCTTTCCATTAACTCAACCATCTCCTCATCCGAGATATTAAGTCCTGCCAAAACCGCCTCAAACTCTTCTGCTAAAGCATCTTCCTTCGTTTCCTGCAGTTCTTCTTCGGTTTCCGCCAAATATTCCCCGAATTCTTCTGACATATCTTCGCTGTTCAAAATCTCTTTTTCTTCTGCCGCCAAAATTTCATCGACCTCGGATGCATCATACACAGCCTCTTCTGCCATATAATGCTCATATTCCGCAGAAGCATCCACACCGGAAACCTGAAATTCCTCTTCCATTTCGGCCAGTTCCTTTTTCAAAAGTTCCTCTTCTTCCAATAATTCCTTTTCTGTGGTATCTTCTGTTAATTCATTCACTGCCTGCGCAATATCCTGTTTTAAATCACTGAAAAAACCCATCGTAGTTCCTCCGTTTTTATTCTTCACCCTCTGTGCTTCTCACCACATGACAAACCGGCGTCGTTCCGTCCGTAATCGGTAAAAACACGGTATTTTCGTCCGCCAGTAAGTTCTCTATAATGCCCGGTAATGCCTGAACCGTGGTATACTTATCCGATGCATCATGCATTAGTACCACAGCGGATTGCGTTTGCGTAACTCCGCTCAATACATTATTCGTAATTGCGGTTGAGGAAAGACTGTACGCACTGGCGTCCTTACTGGTAACATTCCAATCAAAATATACCAATCCTTCTTCTTCCAACACATCAAAACATTCATCTTTATCAAACTGTATAATGCCGTTAGAACTTCCGCCCGGAAAACGATAAAACTCGCAACGGTATCCGGTCTTCTCATACAGAAAATCCGATAATTGCAATATATCCCGATGAAAAGCCTCCGGACTTTCGTAAATCTGACTGTATTGATGCGAGTAGGAATGCAACGCCAGAGTATGTCCTTCGTCAATGATTCGTTGGTATTCTTCTTCATACCCGTCTTTTGCCAGCACAAAGAATGTTGCTTTGACATCATATTCTTTTAAAACATCCAATATTTCATTGGTATACGTGCTTGGCCCATCATCAAATGTAAGGTATACCAACTTCTTTCCCTCATACATCTGTGCATCCGGTATTACCGCTTTTAAATCCTCATCCAACACCTGTACCGGGCTTAAAACCTGTTCTACCACTGCAGCAGCATTGGCATCTTCCATCTGAACGGTTAACTCCCACAGTTTTTCCTGAGTTTCACCCAGAGTTTTATTCATATTACTGACCTGAATCAATAGCACTGCGCACAAAACATTAGGAACAAGTAACAATATAATGAGAGAAATAATCAAAAAGCGCTTTATTCTTTTGACTCTTTTTCTGCGGTATTCCAAATTATTCTTACCACTTCCCTGTTGCTCCATCGTTTCCCTCTCGCCTGTTTTATCCCTATCATTTGCATATAAATCGCAAAAAACCTATGTTATAACAAATCCTTATTCATTCTACCACAAACCAAAGATTTAAAAAACCCTTATTTCAAGTTTTTTATGAAAACACTATGAATTTTGGTCGGATATTTTATTTTATGAAATCAATGTTTTCGTTTCTGTTGATTATTATTAAAACTACTTTAAAGTTTCACTGTTGTTTAAAACCATGGTGCTGTATAAAAATAAAACATCCTGATTGTCAAATTCAATATAATTTCCCAAGACACCACTGTAAATGTAACGAATATCCACCAGAGTAATTTTAGCATATTCTTCCACAAGCAAAGGTGCAATACTGCTCCCAAAAGAATCACGGAAAATAATCAATTCATCCTCCGTATTCGCAGAAGGATTCTCAATGGTAACCAAAGAAAGCGGTCCGGACAAATACATCTCATAAGGGTCCGCACCCATTGCCTTCTCCATATCATACACATCGATATAACACTGATTGGTATAATCGTAAACAATGCAATTCTCCAAAGTTTCATTGTTTAGATAATACAGCGTCTCTCCGTCTGTCGGCAAAGCCAGTTGTCCGTGATACACTCCGTAAAAAGGCTGCTCCAATGCACATACCTCATACTCGGCATCACATTTTTTACCCATTGCGTTTGCAATTACCACTGCCGCCTCCTGCAGTTCTTCCTGCCGCCAATGCGTATCGGTACGATAATAATCCTTTAACTGCATCACGTCGAACAAATCAATATAGGTCATCCCTTCCATACCGGCACAAAAATCCGCTTCCAGCATAGCATAATCCATAGACAAATATCCATTTTGCTCTGCGAGGAAATATCCCTTGTCCGGAATCACACTGTAATATACCTTACAATCCGTTTCTTTCAGATATCGGTCTGCTACACCCTGAAAGACATTAGCGGCATGTGCAATTGCTTCCGGTTTATAAGGATACTCCAATTTACCGATATAGCCGTCTGCAAGATACAAATCATTGTTTTCTTTCCCGGCAAATACATACAGTGCCACACCGCTTTTGAATCCTCTTAAGGCATCTCGCCCGGGAAACTGATCCTGCGTATAGGTTTCAAATTCAGACATGAATTTGCCGCTCACTACAGTATCCCATGTCAATACAGGGAACTGTTTTAAAAATCTGCGTTCCGGTATTGAATATTCATCCGTTCCTTTAAACCAGCACAAACAACCAAATCCAAACAGGAAGACGGCCATCGTAATTATGATAATATTATTTTTATACTTTTCCATCGCATACTCCTTGTTTCAAAAGATAACGTACACTCTTTTCACATTACTACATTCCATAAACAATTCTTTTTCAGCCTCATATTGCAGTTAAAATCTGAAATATAAGAACGGATTAAAAGAACCATCTACCAAATACGCGGTAATGATTAACATCAGCAGCAACAATGCCAATGGCTCCAACACTACCATCAAATTGCTTACAACTTTCTTCTGCATAGCAGTCTGCACAAGTTTTTTTACCACAGGGGTAGCCCCTACAAGGGAAACTATTAATACCACAGCAAAGTTTCGCAAGTAATATATCGTTTCTCCGGAAATAAAAGGCACTCCGGCAAAACCAAACATTCCAACGATATATTCCCATGCTTCCCCAAGATTCGTCGCATTAAAAATTACGAAACTGATTAACACAGCAAGCAATACATAGGTATGTCCCAGCACTTTACGTTTATCAATTACTTTAAGGAAATATATTTTTTCAAACATTAACAATATCGCAAAAAACAATCCCCAGACAATAAAATTCCAGGCCGCGCCATGCCAGAAGCCTGTCAGCATCCACACCGTAAAAATATTAAAAAAATGACGCCACTTCGGCACTCTGTTTCCGCCCATTGGAATATACACATAATCCCGGAACCAACTTCCCAAAGAGATGTGCCATCGTCGCCAAAACTCCGTTACGCTGCCGGAAATAAAGGGGTAATTAAAGTTCTCCATAAAATGGAATCCGAAAATTTCACCCAAGCCGATAGCCATATCACTGTAACCCGAAAAGTCAAAATACACGTGTAGCGAAAACGCAATGGCATATATCCAAAAAAACACCACCGACTTATCTTGAGACAATCTGAAAATATCACACAACTCGCCCAACTGATTGGCAAGAAGAACCTTTTTACCCAGTCCTAAAACAAAACGTCGAATGCCGTTGGCCACATCTTCTGCAGTGACACGACGTCCTGCCGTTTCGCCTGACACTACGGCATCAGCCCCTTTTGTCGCAGTATTTCTCCACCATCTTCCTCCCGCTACGGATAATTGGGGCGCAATGTCTTTGTAACGCACAATCGGACCGGCAATTAATTGCGGGAACATTGCAATGTAAGTTGCCAAATCAATCGGGTTCTTCTGCGCTTTTTCTCCACGGTAGATATCTACGGTATAGCTTAATATTTGGAATGTATAGAAACTGATTCCCACCGGCAATGCAATTTTTAATAACGGCACTTCCGTCCCAAAAACATAATTAAAATTATCAATAAAAAAGTCCATATATTTGTAATATACAAGACATCCCACCTGAAAAAGCACCGATACAATCATTACAGCCTTAGCACCTTTTGAACAACGAAAAGCCTCAATCAAAAGGCCGGATACATATCCCACCAGGATTGAGGCTATCATAATCAAAACAATTTTAGGCTCGCCCCATGCATAGAAAAATAAACTGAAAATTAACAAAACCGTATTTTTCAAACATTTGGGCGCAATGAAGTAAAGAAGTAAAACCACCGGTAAAAAATAATATAAAAACGGTAAGCCGGAAAATAACATTTTACACCTCTGCTATCATTTATTTTATATGGATATCTCCGCCTATTCAGCGGAGACTCCTATAATATTCATATACAAATTTTAACCTGCCAGATTCTCTTCTGCAACAAGAATCGCGTTTTCGCCGTAAACTTCTGCTACTTTTGCCTTGAAGGTTGCAATCGCATCCACATTACCGAATGCATATAACACATAATCATCATTTATGGTAAAGATTACCAATGTGTCGGGGGAACCGCATGTCCAATGGATGCCGAGAAGATTCTCTTTCAATGCAGTTATAAAAGTTTCTGCATTAGAAGCATCTGTCAAATGAAGAGCCGCACCAGTAAAAATATTAAAGTTCTGAGCATGAAAAAGAGTTGCACCTTCATCAATATCAGTTGCAAAATCCGTAGGAACATAAATCATCGTAGTCAAATAATCCATATTTGTAACATTGAATGCACCGGGAGCACCATCTACCGCAACATCATAGTCGCCACCCCAAACAAAGAACTTTTCTTCTTCTGCAAATGCATTCCATACATTTGTAAGAATTTCTACCCCTGCGTTATTAGAAACTACTGCATCTTCCGAATCTGTTTCTTCCGATACTTCCTCGGAAAACTCTTCTGATGCCTCTGTATTTTCTTCAGAAACAATTTCTTCTGAAGGCACATTTTCTTCATTTGTCTTGCC
>JAZNLG010000285.1:0-4943 GCA_045578965.1 Lachnospiraceae bacterium | reverse complement strand
GTTAATGAGGAACTGTCAACTGCCAGTATTTTCATACCAAACTCTCCAAATGTATCTTCTATTCAATCGTAATCTCACGGTAAGAATATCCTTTTTCGGGATTCTTTTTTATCGTAATCTGAATGCGCTCCTGCGGAATAATATCTTCAATCAGATTTGCCCACTCCACAAAACAAATGCCATCACCGTAAAAATAATCCTCGTATCCGATTTCTTCCATCTCTTCGACATCGCCTATTCGGTATACATCAAAATGATAAAAGGGCATTCTTCCTTCTTCATATACTTGTACAATGGTAAAAGTCGGGGAACAAATCGGTTCATCGATTCCAAGTCCTTTGGCTACGCCCTGGGTAAAAACGGTTTTGCCCACTCCAAGGTCACCAAGCAGGGTATAAACCTGTCCCGGTGTGGCCTCACGACCGATTTTCTCACCAAGTGTAAATGTTTCTTCTTCACTAAATGTCTCTATCCGTTCCATGTAAACTCCTTACTGCTTAATCTTTACTTTGTTTGGAGCCACATGTGCAGAAATCAACTGGATTACGGCTTCCTTATCTTTTCCCAAATCCCGCTTCGGGAAAATCCATGCATTCACTTTGGAAGTATAAATCAAAAGACTACGGTTGGTGGACTTAGCTTTATACACCACATCCCATTCCTGGAACATCTCATCCTCGCCCTGGGAAACCGTAACGCCTTCATCCGTCAATACGTAATGCAATGGTTTCTTAAACGCTTCATTGAGTGCCACCTGCTTGTGGGCACGCAAAAATAAGGAGCATGGAATATAAAGTAAAATTACCGCTCCGGCAATCAGGTACAAAAAATACCCTACACTAAAATACATGATAATAAATAATGCTCCCACTATGCTGCCAAACAAGCCGGAAAAACCGCTGTAGGTATGGGAAAGCATATAATCAAATAAATCTGCCGCTGTTATTTTTACGTCAAATTCTACTCTCATTCTCATTCACTCCTGTCGTTTGTTCCAAATTATATACTAAAAACGGAAACGAAACAAGGTCGGACATTTTTTGTCCGGCCCTGTTTTTCATTCTATGTTCGCAATCGTATATCTGTTTTTACTGCCTATTCATGGCGCAGTGCTTCAATCGGGCTTAACTTCGCCGCCTTTTTTGCAGGGTAAATTCCAAAGAAAATACCAACCGCCGAGGAAAAGAATGTTGCTCCTAATACTGTTGTAAGACTTACCTTTGGTGCAATTCCGATAAGCGCGCCCAAAAGAGTGGCACCGCCTACGCCAAAGATGATACCGATAATACCACCGGTCATGGAAATAATTGCCGATTCCGATAAAAACTGTGTCATAATGGACGCCGTTCTGGCTCCGAGAGCTTTTCTGATACCGATTTCCCGGGTTCGCTCTGTTACTGACACAAGCATAATGTTCATGACACCGATGCCACCTACCAATAATGATATTGCTGCCACAAATACAACGAACACGGTAATGTATCCCATAACATCATTAATCTGGTCCATATAATCATTAAAGTTCTCCAATTGGATCATACTCTGACCCCGGACATTATGTCTTCCTTCCAAAAGACTGATGGATTTCTTCGCGATATCGGAGGCGTATTCCGCCGCCTCACCGATTACATAGAATCCGTCAAATGTTTCTACGTAAAATCCATACTGTGCGCCAAGGGTTGTCAGCGGTATTTCAATTTGGACCGTCTCCCCATAGGATACAAACATCGCAGAATCCGGATTCTCACGGATACCTACAATTGTCATATCCTGCGAAACTCCATACATCGATATCTCAATATCCATACCGATTACATCCGTGGTGCCAAATAAAAGAATGGCATCATTTTCACTGATAACACAAACTTTATTCGCTGAATAATAATCGCTTTCGGAATAATATCTTCCGTACTTAATACGGTTACTGTTGATAAATTCCATACTCTCCGTTCCGGCACTTACTATAGCATCAAAACTCCCTTTTCTGCCCAACGCACTTCCGTATACGGAATACTGCGGCGTAACACCTTTTACATTCGGGATCTTTTCCTCAATCGCATCAAAGTCCTCGTCCGTAAATTCTATTATCTCGCCACTCTCTGCAGACTGCGAATAAATATAAATCTGACCACCAGCCATATCATTTAATTCACCATTGACTTGTGCGGTCACCCCATTACCAATCGATATAATCATAATAACGGAAGAAATACCGATAATAATGCCAAGCATGGTAAGTACGGAACGTCCTTTATTGCTTTTTAAGTTCATGACCGCAATCTTAATATATTCAATAAATCCGGACATGGCCTACTCACTTTCTACGGATATTTCAAGTTGTGCTCCGTCTGCAGACTCTGTCATTTCTTCTGACACATCCGTCATCACCATAACTTCCATACCTTCCGTAATATCAAGCGAAATATCTGTCATTACCTGATCGTTTTCAAGAAGTCCGTCCGTCACTTCTATATACTCATCCGAACTCACGCCTGTTACCACGTCTTTTCTGACAACGATATTATTTTCCACTACATAAACAAAATCGCCGTTCTTATCGGAGTTAACGGTTTCCACAGGAACTACCAGTACATTCTCTGCCTTCTCCGCATAGATTACTACTTTGGCTTCAATACCAAGATAAATATCTTCATCGGCATTAGTAATCTTAATCTGTGCTTCCACAACCGGCATATTGTTGGCATTGGTTGTTGCCATATGGTTTATAAAGGAAACTTCACCCTCATACTTCTTACCGGCAATCGTAACATCCGCCTTCTGTCCTTCTTTTACTTTTGCCAAATCGCTCTTACTAAGATTAATCGCCACATGTACCTGACTGTTACTTGCAACCGTAACCAGTGCTGCCCCCGATGTCACCGGTGCACCTTCCGAAACGGTAATCTGCGTAACGATACCTGCCATATCCGCTTTTATACCATCTGTTACGGACTGTACATAGGAAAGACTCTGATCCTGTCTCATTTTCTCCGCTTCCCTGGTTAAACTCTTGGCTTCCTTGGTTTCGGAAGATAAAACTGAATTCTCGGTAGAAGACTTCTGGGATTTCATTTCTGCTTTGTATTCTTCTAAATTACCTAATATCTCCTGTGAATCCGAAATGGTTCTCTGGATATCCAAAAGTTCCTTATCTGTCTCCAGACTTTCCAAAAGATACTGATACTCTGCCATTTCTTCGGATACGTCTTCTCCGTCTGCCTGACGCAGGGATAACTCAAGTCCAAGTGCACTCAAACTCTGTTTCTTACGGTTTCTCGTATCTTCCAGTTTGCGTTCCTGTTCTTTGATAAATGCTTCATAATCCGTAATCTGCTGATTCAAAACATCCAGATTCACAGTAGCTTCTGTCAGTTTCGCCTGATTCTCACTGTTCTGGTCCATCGTATCATTATAAGTACTTTCCCCTGAAAGAGCATTTGCCTGTGCTTCTTTTCCGGCAATATCCAAAGTCTCTTTTGAAAAATGAAGAAGCACGTCTCCTTCTTTTACAGCCTGACCGGCCTTAACCGGTACCACTCCTACATTTCCCGTAAGTTCACTGTAATATGTCTTTGTTACATCACTTTCCACTTTACCGCTTGTTGTAATTGTAGATTCTACATCACCGTAAACTACATCCACGGTATTTACCGGATATTTTGCATTGGCTGCTGCCGCTTTTGATGCGACAAAAATTACCGCTACTACTACTCCGACGGTAATCCATATGTATTTCTTACGCTTTTTCTTTCTTACCTCAGCAGGTAATTCTTTCCATTTAACGCGTGGTTGTTTTTCTTTTTTTGGTTTCACGATTTTTCTCCCTTTTACTTTGTGTCTGATTCAATTCTGCCATCCATGATTTTGATTACACGCTTTGCCTGCGTTGCTATATCATTATCATGGGTAATGATGATAACCGTTCTGCCTTCCTCATGGAGTTCTTTTAAAATTCCCATGATTTCCTTACTCGAACCCGAGTCCAGGTTACCGGTCGGCTCATCCGCCAAAATAATCGGCGGTGCCTGTGCTATGGCCCTGGCAATTGCCACTCTCTGCTGCTGCCCACCGGACATTTCAGACGGCTTGTGGTCCATACGGTTTTCAAGGCCGACCTTTTTTAATGCTTCTTTTGAAAGTTCCATTCTCTCTTTTTTCGAAACTCCCCTATAAATGAGAGGCAGTTCCACATTTTCCAGTGCCGTCAGATTCTGGATCAGATTGAATCCCTGAAAAATAAAGCCGATTTCCTGATTCCTGATATCGGACAATTCATCATCCGTCATATTCGAAACATCCTTACCATGAAGCATATATGTTCCGCTCGTCGGCACATCCAGGCATCCCAGCATATTCATAAGTGTTGATTTTCCGGAACCGGACTGCCCGATAATGGCGACAAATTCTTTTTCCTGAATCTGTACACTGACATGATCAAGTGCCCTGACTTCATTCTCTCCGGGATTGTACACCTTACAAATATCCTGCACATCTACTAATGCGCTCATTATATTGTTTCCCCTTTCCATAAAAATGAATAAATATTCATTTACCAATGACTATTAAATCATATATAGCAAAATTATTCATCTATATTTTTCTAAAATGATTCTAAATATTCTCTAAACAACCCCTATAAAAACTTATTAAAAATGCCGGACACGTATGCATCCGGCATTTGCTTCAATTATAACTATAATAATCCTCTATTATTCAAGAGGCGCTTCGCGCGGTAATTTTTCCAATACAAAATCAGGAATCTGATCTTTTAAGAAATTGAAATCCGCAACCGAACTATATTCTTCGTAATACTCGGAATCCGGTTTGAAATATACGGTAATATCATAACTGCTGTCATCGTATGGACTTTCCCTGTACCAGTAATCGTAGTTTAGACCTAGCGGATACGAATTATCAATAATCGTCTGAATATCAGATATATC
>JAZNLG010000284.1:0-7762 GCA_045578965.1 Lachnospiraceae bacterium | reverse complement strand
GGTTTTATTTCGTTCCGCTATGCTAAAAATTTGGCAACGGCTATCGGTAATCTTCAGAAAGCATTGGCAAACGTTGCGAAGGGAGAATTGTCCAAAGAACCCCATTATACGGTGATGGGAAGAAATGACGAAATTTCGGATATGGGAAAGTCCGTTGTTGCCATGCAAAAATCACTTCATGTTTTAATTGAGCGTGACGCGTTAACGGAATTATATAATCGTCGCTGTGCAAATCAGCGTCTGAAGAAAATGATGCAGAAGGCCGAGAATACCGGTACGAAATTCTGTATTGCGATTGGTGATATTGATTTCTTTAAAAAAGTAAACGATACCTACGGGCACGAAGTGGGCGACAAGGTTTTGGTGGCAGTAGCCGGAGCAATGAAGGCATCCCTGAAGGGCAAGGGATTTGTGGCCCGATGGGGTGGTGAAGAATTTCTGATTGTGTTTGACGAGACGGAATATGATACGGGAATTAAGAAATTAAAAGTAATGATGGATAACGTGCGCAAACTGGAAATTCCGGATGATCGTTTTGAAATGCCGATTAAGGTTACTATGACCTTTGGTATTACTGCGGGAAGTGCAGAGGATGATATGGAACAGTTGTTGCGTGTTGCGGATGAAAGACTGTATCAGGGTAAAACTGCAGGCAGAAATCGTATTGTAGGTGAATAAAAATATCAAAAGTTCGAAGTGCCGATGAATGTACGGACGGCTTCGGATTTGGAGAATCAGAATGAATAATAAAAGAGTGAATACCGGCATTACGCAGGTGCTTTATGAAGATTATGCATATGAAAAAGAATGTATTGCCAAGGTTGTGGAGTGTCGGGAAGCAGTGCGTCAAAATGCAGACATAAAAGAGACGCTCTATGGCATTGTGTTGGACAGAACCGTATTCTTTCCGGAGGGAGGCGGACAACCTGCCGACAAAGGTGAATTTATTTTGGATGTGCAAAATGGTGCGCAGGATACCGTACTACCGGTTTTGGATGTGCAAAAAGAAGACGGTTTGATTTTACATTATGTTTCTGTACCTGTAGCGGCAGGCAGTACGGTAACCGCCCGATTAAACTGGGAAGTACGTTATGCAAGAATGCAGAATCATTCGGGAGAGCATTTGTTCTGCGGATTGATTCACAAATTGTATGGATATGAAAACGTAGGATTCCATATGTCGGATGATTGTGTAACCGTGGATGTAAATGGTGTGTTGACGGCAGAAGATTTTGTCAAACTTGAAAAATTGGCAAACAAGGGAATTGATATAAATGCGGGCATTGAAGCCTTGTATCCCGATGCATCTGATGAATTGGAATATCGCAGCAAACTGGAGTTGACGGAGGATATACGTGTTGTAGTTATCGACGGATATGACGCCTGTGCCTGCTGTGCCCCCCACGTAAAGACTACAGGTGAAATCGGCTTGATTAAAGTAACGGATTTCATGAGTCACAGAGGCGGTACCCGTTTTGTATTGAAGTCCGGTAAGTGGGCAAGAGAAGATTATGGAATTTTGCATGAGGAAATCGGACAGATTATGCGTGCGTTTTCTTCCAAAAGGGAAGAGTGTCATATTGCGGCAGGCAGAGTTTCTGAGCAGTTAAAAGAACGACAGGAAACCATTACAATGCTCAAAAGACAGATTACGACCCTGTATACGGATAAAATGCGCGAGATGATAAAATTTCAACCGGATAAAAAATGCCATGGTATTTTTGGTGAGGAATTGGATGATGTCCAGATGCGTACACTGATTAACGAAGGTGTTATGATTGCGCCGGGACTTGTTGCCGGTTTTATGGGAAATGACCAAGCCGGATATCGTTATATCATCGGTAAAAACGAGACTATGACAGAGCCGGATTTGCGAGAATTTGCCAAAGAAATGAATACTGCCTTAAACGGACGGGGAGGCGGAAGCGTTAAAATGATACAGGGCAGTGTTGCGGCCAAAAGGGAAGAGATTGAAGCATTTTTAGATAAATGCTTCTCTTAAACGTTTTTATAAGAACCGTTTAATGTTAAAGAGTGTGTCAGATAAACGCGTAAGAATTGGAGTTTAAGATGTCTAAAAATCGATTATTCAGAATCATATGTTTTGTGATATTTATTGTTGCCACGGTATTGGTTATTTGTTTGGAAAAAGCAGATGATATTGCTTATGATGCAGATGCGGCAGCGTTGAAAGCCTTAGAAAGCAGTAAATATGTTACGGTAAAAGAAGAAAAGCACTATATTGCATTTGAGCCGGCAGGCGGTTTTTATAACAAGGGGATTATTTTTTATCCCGGAGGAAGTGTGGAACCGGAAGCGTATGCGCCTCTTATGCATGCGGTAGCGGAGGAAGGATATCTTTGCGTTATCGTTAAAATGCCCCTAAAATTAGCGGTTTTGGACGCAAATAAAGGTGATTTGGTTCGCAAGGAGTATTCCAATGTGGCGGACTGGTATATGGCCGGGCATTCCTTGGGTGGTGCCATGGCATCTTCTTATACGTATGACAATGCAAGTCAGATTCAGGGACTTATTTTGCTGGCAGCGTATTCCACGGAAGACATATCCAAAGAAAAACTGGAAGTGTTAAGCATATACGGAAGTCAGGACGGGGTTCTCAATATGGAGAACTATGGCGAATACAGAAGCAATCTGCCCGGCGAGATGACAGAGATTGTCATTGATGGCGGAAATCACGCTAACTTTGGAAATTACGGTGAGCAGAGTGATGACGGTGTTGCTTCGATTGCGGCAGAGGAGCAGCAGGAGATAGTTGTGGAGGCAATCTGCGAAATGCTGCAGTAGAAAGTCCGTATGGGGTTAAAAGGGTTGTAAATCCATGGATTCCGTAAACGGAGTCGGAAAGAAGTGTAGGAAATGAAAAACAGACAAAAAGGTATTCTATGCATTATCGGTTGCGCTTTTTGTTTTGCATTAATGAATTTATTTGTAAATCTGGCAGGAGATGTACCGGTGTTACAGAAGGCGTTTTTTCGAAATGCCGTAGCTCTGATTTTCTCCGGTATTGTGCTGTTTCGCAGTACTGCAAAAGAAGACAGAAAAGTAACGAAGGATAACTTTTGGTTGCTCTTTTTGCGTTCTTTTGCCGGTGGTATCGGTTTTGTGTGTAATTTTTATGCCATTGACCACATGAATATTTCCGATGCATCCATGTTAAATAAATTGGCACCATTTTTTGTGATTATTTTTTCAGCCATTTTCTTAAAAGAAAAAGCAAACTGGTTCCAGTGGATGGCTGTGGTACTTGCTTTTGGAGGCAGTCTTTTTATTGTAAAACCTACTTTTGGTATGGAGGTGCTTCCCGCGGTTGCCGGACTTGTGGGAGGCTTGGGTGCAGGCATTGCATATACCTGTGTTCGTAAACTTGGTCAAAAAGGAACCAAAAGTGCTTTTATCGTGTTCTTTTTCTCTGCTTTTACCAGTGTTATTCTGGCACCTATTGTGCTCTTGAATTATCAACCTATGGAGTGGTGGCAGTGGATGTTTTTGTTGCTTACGGGGCTTGCGGCTTCCGGAGGGCAGTTTTGTGTGACGGCGGCTTATACTTATGCACCGGCGAAGGAAATTTCGGTATACGATTATTCTCAAGTGATTTTTGCGGCGATTCTCGGATTTTTCTTCTTGGATCAGGTGCCGGACGTATTTAGTATCATCGGATATGTTATTATTATTGTAGTTGCAATTGCTATGTATATCAGGCAGAAATAATCGAAATCGGAAAAAAAGTCTGTATCGGCACGAAATAGAACTAAAACGTTATAAACTAATAAAAATATACGCTGAAAACAGGTGCTTTTTGGCTAAAAATAGGTTATAATGGTTATGTATAGGTGTTTAAAAGGGGACAACACTTTTACAAAAGCGGGAGGCCATATGGATTATATCTTTCACTATGATATAGCGGCAATTCTCATATGTATTATTGTTGGGGGGCTTTTCTTTTCCAAGAAACACATTCCCAGCCAATCCAATCGTTTGTTTTTATGTATAGGGGCTTTAATTATTACTGCCTCTCTTTTTGATGTCATTTCGGTGTATTCTCTGAATCATATCGGAACATTTCCCATATGGTTAAATTATCTTATTAACCAGATTTATTTCTTTTCTTTTAACTGTACATACGTGATTTATTTTATCTATCTGCTTCTGATTACGGAGCGTCATAAGAGCAGATACGGTAAGATAATGAAAAGAGTTAACACGGCGGTCCTGACATTTATTACGGTGTCAATTGCGATTACTCCCTGGGCCAAAACGATCTTTTACTTTGAAGATAATCAGTATAAACACGGTTTTCTGCACAGCGTATTGTATGCGGTGGCATTTATTATGCTGGCCGGATGTATTTTTACCGTTTTGACTTCCAGACGTAAAATCAACAATATGCATTTGATTACCACCTGTATGATTGCGATAATCTCTATTGTGGCAATTTTTATACAGCTCTTTTGGAATGAATTGCTATTGGTAAACTTTGTGGCATCGCTTTTGTTTTTTATGTTATTCCATTCTCTGCAGAATCCGGATGACTATCTGGACAAGGAATTAGATATTTTTAATATGAAAGCCTTTTTGAGAGAGGTTACCAAGCGGGCTGATAAAAAGAAAGAGTTTACCGTGCTGGCTTTTGAGATTGAAGGGTTGCAGTTTGTGGACCAGTTTATGGGAGTGGAGAGCAGTAATGAATTGCTTGCCGCAGTGGTAAAGGACTGTACCAAAGGGCTCAAAGGCGATATGTATCACTTGGAGGGAACCCGTTTTGCCTATGTTTTTGATAAAAACAGTAAAGATTTAGAGGAACATGCAGACTGGCTGAAATGGCGTTTTGTTACGGCTTTTCATATCAATCGCGTTGCGGTAAACCTGACGGTGCGTCTGTGTACCGTAGATTTTCCGGAGGTGGCATCGTCCCGTGAAGAAATGTTGAATGCCATCGGTTCGGGTCTGGATAAGGCAAAAGAAGAGAATTCTTATGATGTGGTGGAGACAACCAGAGAGAGTACGGCGGAACATCAGAGAAGTGCCATTATCAGTCATATTTTAAAAAGTGCGGTACGAAATAAGAGTTTCGAAGTATATTTCCAGCCGATTTATTCCATTGATGATAATGCATTCAGCGCGGCAGAAGCATTGGTGCGTCTGCGTGATGAAGAGTTGGGCTTTATTCCGCCGGATGAGTTTATCCCTATCGCTGAGCAGAGCGGTCTGATTCTGGAGGTGGGAGATATTGTATTCCATAAGGTATGCGAGTTTCTGCAAACTTCAGATGCCAAAGGTCTGGGTATCCGCTATGTGGAAGTGAATCTTTCCATGGTGCAGTGTTTACAGGAAGATTTACACCAGCATCTCAAATCCATTATGGATCAATATGAGATTCCGTATAATATGATTGATTTTGAAGTGACAGAGACGTTCTCTGCAGTGGATAACAAAATCTTGATTAACAATATGGACCGTCTGATTGATTCCGGTTGTACTTTTGCGGTGGATGATTACGGCACCGGTTATTCCAATACGGATTACCTGATTGAACTTCCGTTTGATTTGGTGAAACTGGATAAAAGTGTGGTTTGGGCAGCAACGGATAATGATAAGGCGATGAAGGTATTAGAGCATACCGCGGCTATGATTAAGAGTCTCGGGCTCAAAATTGTGGCAGAGGGAGTAGAGACTTTTGAACAGGCACTTATGTTGCGAAGTGTAGGATGTGATTTCCTGCAGGGCTATTATTTCTCGAAACCCATACCGCCTGCGGAATTTGTGGAATTTATGCATAATGCCGATGTATGCATCAAAGAGAAACTGACGGACCGTCTGGCAATGCTTTCCTAAATACAAATAGTCAAAAGAAGATAACAGCGGTTTGATTTAAAAAAAAGATTTTATTAAGGCGAAGATGACCGACCGGGAAGGCGGACCACCCTCGTCTTAATTTTTCCAAAAGGATAAGATGACAATGAGCAGAAAATTCGATACAAAAGTACAGGTTTTAAAATATAAGGTGTTGCGAGAAGTGGCAAAGCGTGCCTGGGAAGGTAACTTGGAGGAGGCAGCATTTGAAATTCCCAAAGTAATTGTTCCCGGAAGAGAGCCCACTATGCGCTGCTGTGTATATAAGGAAAGAGCGGTTTTGGGCGAGAGTGTCAAGATTGCTATGAATACCACTATGGACGGCAAGGGTTATAAAAGAGTGGTTAATGTTATTGACATTGCCTGTGATGAATGTCCTGTAGGCGGTTACGAAGTCACCAATGCCTGTCGCGGCTGTATTGCTCACCGGTGCGGTGATGTATGTCCCAGAGATGCCATTACATATGATGCGAATCAGAATGCCCATATTGATAAAAGCAAATGTATTGAGTGCGGAAAATGTGCGCAGGTGTGTCCGTACAGTGCTATTAAGCATAACGTCCGCCCCTGTCAGAATGCCTGTAAAGTAAATGCAATCAGTATGGACGAAAATCAAGCGGCTTTGATTGATGAAAAGAAGTGTATTTCCTGCGGGGCCTGCGTATATCAGTGTCCATTCGGAGCAATTACGGATGCTTCGTTTATTACGGATGCCATTGAACTAATCAAAAACAGTGACAATAACCGAAAGTATAAGGTTTATGCATTGGTGGCTCCGGCCATTGCCAGCCAGTTCAAATATGCCAGACTTGGTCAGGTTGTGACGGGACTTCGCGAGATGGGATTCCACAATGTGGTGGAAGTTGCCATGGGAGCGGATATGGTGGCTGACTCAGAAGCGAGAGAATTGGTAGAGAAGGGATTTTTGACCAGTTCATGTTGTCCTGCATTTGTACAGTATATTCAGAATGGTTTTCCGGATATGGTAAAACATATTTCACACAATGATTCACCGATGGTTACGTTAAGTAAGGTTTTAAAAGAAAAGCATCCGGATTGTAAAATTGTATTTATCGGGCCGTGTACTGCCAAAAAGACAGAGTTTCAGCGTGAAGATGTACGCCCTTATGTAGATTGTGTGCTGACCTTCGAGGAACTGCAGGCGTTGTTTGACAGTAAAGAAATTGATATTACCGCGCTGGAAGATGGACATATGTATTTTGCTTCTTATTTTGGAAGAATTTTTGCACGAAGCGGCGGTCTGACAGAGGCAGTTGCAGAAGCAATCAAGGAGCAGGGAGTAACGGATTTTGAATTGCGTCCGGTGGTTTGCAACGGTATTGCAGAATGTAAAATGACCCTGCTAAAAGCCAATAAAGGTATTGATGTAGGTAATTTTATCGAAGGTATGGCTTGTGTCGGCGGTTGCGTAAACGGTGCGGGTTGTCTTACCCACAGTGAGCGTAATAAACTTGAAGTGGATAAAAGCGGTAATGAGGCGCTGGAGAAATCAATTTCCAATGTTTTAAAAATTTTACAGTAACGGTAAGTTCACAAAAAATTTACTGTAAAACGTAATGGATTTACGTTATAATGTAAATGAATTATTTGTCAAAAAAGGGGATAGCGAAAGACGAAGATTCCAAATGGGAGGCAATTTTATGGCAAAAACGAAATTTGATTTATCAATTACGAAGAACGCGGACATCAGCAGAAACAAAACTGCATTGGTATGTATGACCATTACTACGGTTTTGTTGGCGGCAGCGTATTTTCTTGAGGTGTTAAAAGAGGCAAGAGAGCTGGGAGATTATTTTATCTTATTGGCAACCTGTATTGTTCCCCCCATTATTGCATGGGTGATGTATATTCTTAAAAAGGATAACGCAAT
>JAZNLG010000283.1:0-5566 GCA_045578965.1 Lachnospiraceae bacterium | reverse complement strand
GCGTATTGTGAATGTTTTAAATTATAAAAAGCCTGCGTTTTGGATTATTCTGGTATCACTATTTTTGTGTGTGGTGGTGGCGGTTTGTTTTATGACAAAGCCGAAGGAGAAGACTATACCGTATATCAATGACGGCAGTGTGGAATGGGAGAATGTGGATGAAATTATTATCTATTCCGACGGATATTACGGTCGTACGCTGGAAGACCCCATGGTGATTACGGATGCAGAAACTTTGCGGGAAATTATCGAAGCAACCTTGGATACGGATGAGTATAAGGAAGTAGGCGACGGTGAGCAGTTAGAAGGTCTGGGTGCGATTTTTATTGATTATCAAAATGGCGCAATTATCTCGATGTACAGTGAGCCGAATTACGGAATGATTTCTGACACTATGCAGACTACGGGGGCAACCTGTTATTATGTGCCGAAGGACTTGTATGATACTGTGATTGATATTTTAAGAAGAGAAGAGCTTTTGAAAGAACAGTTAGAACAGGAAAGACTTCAGGGAGAATTAGAGGCGATAGAAGAAGAATATTTACTGGAGCAGTTGGAACTGGAAAACATTACTTCTGTACAACTCTTGAAGAAACCGCCCACACTGACTATGCAGGATGCCTTATCCAGTGCTATAAATTTTACTTATGTGGAGAGCGGAACCTATGAGTGGACTTATCCTACGGGAGATCCGAATGAGATGGCGAGTGCAAACGCTTCCGGTCCGTTTGTTACGGTAGCAGTAAAAGGCAAGGAAGATGAGTGGATAGAGGTGCGCGATTATAACGGTATTGATTATGCTCCGTATATGTTGAGCTGGGGGATTGACCCGGACCGTATAAGGGTAAAAGAATATGATTTGCTGGATTTAGGTGATATGGAGCCACTGGTGTTAGACGAATATACTTTAGAGGATGTTTATTTCCTGGAACTGCGCCCGAGACGTATTTACGAGGTAATTGCCCAGTGGGATGAAGGCAGTAACGGCAACGGTTTTTATGGAGAAGCATCTTATATTTTTGCAACGGATAATTACGCGGTGAGTGGTACTGTGGCAGAAGGCGAGAAACAGCCTGTGCTTATTCAGGCGACCATAAAAGAAGTTATGGCAGATTCTAAAGATAAAATCTGTATTACTTCCGAATCGGAGAATTTCCCGGGAGCCTTTGTGGTGCAGATTCCGGAAGATGTATATCCGATTGATGAGTTAAAAGGTGGCCAGCAAATTGTAATATCCATGTGGGACACCGGTAAAATGTATGATGAGCATTTGCCTTTATATACGGCATTGATTCTTAGAGTGCATTATTCGGATGCAGGAACTTTATCAGAGGATGGAAATGCGATGTCAGGAATGAATTTGCCCGCGGTTGTAGATACCCCTTGGGAGCATGAAGTAAACACATTAGATGGTGTAAGCCTTTCCATGGAGAAATACACTGATGTGAATGGTGATTTAGAGATAAATAACCAGTTACGTTTAAATTACCTGTCTTCCGGTGATGTGGGAAAGACATTGCAGGCCGGTGCATGGTTTACCATTCAGCGAAAGGTGGATGGAGCGTGGTATGACCTGGCGCCAATTGCTGAGGTTGGATGGCATCAGATTGCTTATGAAATATCTGCCGGAGAAACCACTGTTTTACCTGTTACGTGGGCGTATTTATATGGTGAGTTACCAACCGGGAAATATCGTATTGTAATTTCAATTCAGGACTGGCGCGCGCCGGGAGATTTTGATACCTATTATCTGGCGGATGAGTTTGAGATTATGAAATCATATTAAAATGTAAAGTATTAAAACTTATTAGTTATAATCTGAAATTAAAAAATATAAAAGCAGAGCGGATGATGTGAAGATCATTCGTTCTGCTTTCATATTTTATTATGTGTCTAAGCGGAAAGATATGATGTTCATATCTGTTCCTTAAAAAGAAATGAATTAAGACTGTTTAGAATATTGATTCAGATAACCTTGGGCTTCTTTCCTGGTGATAGAGAAATTGGACATGAGTTCATCTATAAGTTCATCATCGGTAGTGTTATATTTACGGCAACTACGAATAAGGGCATAGATTCCTTCTTCGCGTCCGGCGGCAAGACCTTCTTCGCGTCCAACGGCAAGACCTTCTTCGCGTCCAACGGCAAGACCTTCTTCGCGTCCGACGGCAAGACCTTCTTCGCGTCCGGCGGCATGTCCTTCTTCAAGGCCAATGGCATAACCCTCTTTATGACCTACGATTAGTCCGTGGTCTCGTCCGATTTTTTGATTGTATTCATCCCATTCCCATGATTTCATATAATCTAAATTTATCTCCCCTTGTTCTTTGAGCCGTTCTACTGTGTGATGAATAAATTCAATATCAGGATTCGTAATATTGGCGGATATTGAATTCTCAAAATATTTTAACATATCCTGCAGTGCTTTACTAGCATTTCCGGCTTTTCCTTTTGTATATAGAATCATTTTTAAGGCTCCGTCATTATAGTTATAAGACGGTTCTTCTTTTATCATATTTTGTATGGTATAAATCATACGATCGCATCCGAACGGGTCATAAGGTAAGATAAAAATGATGACCACATTCGGAAGTTTTATGTATGCTTGTCCTCTTTTTAGATTGGCGGCATCTATCATTCCCTGATAGAAACGCATCCGCCTGGGTATAGAGTCTTTCTCATAAGTAAGATTGGGCTCAATGTCATAGATGTCAGGTAAAATATCCGCATCCAGGGCATCGCAGTCGCTAACATCTTCCAGATAAGCATCCATACGGATGCCGTGCATGTCTGTGTCAAGTCCATACAGTTCTTTCTGGGATGTGATTTTAATATGTCGTATTTCTCTACCAAGAATGGTCCTTAAAAGAATACGACAAAACTCTTCACCGGTTTCTTTGTCATCAATCATCTTATGAAATAAAAAATTATCTATAAGATTCAATTCGCTAAGAGGCCGGAACTTTAGAAATTTGGTATGCTCCATAGGCATAGTCCTCCTTAAAATAATATTTGATTTATTTTTGCGCACAAAAATAAGGCAGGCAAAAATATAAATCATTCCATTTATTCCTGTTGGAAACATAAGAACTTATGATATGACTTAAGAAAGTCAGAGTAGGTCGCACCTACATAAACATGATTTGTGAGATAACTATAATATAAAAGTAAGCAATATGCAAGAAAAAGTCATCGCGCAAATCGAATCTTGACAAAGAATATTCCACATAATATGATATATATACCCCTATGGGGTATAATGGATAGCGTAGGAGAAAAGACTATGAGTCAAAAAAAGCAGGAAACTTGTTGTACAAAAACAAAAGAACGTTCCGAAAAAGAATATAAGGATTTGACAAATCGTTTAAGCAGAATCGAAGGACAAATCCGTGGAATCAAGGGTATGGTAGAAAAAGATGCGTACTGCACGGATATTTTAATTCAGGTAGAAGCAGTGAAAGCGGCTTTGAACAGTTTTAACAAAGTACTGCTGACGAATCATATTAAGACCTGTGTTACCAATGATATTAAAGAAGGCAAAGAAGAAACCGTTGATGAACTGGTGGATACTTTGCAAAAGTTAATGAAATAGAGGAAGTAAATTTATGCAGAAATATACAGTCACAGGTATGAGTTGCGCGGCCTGCAGTGCCCGGGTGGAAAAGGCGGTATCTGCGGTAGAAGGTGTTACAAGTTGTTCTGTTAGCCTTCTGACCAATTCCATGGGCGTGGAGGGCAGTGCAAGCGAAGCCGATATTATCAAAGCAGTAACTGATGCGGGATATGGGGCAAGTGTTTTGAACGATACATCTGCATCAGTTGCAAATAAAAAGAATAATGGTGCGGATATCTTGGAAGATACCGAGACACCCAAGATGAAAAAGCGTCTGATTGCATCAGTGGGCTTTCTTGTGGTGCTGATGTATTTTTCCATGGGATATTCCATGTGGGGATGGCCCGTGCCTGCGTTTTTTGCCCATAATCCTTTGGCTTTGGGGCTTTTGCAACTATTATTGACCGCAATAGTCATGGTAATAAACCAGAAGTTTTTTATCAGCGGTTGGAAAGGCGTTCTTCACAAAGCACCCAATATGGATACGTTGGTAGCCTTGGGTTCCGGCGCGGCTTTTGTTTACAGTACGTATGCACTTTTTGCAATGACAGCACAGGTGAATGAGGGAAATACGGAAGCGGCACATGCGTTGCTGCATGAGTTTTATTTTGAGTCGGCGGCGATGATTTTAACCCTGATTACAGTGGGTAAAATGTTGGAGGCCCGTTCAAAGGGTAAGACTACGGATGCGTTGAAGTCTTTAATGAATCTTGCACCGCAAACGGCAACCGTGATTCGCGACGGTGTGGAAAAAAATGTTACAATCGAAGAAGTTTTAAAAGGCGATATTTTTGTGGTACGCCCCGGCGAAAGCATTCCGGTGGACGGTGTTGTGTTGGAAGGCAACAGTGCCATTGATGAGTCGGCTCTGACCGGCGAGAGTATCCCTGTGGATAAAAATCAAGGCGATTTGGTATCAGCAGCAACTATCAACTGTTCCGGTTTCTTAAAGTGTGAAGCAACCCGCGTGGGCGAGAATACCACGCTGTCTCAAATTATTCAGATGGTTAGCGATGCGGCGGCAACCAAGGCGCCCATTGCCAAAGTGGCAGATAAAGTGTCGGGTGTTTTTGTTCCGGTGGTGATTGCAATAGCGGTTGTTACGACCTTGATTTGGTTGTTCCTTGGTGAGGGTATCGGTTTCGCGTTGGCACGTGGTATTTCGGTATTAGTAATCAGTTGTCCCTGTGCCCTGGGACTTGCGACGCCGGTAGCAATTATGGTAGGAAACGGCGTAGGTGCTAAGAACGGTATTCTTTTTAAAACAGCGGTTTCGTTGGAAGAGACCGGTAAAGTGCAGATTGTTGCCCTGGATAAAACAGGCACTATTACAGCAGGCACACCGAAGGTGACCGATGTAGTAGCGGAAGGTGAGATTTCGGAACAAGAACTTTTAACACTGGCTTATGCATTGGAATGTAAAAGCGAACACCCTTTGGCCGGTGCGATTGTGGAATATGCACATGAAAAAGGTGTAAAAGAAACGGAAGTTTCGGACTTTGAGATTTTACCCGGAAACGGATTAAAAGCAAAACTTGAAGGCGATGATTTGGTAGGCGGGAGCCTTAAATATATCAAAGGTCAGGTTACAGTTTCCAAGGCTATGGAAATGCAGGCAGAGGCCCTTGCGATGCAGGGGAAAACGCCGTTGTTTTTTACCAAGGGAAATAAACTTTTTGGTATGATTGCGGTAGCGGATGTGATGAAACCTGACAGTAAGGAAGCCGTTGCGCAACTTCGGAATATGGGAATCCGCGTTGTAATGATTACAGGTGATAATGAAAAGACGGCCAATGCAATCGGTAAGGAAGTCGGTGTGGATCAAGTGATCGCAGGCGTACTTCCCGACGGTAAAGAAGCAGCAATTACGGAATTGATGAAACTGGGCAAGGTTGCTATGGTAGGTGACGGAATTAACGACGCTCCTGCCCTGGTGAAAGCGGACATGGGTAT
>JAZNLG010000282.1:0-9576 GCA_045578965.1 Lachnospiraceae bacterium | reverse complement strand
CGGACATTCTTTGGTTATCTTCTTCACTAATTCAATTTCCGCAAGTTTTAAAGATAATGCTGCAGTTCTTTGTTGTCCCTGAGAACCAAATTTACGGATATCTACGCCATTTACCATAAAAGCAAAATCATCTCTGTGAGGCCCTACGGAAGTCATTTTGGTTTTAATATCTTTTTCCTGGGATTTTTGTAACATAATTCCTATATCAGAAACAGATACATTCGGTTCATAAACAATTTTTATTTCTTCTTTGCCACCCGATAATTTCTGATGAATATCATAGATGATTTCATTTAACTGCTCACAGAACTGCTCTCTTCTTTCAATAATTTTGCTACCAAAAGATTCCAATTGTGTATCCCATATTGTTAAGGTTTCCCGCAAAGAAGGATTATAAAACAAATCTTTTAAAAGAATATTTCTTTGATTGATAATTTTATTGTAATTGGTAAGATTATAAATATAAAACTGATCCAACTGGCAAAGTTCCATATCCACAAATCTTCTTCTGTAAGCCGGTCCGTCTTTGATAATATTCAAATCTTCCGGTGAAAATAAAATTACATTCAAAAGCCCTATTAATTCCGAGGCTTTTTTTATTTTTTCACAATTAATAGCAATTCCTTTGGATTTCGATTTACGAAGATGCATATCAATTCGATAATCTAACTCATCTTTCTCCATAATTACCCTAAGATGAGCCTCTTCTTCGCCAAAACGAATGACTTCTTTATCTTTGCTTCCTTTATGTGATTTGGTTGTAGATGCAAGATAAATAGCCTCTAAAATATTGGTTTTACCCTGGGCATTATCACCATACAGAATTGTTGTCCCTTTATCAAAAGACAAATTTAATTTTTCATAATTTCTAAAATTTTCAAGTTCCAGTGACTTTATATACATACTTTAAATAACCTGCCACCTTTTATATCAAATAAATACTAATGTTTATAAAATTACTTCACAATTTTTACTTTACGACCTTCATATTCCACTATATCACCGTCATATAGTTTTTTACCGCGCTGTAATTCTACTTCGCCGTTTACTTTTACTCTGCCATCCTGAATCTCGAACTTCGCATCCGCTCCGTTAAATACAAGATTAGCAGCCTTTAAAGCTTGACCTAATTTAATAAAATCATCTCTTAATTTCAGTTCTTCCATACTACATCCTTTTCAGGGATTATATTAAAATCATAAAATTCCTAAATTATTATAAAAATTTATTAATATCTTAAATTAACTCACGGTTGTAAAGTTAACCGGCAAGATTAAATATACATAATTCTGTTCTTCATCTCTTATAAAGCAGGGAGCCTTAGGATTTACAAGGTAAAGTGTTACTTCTTCATCATCAATCACACGAAGAGCATCAATTAAGAATTTAGGATTGAAGCCAATCATTAAATCCTTACCTTCTTTGGTAATAATAATTTCTTCCTTCATGCTGCCTACAACCGAATTAATCTTTAATTCCATTGCTTCATCATTGATTGAAATAATAACAGGTTTCTTATCTCCTTCTTTTACAAGAAGAGTTGCTCTGTTAATACAATCAAGGAATACTTTACGGTTTACTTTCAACTTAGTTTCATAATCGGTGGATAACATCTGATCAATCTTAAAATATTCACCTTCAATGATTCTGGAAACCATAACCGTTTCATCAAATTCAAATACAATATGCTTGTCTGTAAAATAAAGAGTTAAATCCTTATCAGTTTCACCGCTTAAGATCTTCATTAATTCATTCAATGTTTTACCCGGTACAATTACCTTATTGGGTTCATAAGAATTCTTTAAAAATACCTTACGGATGGAAATTCTGTGACCATCAAGAGAAACTACCTTAAAGCAATCTCCGTTAATATCAAACAATTCACCGCCCATGGCTTTATTGGTATCATTATCACTAATTGAGAAAATTGTCTGACGAATAACTTCTTTCAAAGTAAACTGAGAAAGTACAATACCTTCCTGTCTGTCTACCTGGGGAATATCACTGAATTCTTCAGGATTTCTTCCAATAATGTTAAACTTAGATTTTTCGCAGGTAAGGAATGTATTATAATTATCTTCTGTATTAAGACTTATGTCTCCGTCCGGAAAACTTCTTACAATATCAGAGAAAATTTTGCAAGGCAGGGCAACCATACCTCTTTCGACAATCTGACCTTCTACAATTGTTTCAATTGCAAGTTCCATGTCATTTGCTACCAGACGAATGTTTCCTTTGGTTGCATCAATTAAAATACATTCTAAAATAGACATAGTAGTCTTGGAAGAAACTGCCTTTGATACAATTTGAACTCCCTTTAAAAGGTTTGACTTAGAAATAATAAGTTTCATAATGTGTATAAACTCCTTCCCCTCTTGAAGTTCGAAAAATGAACCTCGTTCGTACATAATATTTATTAAGTAATTAGTATTATTATTAATAATAGGTGTTTAAATGTGGATAACCCTATCTATTATACCAAATTTAAGGCAAAATTGGAATGAATAACTTGAGAAAAACTCCCGGATAACTCAACTTTTTGTTCGAAGTTATAAACATCCTAAAATTACCTTTAAAAACTACATTTTTAATGAATAATTTTTATAAACATTTTATGTGATGCTTATAAACATTCTTATCCACAAATTAAGTGAGTATAACTTATTCAGGTTATTAAAAAATGTATAATAATTCTCTTATTTTTATAAAAATTAATTAAATAGGGTTAATCTTTTTCTTAATAATATCAATTTGGTTTACCAAATCAGGATTGGTTTTCAATTGTTCTTCTATTTTATTAACGCCATGCATAATGGTAGTATGGTCTTTTTTGTCCAGAATTTTGGCAATATCGGTTAAAGATACTTCCGTTAATTCACGGCAAAGATACATAACAACCTGTCTTGGAAGAACAAATTCGGCATTTCTCTTCTTAGATGTAATATCTTCCGCTTTGACACCGTAATGTTCCGCAACTACCTGAATAATAATGGTAGGTGTAATCATTTTGGGCTTGTCCGGAAAAATCATATCCTTAAGCGCTTCTTCCGTAAGTTCTTTGGTTATTTCCTGATTATTAATCTTTGCAAAAGCAATTAATTTATTGAAAGCACCTTCTAATTCACGAATATTGGATTTAATGTTTTCGGCGATATATTCAATAATTTCATTGCTTACTTTTTTGTGACTGGTTTCTGCTATTTTATAAAGGATAGCAGCTCTTGTTTCATAGTTGGGAGGCTGAATATCAGCAAGAAGTCCCATTTGGAAACGTGAAATAAAGCGTTCATCCAGAGTTTCCATCTGTTTCGGATGTTTATCGGATGAAATAATGATTGCCTTACCGGCATTATATAAGGTATTAAAAGTATGGAAAAATTCTTCCTGGGTACTTTCTTTACCGATAATAAACTGAATATCGTCAATTAAAAGAACATCTACGGTACGATATTTGTCTCTTAATTTATTCATCGCAGAGGAACTACCGCTACGGATTCCTTCAATTACTTCATTTGTAAAAGTTTCACTGTCTACATATAAAACCTTCATAGAAGGATTATTATCAATAATGTAATGTCCGATGGAATGCATTAAGTGAGTTTTACCCAAACCGGAACCGCCGTAAATAAACAAAGGATTAAAATCTTCACCGGGAGATTCCGCAACTGCAAGAGCAGCAGAGTGGGCAAAGTTATTATTATTACCTACGACAAAATTATCAAAAGTATATTTTGCTACCAGATTTGCCTGTCTGAATAAAGAATCGTTTATATGATCCTGTTTTTTTTCTGTAACTTCTTCTTTTTTATCAGAAGGTGCTGTAGATTCCAGAATAAAATTAACATCATAATTACGATCCATTAATTCAGAAATGGTAACCTGGAAGAAATCTTTATATTTTTTAACAATATAATTTAAAATATGAGCCTGTTCACCCGGAATAAGGATATTAATAACATTATCTTCTTCACTGTGAAATTTTAAGGGTGCAATCCATGTGTTATATGCAACAATGGATAAATCATATTCTTTCTTCAGTGTTTCTTTGATCAGTTCCCAATTATTACCTACGTCACTCATTTTTTTTCCTTTACTTATTATAAATATGTAAAATTTTAGTTATAACCAACTTAAAATTGCCGAAATTCTATCAACATAATATTACCTTAAAATAATAAAAATATCAAATGTTTATTCAGTTAAATATTATGTAAACGGCGTAATAAACATAATTATAAAAAATAAAAAGTTATTCACATTGATGTTTATAACTTTAAAATAATTATTAACATCAAAAATAAACTAAAATAGGCTTGTTTTATAATTTAAGTTAAAATTATCCATATTTTATAAAAAGTTATCCACAAGTAATTCGCATTTTGTGGATTAAATTATGTTAATTTTTTATTTGTAACCTATTTTCTAGATTTAGTATGTGGATAAAAAGAAAAGAACAAGATGTTGATTTTGGTAAAAATAAAAAAATTTTATAAAAAATAAAGTGTATTTTTATTTTACATAAAATGTGATTTTTTCCTTGACTAGGGCTGTTTCTTCCTATATAATTGCAAATGATGTTTCGACATAAGTAAAGGAGGTGTTAGACTATGAAAATGACATTTCAGCCTAAGAAAAGACAGAGATCAAAAGTTCACGGCTTTAGAGCAAGAATGAGCACTCCCGGCGGAAGAAAAGTTTTAGCTGCCAGAAGAGCAAAAGGAAGAAAGCAGTTATCAGCATAGGCCGCAATTTGTGGCCTATTTTTTCCTTTATAGGGTAATTTTATATTTTATATAAGGAAGAAACTGATTTGTATCTTTTTATTTAAGGAAAGATAAATATGAAATTTACTGATTCATTAAGAAGTAATAGGGATTTTCAAAAAGTTTTCAGAAGCGGCAGATCTTATGCCAACAAATATTTAGTAATGTATGTGTCGAAAAATCAACTTCCGGGAAACAGATTGGGAATATCCGTTAGTAAAAAGGTGGGTAACAGCGTAGTAAGACATCGCGTGAAGAGACTCATCAAAGAAAGTTACAGACTACAGGAAAATATATTTAATAGTGGTTTAGATATAGTAGTCATTGCGAGAAACAATGCTGCCGACTTCACATATCAGGAGGCGGAAAGTGCATTATTACATCTTTGGAAACTTCATAGTAAAAAAATGGATAATAAGGAATAATTTTCACAAAAATTACTTATTATAAAGTTATTATGAAGCAGTATGGTAATTAAATATGAAAAAAATATTGATTGCTATGATTAAATTTTATAAAAAATATTTATCTCCACTGAAATCAACGTGTTGTCCTTATACACCGTCCTGTTCTCAATACGGATTAGAAGCAATTGAGAAATATGGTGCAATTAAGGGCTCTCTTTTGACTGCGTGGAGAATTTTAAGGTGTAATCCTTTTTCAAAAGGCGGATATGATCCGGTACCTTAAAATAAGACGGAGGTAAGAAATTGACTGGAATTTTATTAACACAGAATTCGTCTTTTATTATTGGACCCGTAGCAAAATTATTGGGTTATATAATGGAAGGAATCTTTTGGGTATTGGATAAGTTTGGCATGCCTAACATTGGTTTGGCTATTATCCTTTTTACCATAGTAGTTTATCTGTTGATGATGCCTTTAACCATTAAACAACAGAAGTTTTCTAAATTTTCTGCCAAAATGAATCCTGAACTTCAGGCAATTCAGAACAAGTATAAAGGAAAAAATGACAATGATTCCATGATGAAAATGCAGGCAGAAACCAAAGAAGTTTATGCAAAATATGGCGTTAATCCTACCGGTAGTTGTTTACAGTTATTGATTCAAATGCCAATTTTGTTTGCATTGTATCGTGTAATTTATGCAATTCCTGCTTATGTTGCTAAGGTAAAAGAAGCATTCTTCCCTTTGGTAGATTCTTTAATTGCAAAAGCAGGAAGTTCTGAATTTATTCAGTCTTTAACCAGTGCCGCAGGATTTAAAAAGCAATTTAATAATGAAGCTTATCTTGCAGGTACTACAGAATATGTACAGAATACTTATATTGATGTATTAAACAGAGCAAGTAATGCAGATTGGACTGCACTTGCAGACAAATATCCCGAATTAGGAAATGAAATTGCAGGAACATTAGATCAATTAGATGTTTACAATAATTTCCTTGGTTTAAATATCGGTTATTCACCCTGGGATACCATTAAAATGGAATGGGTGGCTGATGAAAGAAACTGGCTTATTATTATTGGTGCAGTAGCAATTCCTCTTTTATCTGCTTTTACACAGTGGTTAAATGTGAAATTATCACCTACTCAGGCAAATGATAATAAGAATGCTTCACCGGAAGAGAATCCTATGATGGCATCTATGAAGACAATGAATACCGTAATGCCTTTGATGTCAGCATTTTTCTGTTTCACATTACCTGCAGGTATGGGACTTTACTGGGTTGCCGGTGCAGTAATCAGAATGATTCAGATGATTGCAATTAATAAATATTTTGACAGTATTGATGTTGATGCGGTTATTGCAAAGAATACTGAAAGATATCGTGAAAAAATGAAAAAACAGGGTATGTTGGTAGAAGGAATTAATGAAAGAGCAAAAAATTCTACCCGTAACATGCAGCCGAAATCACCTGTTAAAACTGCTGAACAGAAGCAGGAAGAAATGAAAAAAGCAACGGAATATTATAATTCATTAAATAAAAATGCAAAATCAGGCAGTCTTGCAGCTAAGGCTAATATGGTGAAGCAGTTTAATGAAAAGAATAACAAATAAGAGTTGGTATTTGAATTAGGAGGTTATCTATGGAATTCATGGAATTTAGTGCAAAAACTGTCCAGGATGCAATTACAAATGCATGTCAGCATTTTACCGTAGCAAGTGACAGTCTTGAATATGAAGTAGTAGAAGAAGGTTCATCCGGATTTTTAGGATTCAATGCAAAGCCTGCAGTAATTAAGGCTCGTGTACTTGTAAAAGAAGTAAGTGTGGAAGATAAAGCAAAGGATTTCTTAAAAGATGTTCTTGCTTCAATGAATATTCCTGCTACTGTTGAAGCAACTTATTCAGAAGAAGAGAAGACTTTGGAAGTTGTTTTAAACGGTGAAGATATGGGTGTTTTAATCGGTAAAAGAGGTCAGACTCTTGATTCCTTACAGTATCTTGTATCTTTGGTAGTAAACAAAGGAACTTCAGAATACATAAGAGTTAAGGTTGATACTGAAAATTATCGTGAAAGAAGAAAATTAACTCTTGAAAATCTTGCTAAAAATATTGCATTCAAGGTAAAAAGAACCAAAAGAAGCGTATCTTTAGAGCCTATGAATCCTTATGAAAGAAGAATTATTCACTCTGCACTTCAGAATGATAAGTATGTGACAACACACAGTGAAGGAGAAGAACCTTTTAGAAAGGTTGTTGTTTCTCTTAAGAAATAAGGGGACGATAATGTTTGGTTCTTAGTGAATGAAACGGCATATATTTTATATTCCAACAGAACGCGCTCTCGCTCGACGAAAACGTAACGGATACTAAATTCGCAAGAATAATCTTGCTCATTAAGTACCGACGTTTTCAAACGGTTCTTTATGGAATTATAAAATATATGCCGTATTTATTTTAGAATTAAGATCAATTATTATCTGTGGAATTGTGATATTAAAAGATTTTATAGAGAAATAATTAATAAAGAAATAGTTATTAAATAAAGTAAATTATTTAAAATTTTCTTTTAAAAGGTAGATAAGAAACAGTCGAAAAAAATAATTCGACTGTTTTTATGCTAGTATATGAAAAGTTTTAGTAGGAAAAATAAAAGATTTGTGCGATAATAGGTGATATAATGAGCAAATTATGTTTATAAATATTATGAAAAAATTATATTTATAAAAGAAACATAGAAGGATTAAAAAATGATTACAGATACAATTGCTGCAATTGCGACTGCGCTTTCTCCTTCCGGAATCGGTATTATTCGAATTTCCGGGGAAGAGGCTTTTGAAGTTGTGAATCGTATTTTTAAGGCAAAAAGTGGTAAGTCCATATCGGAAATGTCAAGTCATACGGTACACTATGGACATATTTATGATGGAGAAGAAATTATTGATGAAGTTATGGTGCTTTTGATGAAGGCGCCTAATTCTTTTACCATGGAAGATACGGTGGAAATTGATTGTCACGGAGGCGTCTATGTGATGAACCGTATTTTGCAGACGGTTCTTAAAAACGGTGCAAGATTGTCTGAACCCGGTGAATTTACAAAGCGGGCTTTTTTGAATGGTCGAATTGATTTAACTAAAGCGGAAGCAATTATGGATTTGATTCAGTCCAAAAATGAGGCAGCCCGTAAAAATTCCATAACACACTTAAAAGGTGATTTGTATCAAAAAATTAAGGCTTTACGGGAAGATATCATTTATGAAATTGCTTTTATTGAGTCTGCATTGGATGATCCTGAGCATATCAGTCTGGATGGTTTTCATGAGAGATTGTCAGAGAAATCTTCGAATATTATAGCGGTCATTGAGAAATTGTTAAATTCTGCAGATAACGGAAGATTAATAAAAGAAGGTATTAATACCGTTATTGTGGGTAAGCCAAATGCAGGCAAGTCTTCTTTCCTTAATTTATTGTTAGGTGAAGACCGTGCCATTGTTACAGATATTGCCGGTACTACGAGAGATACGTTGGAAGAGTCAGTATATTTGGATGGCATGACTTTGAATTTAATTGATACCGCAGGAATCCGTGATACGGAAGATGTGGTGGAAAAGATAGGTGTAAACAAAGCCAAAGAAGCTTTGGAAAAAGCGGATTTGATGGTTTATATAGTTGACAGTTCTGTCAGTTTAGATAAGAATGATAAGGAAATTATTGAATTATTAGATCTGTCTAAAACGATTATTTTATTAAATAAGTCGGATTTGGATGTAGTTATAACGGAAGAAAATATTAAGGAATTTTTTGAAGAAAAAATTAATTTTATTCAGGAAAATCCCTTCAATCAAAATTCACAAAATGTCCCGAATTTCCTTACAATTTCAGCCAAAGAAAAGGAAGGCCTGGATGCTTTTACTTCTTTAATTAAAGAGAAATTTTTCAATGGACAAATTTCTTTTGATGATGAAGTGACAATATCGTCACTTCGCCAAAAAGAGGCTTTATCTTCTGCCCTTCATAGTATGAAAATGGTACAACAAAGTTTGGAAGATGATATGCCGGAAGACTTTTATTCTATTGATTTGATGAATGCGTATGCGTGTCTTGGTGAAATCATCGGTGAAGAAGTTGGGGAAGATTTGGTGAATGAAATTTTCTCAAAATTCTGTATGGGTAAGTAGATTCGTTGATATAAAAAATTGTTTTATTGGTCAAATTAGTAATCGTTAGAATTTCAATAAATTTATATATATTAAGAAGGATTAAATTATGCCGGAAGCAAGAATTAAAACTGACATATGTGTCATTGGTGCAGGTCACGCAGGTTGCGAGGCCGCTTTGGCGTGTGCCAGACTTGGATTTGATACAACAATTTTTACGGTAAGTGTGGAAAGTATTGCACTTATGCC
>JAZNLG010000281.1:0-2413 GCA_045578965.1 Lachnospiraceae bacterium | reverse complement strand
CTCCGGAACCGGTTGCAGTCGGATACAATTTAATTGTAACTCCGCTTCCGTCCGTAAGTAATAAATCGACTTTCTTTACTTTGGCAGGATCGATTGTATCCGGTAACTTATAGAATGTTTCCTGATACTGTCCGTTATATTCTGCTTTCAATTCACCGCCATCACCTACTGTTAAGGTAACACCGTATGAATTCACATTTTCTAAATCTTTAAAGTTATAGATAACTTCTACTCTTTCTGCATTTCCGTCATCAACCGCTTCACTGGTCTCAAATGCAATTCCGGAAATTGTCATTTCAATTACTTCATCGCTTGGTTCAGATGAAAAATTAGATGTAATTGCAATATACTTTAAATCCGCTTTTGTATCTCCTGCAGGCACCAATGTAGTATTGCCATATGATACATCTGTCTGCGTACTCCATGGATCCGTATTATACTGTTCCTCAGTAAATGTCTTATATCCGAAAGAACCTGCATTATCCGATGTTACATTAAATGTAATCTTATCAATTGCTAATCCGCTCAATTCAGCCGGTACAGCCATGAAAAGAGTTTTCCAGTTTCCCGCAAATGTTAACTTTGTGTCTCCATTTTCTGCTTCACTAACTGTTACATCGCTCGTGCTTGCAGCACCCAACTGCGCCAATGTATATGTTCCGTCAGTATTTTCTCCTGCGTCCGGATTCTGTCCCTGGGAAGGTTCCTTCGCTTCTCCGCATTTAAAGCTGATTCCTGAAATGGACATTGTTACAGATTCCGGAGTTTCTTCTTCCGATAATCCTTCCGGATAACATGACATAATTGCCAAATATGTTAATTCAGCATTTGTATCCTCTTTTGGAGTCACTACAGCATTACGATACATAATATCTGTCTGTGAAGCCCATTTATCTGCATATGTTTCTGCTGTATATGTTTTGAAAGCAAACCAATCTGCATTACCGGATGTTACATTAAACGTAATCTTTTCAATTGCTAATCCTGCTAATTCAGAAGGAACCTTTACAAACACAGATGCATAGTTACCACCAAAGGTAATATCTGTAACTCCATCCACTGTCTCTCCGATTGAAGGGCCACCGGATTCTACTGTTAAAGAATCAAATGAATATGTTGTACCCTCACCGGATGCAGTTGTAGACGCAACAGAAGTATCAACAGTGTTTGTTACTGTCGGCTGTGTCTGTTCAATATTCTCTTGTACTTCATTGGAAGTAGATGTCTGAGATGTACTTTGATCCGTCGTTTGAGTTGACGTCTGGTTTATCGTTTCACTTGATTGTTGAACTGATGTCTGATTTGTTTCCTGATTAATCGTTTCACCATTTGTCTGTCCGCCTGCCGTCTCAATTGTTGTCTCGGACGTAGACGTCTCTGTTTGTGTTGCGGTAGATTTTGCTTCTTCGGCATGAACCGTTATCGTGCCAAGCGAGACACTCGATAACATAAATACCGCCGCCAGCATACCTGCCAGTAACCGTTTTGTTCTTTTTTTCATTTTTCCTCTCCCTACATTTTATATTTTGGTAAGACCCCCTGATAAACTACCGGCTATTCCACTATGGCTGCTATTTCGCTCCCCTCGAAATAAGACCGCCATACGCCTTTGTCCTTTAATATATACAAAACACTTTCTATATTTCAACCCTTTTTTCAAAAGTCATTTTTGGTTAAACGACACACCTACTTTTTGCACAACTTGGCCGTATTTTATTTGTCTATTTTAACGATTAAAAAACAATCATATAACGCATTTTTTATTTTGAATTTCAAATATCTGGATTCTCAAATATTTATTATTCAAAGGGCATAAAAAAATCCCTCAGAGAATTTCTTCTCCAAGGGATTTTATTATACACTTATTGTCTTAAATCGTTAATTATACAGGATATGCTCCGTTGTTTGTATCAGCCTGAGTCATATCAACTTTTTCCTGCTGTGCCTGACGATATTTGAAGAAATCAGTAGCAACCTGTGGGAATAAAGCGTAGGATAATACGTCTTCATCCTGCTGCTTCCATTCTTTCATTTCTGCTTCTAACTTATCCATTTCGTTTTCGATTAAGTCAGCCGGACGGCAAGTGATTCTTTCTTCACCCGGGATAACCTTATCAATAACTTCCTGGCTCATTGGTTTTACAGTCTGACCATATTCACCACGAAGAACTGCCTTCGTTTCCTTTGTCGCCATCTTGTATCTTTCACCCATAAGAACGTTAAATACAGCCTGTGTACCAACGATCTGTGATGAAGGTGTAACAAGTGGTGGCTCACCAAGATCTTTACGAACTTCAGGGATTTCTTTTAATACATCATAGTATCTGTCTTCTGCGTTCTGCTCTTTTCGCTGGCTAACCATGTTAGAAAGCATTCCACCCGGTACCTGATATAATAATGTCTTAATATCAAC
>JAZNLG010000280.1:0-4244 GCA_045578965.1 Lachnospiraceae bacterium | reverse complement strand
TTAAAAGATAAAAATGTTAGTGTGGTGACCAATCCTGCCAGCAATATGAAACTTGGCAATGGTTTTGCGCCCGTTCCTAAGATGCTTGAGGCTGGTGTAAACGTGTGTCTTGGTACGGATGGTGCAGCAAGCAACAATACTCTGAATATGTTCCATGAATTAAGTCTTTTAACATTAATCCATAAAGGTGTGGGCGAGACCGCCCAGTGTATCAGTGCCAAGGAAGGTTTTAAGATTGCAACCATCAATGGTGCGAAGGCTCTTCGTATGGAAGATTCCATCGGTTCCATTGAAGCCGGCAAGAAAGCGGATTTGGTGATTTTAAATACAAATACACCGTCCCTGATGCCCAACAATAATCTGATTGCGGGCCTGGCATATTCTGCCAATGGTTCCGAGGTCGAGTCTGTGATTATTGATGGTAAAATTACCATGGAGAACCGTCAGGTACTGACTATGGATGAGGAGAAGATTTATTACGAAATCAATCGTAGTATCCGTAGAATGGGTTTGGATAAGAAAGTGTATTAGAAAGTATAATTTGTTAAAATAAAAAACGAGTCAGGCGGCATAATAAAAATCGGCAGAATATTTTTCTGCCGGTTTTGTTATTTTAAAATAGAAAATTTTGTGAATTATCCAATTTTTTCGTTTTATCTTTATAATAAAGAATAAAATCCCAAAAAATATACTATAATAACAAAAAATTTTCCTACCGACAATGGAGATTCTTTTTTATAATAAATATAGTGTTACAGAAATAACTGTATAAGAGCAGGTATGAACGCTAATAAGGAGGTAGAACTATGCCAATGCAGATGGGGTTTCGCTGGTACGGCGAAGGTAATGATAAGATTAAACTTTCTGACATCAAACAGATTCCCGGCGTAACAAGTATTGTTTGGGCTTTGCACCATAAAATGCCCGGTGAAATCTGGGAAAAAGAAGAAATTGCAGAAGTAAAAGCACAGTTGGATAAGTATGGCTTTAACATGGACGTGGTAGAGTCCGTAAATGTACATGATGATATCAAAATAGGTAAACCTACGAGAGACATGTATATTGAGAATTATAAGCAGTGTATTCGCAATCTTTCAGAGTTTGGGGTTAGGGTAATCTGTTATAATTTTATGCCTATTTTTGACTGGACAAGAAGTGATTTGTTCCATCCCGTAGGCGATGGTTCGACAGCCCTCTTTTATCAGAAAAATATGATTCAGGATGATTACAATGCCATGGCAAAGTATATTCTGGATTTTACAGAAAAGTATAATATGTCCTTCCCCGGTTGGGAGCCTGAAAGAATGGCGAAGTTGGATCAGTTATTCAAGGATTATAAAGATGTAGACCATGAAACTTTGTGGGCGAATTTGAAGTACTTTCTGGAAGCAATTATGCCTACCTGTGAAGAGTGCAACATTAAGATGGCGATTCATATGGATGATCCCCCATGGGATATTTTCGGCTTGCCCAGACTCCTGATTAATGAGGCAAACATTGACCGTTTCCTTAAAATGGTTGACCATCCTTGCAACTGCTTGACATTATGTTCCGGTTCATTGGGCGCTGACCCTGATAATGACGTGGCAGCTATCGTTCGTAAGCATTGCGACCGTATTGCCTTTGCCCACATCCGTAACGTGAAACATTTTGAAAACGGCGATTTTTCAGAAGCAAGCCATCGTGACTGCGACGGCGATACCGGCATTCTTGAAATTTTAAAAGCATACCATGATTGTGGTTATGAAGGATATATCCGCCCTGACCACGGAAGACATTTGTGGGATGAAGGTCCCGGAAATGTACGTCCCGGTTATGGTTTATATGACAGAGCATTAGGTGTTATGTATATGTTATTCGTGTGGGACATGCTTGACAGACTCGACGGAAAAAGATAGGAGGAAGCAGAGATGATTAATATTCCCATTCAGATTGATTTTAAGGATAAAGTAGTAGTTGTAACCGGTGCAGGCGGAGTAATCTGCGGCACCATGGCAAGAGCATTTGCACAGTGCGGAGCGAAGGTAGCAGCCCTTGACTTAAATGAAGAGGCAGTGAAGAAACTTGCTGACGAATTAAAAGCAGAAGGCTTTATTTGTGAAGGCTACAAGGCAAATGTATTGGATGCAGATGCGTTGGAAGAAGTTCACCAGCAGGTACTTGCTGACTTAGGTAAGTGTGATATTCTCGTAAACGGTGCGGGCGGAAACAATCCCAGAGCTACAACAGATAACGAATACCAGCATGAAGCAAAAGAAGGCGGCAAGTCATTCTTCGATTTAGGTGCAGACGGCGTGGATTTTGTGTTTAAGTTAAACTTCCAGGGAACACTTCTTCCCACTCAGGCTTTTGCCAAAGATATGGTTGAAAATCAGAAGGGTTGTATTTTAAATATCTCTTCTATGAATGCATATACACCGTTAACTAAGATTCCTGCATACTCTGCAGCGAAGGCAGGTATCTCTAACTTTACCCAGTGGCTTGCTACTCACTTTGCAGGCACAGGTATCAGATGTAATGCAATTGCACCCGGATTCTTAGTTTCAGCACAGAATAAGGCGTTGTTATTCAACGAAGACGGCACACCTACCGAGAGAAGTAAGAAGATTCTTAACAGCACCCCCACCCATCGTTTCGTGGATGCGGACGAATTGTTAGGCGCAACACTTTTCCTTTGCGATGATAAGAGTGCCAGTGCTATCACCGGCGTTGTGTTACCGGTAGACGCAGGCTTCTCAGCATATTCAGGCGTATAAAATCATTTAACATCCTTCAAAAAACAGCTACGATACTCTTTAAAGAGATATTGTAGCTGTTTTTATATGTTTTATGATGAGTATTATCGAATCTGTTCTTCTTTTATATCGTCCTGACGGATGAGGTTTCCCTTTGCATCAATATAAAAGGTGATAGTCCATTCGTCACCCCATATATCCAGGTATTCTGCGTTTACTTTATAATAATAATTGCCACCTTCCAAAGGGGTTGCTTCAATTTTATAAAAGTGGTCTATATTGAAACTGTTATTCAGAAAAATGAAGGTTTCTCTTAAAGAATCTTCCTCAAGGGTATCAATACCGGATTCGGTTAGGAAATATGTTGCATGAAGCTGGGAATAAATATATTCAAGGAGGTCAGTTTCTTTATCGTAGGGATAAAAGGTATACCATGTTCCGTATTCCAGTTCGAATTTGATATATTGGCGATTATTGTCTACGACCAACAAACCTCCCGTCTCAAACTCTCCGTCGCGGGAAGTAAAATATACGGCAGTTTCACTTTCTAAAATCCCGCCTTCGGGTGGATTGGCAAAGTGCGGAACGCCCGGTTCGAAGATTGCAAAGTCATTTACGAAATATCCGCCGTCGTGTACGCTCCAATTACTTTCTATGGTAATATCATAATCCCAGTCATACTCGGCATCTTCCGGCAAATAAATATCAATATAGGCAGCATCAGTTTCGCAAATCCACTTTCCCTGCACCAATTCAAACAGTTCCATTTGCTCTATTGCAAAGTCAGAGGGGGCAGTGACTTCGCTGCCTTCCGGATAGAAATAATACCAGTTGTCTGTAACATCGCTTAATTGATACTTGATATAACTGCCGTCATTTGCAACAAGCAGATGACCGACAAAGAGATCCTTGTCATCAATGGAGGTAATGGTAATTGCGGTTTCATCCGGTGCGGCAATTTCGCTGCTGTTATCAAATCCATAGGTTAAGTCAAAAATAGGGTCATTTAATAATATACCAAGGTCTGCCCGATACAGAAAACCCGGGAAATACAAATAGTCTGCAGAAGTATCTGCCACATAGAAATTCATATGGGAAACGGAGTTTTCGCATACCCATTCACCTTCAATTAAGGCAAAGATTTCTTCTTCCTCAGCGGTATATGTATTGGTATATCCGTCCAAGGGAATGCCGTCTACCGGTTCTTCTCCGGGTTCAGTCTTTGTGTTACAGGCACAAAGTAACAGCATTGCCATCAAGAGTAACCCGATAAATATTTTTTTACTCATAAAAGTGTCCTCTCTTTTGGTAAAACAATTTTGAAATAAGTATATCTGTGTAAGATACAAAAAAGCCATAGTAATTTATGGCTTTTTTATAAAATTATGTATTCTCCTCATCATTTTCTTCAATATCAGAAATGGGCAGACTGAAAATAAACTCACTGCCTTCGCCTTCGGTACTGATTACATTAATATTCTCGCCGTGGGAACGGATGATTTCACGGGT
>JAZNLG010000279.1:0-2309 GCA_045578965.1 Lachnospiraceae bacterium | reverse complement strand
GCTTAACATTTCATAATAAAAACTTTCGTCCACTGCAAGGCTTAATGCAACCCTTCCGCTTGCCATATCAATGGAATCCATTTTACATTGTGTTATGTATTCACTGCCCAACTGCAAATTACTGTTTGCTACATCACGCATGGTGTTCAGGCCTGCCGCATATTCTGCAACACGACTTAACATATCATTTTTTACCTTATGATCACTGTCTAAAAGTTCTACCCATTTGGGCATATAAAATTCCAGTCTGGCAATGGGAAACTCATACAGAATTTCCGTCAGAAGACGATGAACATCCTCTTTTTTTAATTGTGCACAATTGACCGGAATCGCTTTTACATTATATTTACCCATAATTTCTTCCGCAACCGATATTGCCTCATCACTATACGGTTTCGAAGAATTTACAATCACAAGAAAAGGTTTGTTCAATGCTTTTAATTCCGTAATAGTACGTTCCTCCGCAGCCAGATAACTCTCTCTTGGCAAATCAGAGAATGAACCGTCACAGGTTACCACAAGACCAATGGTGGAATGGTCATTAATTACCTTCTGTGTTCCGGTTTCTGCTGCTTTCGTAAAAGGAATCGGCCGTTCAAACCAAGGTGTTTTTACCATGCGTTCCGCATCGTTTTCCATATGTCCGGTGGCCCCTTCCACCATAAACCCGACACAATCAATAAGACGGACTTTAATCTTCACATCATCCGTCAATACAATTTCAGCAGCTTCTTTGGGAATGAATTTAGGTTCCGTTGTCGTAATGGTTTTGCCGCCGCTGCTTTGGGGCAATTCATCTTGCGCACGCATACGTTCATTAACATCCGTCATATTAGGAAGCACAAGCAAATCCATAAAACGTTTGATAAAAGTGGATTTGCCGGTTCTTACCGGTCCCACAACGCCAAGATAGATTTCTCCATCACAACGCTCTTGTATATCATGATAAAGATCAAATGTATCCGTATAATTTCTGTCCATAACCAACCTCCTGACTTATCTGTTATAATATATGTCAGGCCTTTTCACTGTATGACTTTTATAATTTTTATATAATAAAAAAGGATACTCTTTCTAAAAGTATCCTCTTCATACCATATAACAATTATAAAATTAGCAACCCAATAATACTATCGGTTATTGTATGACTTATTCACAATCACACTTTTCATACAAAATTTCATACAGTTCTTTCAAGTTATGAATCGTATATGTCGGCACAATATCTTCATACTCCGGTGTTTCCGGAATAATATGGCAGGTATCAATGCCGAAATCATATCCGCCTTTGATATCGGAACTCATAGAATCGCCCACAATAATCATACTGCTCTTATCCGGGCATCCCAATGCTTCATAAACATACTGAAAAAACTCATAACTTGGCTTATTATAACCTATTTCTTCCGATACAAAGACGTTTTGAAAGAAAGGCAATAAGGTACAATCCCGCAAACGCTGATGTTGCACCGCCGCCGTTCCGTTGGTCACAAGACTTAAACGAAAATGTCTTCCGAGGCGGGCACATACTTCATAAGCATCCGGCATCAAATCATGACCTTTCGCCAATTCCCCCTGATAAAACATCTCCATAGAATCATCTCCGGGATGTTCTACGCCAAAATGCTCACACATAATTTTAAATCGGCAATCAATCAATTCCGGTTTGGTAATCTCTTTTCGTTCCAGTCTTTTCCAAAGGCTGTTATTTAACCGGTCATAAAAGTCGATACTTTCTTCATTTACCGGAAAACCATACTTTTCATAGGTAGCAATCAACGCATTCCGTTGTGCTGCCTTAAAATCGATGATGGTCATATCCGCATCCATTAAAACATGTAAATATTTCATACTATCTCTTCTCCGGTTCGTCTTCATCAAATTCTATTTGAAGAAAATAGCCTCTGGGCGTATCCAGAATATCTCTCACAACGCCTTCTCTGCTCTTTAATCGCTCATAATAGGCATAATTTCCGGACATTGCGATTGCCGGTTCTGCCGTATAATAATAACTGGACGGAAGTACACCTTCCGTAATTTTAACCGTATCACCGATGGAAACCAAATTCTCACGTTCCATTTTAAATTCCATTGTACGCATAGCAATCCTCCTGTAAAAATAAAACTAAAAGGATTATATCACCCGCTTACTTTAAGGGTAAAGTAAACTTTGGTTGTATTTTAATTCCATACCCCGTCAATGATTTCAATTTTCTTGTCACGAAGCATTAACTCTTTTACTGCCTGATCAGCAGGCTGTCCATCAAACAAAATAGCATTTACCTGCTCTACAATAGGCATATCCACTT
>JAZNLG010000278.1:0-2160 GCA_045578965.1 Lachnospiraceae bacterium | reverse complement strand
CTGCATCCACTTGGGTGAAGGTCCGATTTTAATATTGGTACAAACTCTTGCACAGTATCTGGGGCAAAGGTCTGTATCTTCTACTTTAACACTGATGTAATCTTCAATCTTTTCGCCGTTTTCTTTTACCACTACTTCAGGAGCAACGAAAGGCTTTCTGAAAGTTGCTGCTGCTTCTCTTGCAATACCTAGTACGCTGTAGCAGTCTACACGATTTGAAGTAATTTCATATTCAAAAACAGTGTCACGAAGACCTAATTCTTCAATGGCATCTGCACCCACCTTGGTATCAGCAGGGAAAATATAGATACCGTATTCCGGTGCCTCAGGGTACATGTTTCTGTCGCTTCCAAGTTCTTCAATGGAACACATCATACCGTAAGAATCGATTCCGCGAAGCTTACCGTTCTTAATCACGATTCCTTCTTCCGGCAAAGGACCGCCGTCATGACCGCCTGCTACTTTACCGCCGTCAATAACAACAGGCACCTTGTCTCCTACTTTTACATTAGGGGCGCCGGTTACAATCTGTAACTTCTCGAATCCGAGATCCACCTGGCAAATAATCAACTTGTCTGCATCGGGATGTCTTTCAATCGAAAGAATTTCACCGACATAAATTTTATCAAGGTTCTTGTCCAAACGTTCAAAACCTTCTACTTTGGTTCCGCTTAAAGTCATTGCATCGCAGTACTCCTGATCGGTGCACTCTAACTCGGGAACATATGCTTTAATCCACGAAAGGGCTGTATTCATCTTTTTCCTCTTTTCTGCGGGGTTTCCGCTGTTACTGATTACTGATTTTCATAAAATAATTTTATAAAAATCTCTTTTTCCATATTTCTAAATTGATATTACTTTTATAAAAATACAATTCAATCTATTTCTTATAAAAAACTAGAACTGCTTTAAGAAACGAATATCGTTTTCATATAAAAGTCTCATATCATCAATTTCATACTTCAACAATGCGATACGTTCCAAACCTACACCGAATGCAAAACCGGTATATTCCTTGGGGTCGATGCCACACATAGTAAGAACTCTGGGGTGTACCATACCGCAGCCAAGAATCTCAATCCAGCCGGAACCCTTACAGAAACGGCAACCGGTTCCACCGCACTTAAAGCAGGTAACGTCCATTTCCGCTGAAGGCTCTGTGAAGGGGAAATGATGAGGTCTGAACTTAACCTTGGTTTCCTCTCCGAACAATTCCTTCGCAAACTCAGCAAGTGTACCCTTCAAGTCTGCAAATGTTACATTCTTGTCAATAACAAGACCTTCAATCTGATGGAAGGAAGGTGAATGAGTTGCATCCACTTCATCGGCACGGAACACACGTCCCGGTGCAATCATACGAATGGGAGGTTTCTGATTCTCCATTACGTGTACCTGAACAGATGATGTCTGTGTACGAAGAAGGATATCAGAATTGATATAAAAGGTATCCTGTTCGTCCTTTGCAGGATGATCTGCAGGAATATTCAATGCTTCAAAGTTATAGTAATCCTTCTCAATTTCGGGACCTTCCACTACTTCATAACCCATACCAACGAAAATACGCTCTACTTCTTCCAATGCAATGGTATTGGGATGTCTGTGGCCGATTTCAGGCTTCTTGGCAGGAAGTGTTACATCAATTACTTCTTCCTTTAACTTAGCTTCCATAATTTCAGCTTCCAATGCCTTAATTGCTTTATCCAAAGCTTCTTCAATCACGGCTCTGGTATCATTTACCATCTGACCAACCTTAGGTCTGTCTTCCGGTGATACGTCCTTCATACCTTTTAAAACAGCTGTTAATTCACCTTTTTTACCAAGATAAGCAACTTTTACTTCGTTTAACTTGTCCAAGGTGTCGCCCTGCTTAATCTGCTCCAGAGCTTTGGCTTCAATTGCCTGTAATGTCTCTTTCATTTCTCTTCCTCCATATATTAATCACTTGATGATAACCAATCCGTTCCTTTTTATCTGCTTGTCATTATTTCAGTTCATCTTTACTTTCTGCTGCTCCAAGTTGCTTCATTGTACTTCGTATCCTACATGCTGTGTGGATATTTCATAGTCAAAATACAATGAAGCAAATCGGACAATAAAAAAGTCCCCTGCAAAAATGCAAGGGACGAAACTTCAATTCCGCGGTACCACCCAATTTTCCAA
>JAZNLG010000277.1:0-14240 GCA_045578965.1 Lachnospiraceae bacterium | reverse complement strand
TGGATACACAAAGGATAAATCCTCCCTTTATGATAATCATTGTAAAAGGGACACCTATATCCACAAAGTACCTTGGGAGGTAAGCATGGCATATCAGATTTTATTGGTTGAAGACGATTCTCAAATCCGTGAAGTAATCTGCGATTATTTCCAGGATAAAAGTGAGGGTGAAATGGTGATGCACGCCTATGACAACGGCGACGATGCGTTGGAAGCCATTTATGAAAACGAGTTTGACCTGTGTATATTGGATGTCATGTTGCCCGGTGCAGACGGCTTTGAAATCTGCCGTACCATCCGCAAAGACAGCATTGTTCCCATTATGTTTATCACAGCAAGAGGCCGAGAAGAAGACGTTCTCTACGGCTACCAGATGGGCTGTGATGACTATGTGGTGAAACCCTTCTCTCTTGCGGAATTCTATGCCAAAACCCAGGCGCTCTTAAAACGCGCCAAGGGCATGGTGGCAGGACCTTGGTTATCATGTGGTGAAATTGCCATAAATCCTTCACGCTACCTTGTATCCGTGGAAGGACACTACATTAATTTACCGCCAAAGCAGTTTGCACTTCTTAAGTATTTGATGGAGAACAAAAACACCGTCGTTCCCCGCGAAACCCTGTTAGTTAAAATCTGGGGCTACGATTACGAAGGCGGTGAACGCGTGGTAGACAACCACATCAAGAAACTCCGCCATGCGGTGGGGCCTTACAAGAAACAAATCAAAACCGTCATTACCAAAGGCTACAAAATTACGGATTAATGTGTTTTCCGCTATTTCAATCATAAACGGAAAGGATTTATTTTTATGTCTAAAAATAATAAAAAAAGTCGCATTGCCCGTCTTGGCAAGCGTAAAACATTTAAAAGTATATTTTTTAAAAGATGGATTACTTCATTAATTGTCTTTGGCCTGCTATTGGCCATTCTGGTCCCCCCGCTTATAAGTACTGCTTTTATGGCGCTGGAAAATGTTTTTTATATTACGGATTCCAATATGCAACATTCTCTGCAGAAGGCTTACCATGATATCTACGCTGAAGATTCTATAATACCGGAAGAAGACCGTGAACAAGAGTTTATTAACCGCGCTAAATTCCGCGTCGCTTCTTTCTCCTATGACACAACCTACTTCTGTATGTTATACGATACTCAGAACGGTAAAATTGTTGCAGACTGTGAGGAGAACATATTTTTATTCATACGGGAAAGCGAAGAAAAACCTGCAATAATGTATACCTGTCCTACATCTGCAGTTCCGGAATATGCAGCAGTGTTTGAAAGCATTACTGGTGATATTATAACATATAACAATTACTATATTGAAACGGACATCGAAACCTTTTACATCAAAGGAAATGAATTCCGTCCCGGTAAAATGACTGCCTACGTAAGGCCCATAGATTACGATGAAGTCTTACATGATGCCGACACATATGCCAAGGAAAGCTATTCCTTTGACTTTACCCCGGTGGAAAATGGTTATACGGAATGCCATGCTGACGACTACAAAACCGTATTGGGACCTATTGTGGCCGGTCACGGCGATACAACCTGCTATGCCTATCCCGAAACTGCAGCAGTTGCATGGAATGCATTACACCATACCTACAACGAAGAAACCGGTTGTATGATGCCGGAAGAATTAAATTTAACCGTTGGGTGGGGCGGAACTAATCTGCTTATTACAGCTGAAACACAGATGTATTTCTCCGAAAACGAAAATTATACCTTACGTAGTATCTGCTATTATGATGTGGCGGATTATGCACTGGTCCCCTTTATTCTTTTTATTGTGGCATTCATAATACTCTCTTGCTTAATCTGCCTTATCAACTCCAAGATTACTTATGCAGGCCTAAAAGCACACTATGATATGGAAGACTACCGCAAGACCTTGATGAACACCATGGCCCACGATTTAAAGAGTCCGCTGATGTCCATCTCCGGCTATGCCGAAAATCTGAAAGAATCGGTGCACGCCGAAAAACGCGAACACTATGCTTCCGCCATTATGGATAATGTTGACCATATGAACCGCATCATCAGTGATATTCTCTCCCTCTCCAAAACAGAGGACGGTAATGTAGTTCTGAACAAAACAGAGTTAAATGTTGAAGAAGTAATTCGCGACTGTTTGAAGAAATACGAGTTACAGTTGAGCGAACGCAAATTACAGACTGAAATTGTCGGCTCCTTAAACCTTCGTGCAGATCAAACACTTTTTACGGAAGCGATGGATAATCTCATCGGAAATGCCGTAAAATACGCCGATGCAGATTCTGAAATCACTTTTACATTGGGCAAAAAACATCTCTGCATTTCAAATCAATGCAGTGCCAAAATCGATGATGTTAACGAACTGCTCAAACCCTTCGTAACAGGAAACAAAAACCGAAGTAACAAAGGAGGCAGTGGCTTAGGTCTGGCGATTGCCAAGAATATTATGGATTTGCATAAATTTAAAATGACGATAAAATGTGAAAATAAGAATTTTGAAGTGCATATTAAACCATAAAATCTCTCAAAAAACTGCCCCATGACATCTCCAATGCCATGGGGCTTTTGCTGTACTATTTTATTTTTAATGCTCTTAAATACGTCTTCTGCTCCGGCGTAATGCGATAACTTTCAATGGCCTTTTGGATTGCTTTGTTATGCGTCCACTTCTCTAACTTACCATCTTCAATATAAGGAATCACCGCATCCCACTGTTTCGCCAACGCTGTGGCAAAATACCAGGCCACCATCATTTTAACGTAATATTCTTCCGACTCCACTGCTGCTACTTTTTCCACATATATTACGTCAAAATGTTCTTCCAGAAAATAGGTCATCAACATACCGATTCCGTAACGCACGGTATAAGTCTGTCCTGATGCCATCCATTTCTCAATCTTTGGCAACAGTGCCTCAGGATTTTTCTTAAAAACCTTCGGCCGCATCATATCACAGGTTGCCCAGTTATCCACGTAAGGCAGAAACCGATCCACCGCATCCAAACACTTATCAAAGTCCTTCATCCCTTCTACCAGAAACCCATGAAGATTATTCTCTTCATAAAATTCATGGGGCAAGTCCGCAATAAAATCCTCTACAACGTCGTATTTGGCGATTTCCTTGGCAAATTTGCGCAAGGCGGGTGTTCTTACCCCTATGATGGTTTCGGGGCTTATTGTGGGCATTAAACGGCTGTGGAAGGCCTTGTACTCCGGATCCTGCAGTTCAAACAACTTACTCTTAATATTTTCAACCGTCAAATCCATTTCGTCACTCCCTTTTAGCACCTTATTGATGATCCGCCTGCAACTTTACCACTACCACTTCCGGCCGGTTGTTAATGCGCACGGGAATCACGCTGTTGCCAAGACCGCGGCTCACTACCATAGTTGTACGATTCTCCGTAAAAGTTCCTTCCGCATACTCCGGAAATAATCCGGCTCCCGGAGCAATCACGCCTCCGATAAAAGGAATCCGGAACTGTCCGCCATGATAGTGTCCCGCCAGCACCAGATTCGCATTACTGTTTCTATATGTATCAAACAACTCGGGACGATGCGATAAAAGAATGGTATACCCTGTCGCATCTGCCATCAACGTCTGTATGGTTTGCTTTGTTAAAACAATATTATTTCCCGGCATATCCGGATCCGCGACACCGGCAATATTTAAATCAAGCCCCTCAAACTGTCCGCTGTACATGGAGTTATCCATTACAAATACTCCGGCTTCTTCCAAACGTGCTTTTAATTCATCATAAGTACTGCCAATCCAGCCCTCATGATTCCCTGTTACATAATATACCGGAGCAATTTCTACCGCATGTTCCATAAATGCCATGGCAACATCCATATCCGTATGGGAAGAGTCCACCAAATCACCCGTCACCGCAATCATATCCGGTTGTTGCTCTGCCACTGCCCGAAGCAATCTTGTCTGCTCCTGTCCAAAACGGGCATTGTGTAAATCTGAGACTTGTACCACAATAAAATCGTCCAATTCCGCATACTCTGCGCTGATTGGGATTTCATATACAGTAGTCTGTATCGATACATTTCCATACCAAATCCAACCGGCCAGAAGTACGATTATAGCTGCCATTAACGATTTTATGATTATGCCTTTTTTGTTTTTACCTGTACTCTTTGTTTTGTCTTTTTTCATAGTTGTCGCATTCCGTCTGCAATTCATCTCTTATAGAACACAAACTGTTATTACAGAACCTTGTCACCGTTTACTCTTAACTTAAATCCAACACCCAATATTTCAGCAGCTCCCCTGCACATCATCATACGTGTCAGGAAGATTTCGAAGTATTCGTACATTGTACAAATCTCCTCGTCTACGGAAAGATTTAAAACAATATTTTTCTTCTCCTTATCCACTGTAATATCCGACTTGGTTACCGCATAATTTACACGGTCATGAATATCAAAATTAGAGCGGTCCTGGGGACGCACACGACTGCGTCTAACGTCTGTTTTATCCGCAATAATCAAAGCCGCAGAAACCGCATCTTTGGCTCCGCCGGTAGACTCATCATGATTACCGATCGCAGACATTACCACAATTCGGTCTTCCAACGGCATATCTGTTTTCTGTAAAATATCATTTGCCAGCAACGCACCGTATTCCGCATGATTTTTACGATTAACGGAGTTACCGATATCGTGCATAAAACCTGCAATTTTAGCCAATTCAATTTCGTGGGCGTCATAACCGAGTTCTTCTAAAAGATAGGCTGCGCGCTCTGCTACAAAAGCAGTATGGGCCTGAGAATGATCCGTGAAACCCAATACGCCCAAATTATCGTTTCCACGCTTAATGTATGCGTTTACCTCATCATTTCTTTTGATTTCTTCATATGTCATAATTACCTCCGTTGCACTTATGTTATGCTTTTTAATGATTCGTTTATTTCTGTAATGCTTATTTATTCGTTACCGAGCCTCTTGCTTATCATTCCTTTTTACCGCGTTTCTTTTGGATAATAAAAAGAATGCCTTCCGCAATTGCAATCAATATCACACCGATTGTAAAACCAACGGCATCCACGCCCACATCCGCAATGGTTCCTACACGGTCCGGAACAAACGTCTGGTGGAACTCATCCGTACAGGCATATAGGAAACTTCCCAGTTCTGCCAGAATATATGCCAGCGGCCGCCATTTTATTATGATTTCCCGTAAAAGAAGGCTCATACTGATGCCAAGGCACCAATACTCAAACATATGAGCATATTCCCTGATATCAGCATCAAAACCGCGCCCGGTTAAAGGCGGTAATATTTGTTCCAGAACCTGACCAATCAAAGTGATCAAAAAGGAGTTGCTCATATCCGTTGACTCTTCTCCGTTCTGGCAGGAGAACAGAAAGATCATAACCATAATCAAAAGCGTTAAAATACCGTATATGATTATCTTTTTCAAATTACGTTTTTTGTTCATTTCATTCATTCCAAATCGATTATTTTTACTTTTATCAGGCAACTGCAAACCTATTCCAAAGGCACTATTGCCTGATACAAAAGCACATGCTTCTCATCCATTTTAAGGTCCATATGATAATGCCCAAAATACCATTTTGTATACTCAAGTTGCGCTTCCAACTTTTGAAAATAATCCGTTAAAGCATCCGTTTTAAATAACTTCCCGGGTTGTGGATCCAAAATATCCTGTATCGCATTGGATGCGCAATGGGTAATTACATAATCCACTTTATAATTTACCTTTTCGAGGTTTCGTAAACCTTCTTCCATCTCTTCTTCGGAAGGCAATTCCTCGGGCCACCAGTCTTCTCTCAGAATGCGGCAAGGTAAGTTTGCCGCTTCCGCTCTTTTGATTTTACTTTTCAAATCCGGATCGCTTGCCTCAAAAACACCGCCCTGAATATCATGGGATGCAGCGCCGCCAAATGTAAAAAATGTCTTCCCTTCAATATGAAACACTTGTCCGCGCTCCAGAAGAATCACCTTATCTCTTACGATATGACGTACTTTACCGCCGTTCCATTCCTCAATGGGAAACTCCGCAATGAAATCATAATTCTCATGATTCCCCTGCACCCAAAGCACCGTAAAAGGCTTGCCCGCAAAGAATTTACATTCATAACGAAAAGTAGCGTTATTCTCCCAACACAAGCCAAAATCTCCGCAGATAATCACATAATCTTCTTCCGTCAGTTCCAATCCTCGGGAACGCATACGTCGGTTCGCAAAGCGCTCATATTCACCATGTGTATCTCCTGTTATGTATATCATGCTCTTCCCCTATCGTACTATTTGGAACATCAAAACAAAAAACTGTTTGTATTTATCATACATTAAGTTATACTTTTAGTAAAGCAACTTGCGATTTTAAAAATATGTGGTGGGGGAAATATTATGGCTTGGGATGATTTGGAATATGATGATTTAGATACAATTGAAGATATTAGCGACGAAGAATTATTTGAATTGGAAAGTGCAACGCGCATTCAATTCAGAGACTATTCAAAACATGAAGCCGCCGTAGAAGCCTACGAGAAAGCTTTGGCACAAAGGCGACGTTATGAAGAGAAACAGACTGCCCAAAAGGACTCTGATACATATGAACTCCACTCTTCCTCCGACAAACCGGCAGATTCCTTTGCCTATGAACCAGATCCATTGCTGACCGCGCTGCAAGTATATGATTCTGAAGGCTATGATGTAGACGGTTTTAACTCCCAGGGCTTTGACCGCGAAGATTATAATCGGGCAGGTTTTAACCGCTACACCGGTTATGACCGCGGCGGATACGACATTCACGGAAATTCACGCGGAAGCGATTTGACGAGATTTCCGAAGGTGTAATGAAATAGCAAAGTGCAATCGGTAATTGTAAATACCAATTGCACTTTTGTTTTTTCCGTATTTGAATTTCTCCATTGCACCAAGTATTCCTATCGGTTTTGAAAATTTCTGTTATTTCGAATCAATTCGTTTACTGATGCCGGAGTATAATTATTGATACAGGCACCGGCATTTAACGCATTGTTTCTTGACTTCATAAACTCATATGTCTCGTCCTTCGCACCATGTATATGTCCATAAATCAACCATGAACCATATCTACTCTTGTACCACTCTGCCAACGGATAGTGACACAAAATTATCTGCTTGTCTCCATCGGTCACGTAAAACATCTTTTCCATACTTTCGAGGTACTTGTGGGCATTCTCACATTCTATCGTATCCCTGTCATGATTTCCAATAATCAGGTGCTTATGACCCTTAAGTTGCCGTAAATACCAATCCGGTGTCTTTCCGCTTCTGTAGCAAAAATCACCCACGATATAGACTTCATCATCCTTTGATACTCTGGAATTCCATAGTTCAATCAACACCCTGTCCATTTCCTCCACATCAGCAAAAGGACGGTGATCAAATCCGATTACATTCCTGTGACCAAAGTGCAAATCACTGATATATAAATTCATATCCATTTCCCCCTTTCTTAAAATATATACATAAAAAATACCGCCTACCCATCGAAGGTAAGCGGTACGTTAAAACATGTTTATATCAAGCCATACAGTTAACAACTGCAACCGATATCTAAAACACAATTTCCTCGTCTAGGCTTAACTAATGATGAGTACACAAAATGATAGCCACTCCCGAGTGATGCAGGATTAGTTGATACATTATTTTCACTATATTTGCCATATAAACGATTTATTGTGATCATGTCTTTTCCTTTCCAGGAACTTTACTGTTCCGCTTTTACTTCATAAGTTATCGTCATCTAAACGCGAAAAGTTTAGTTTGTAAATTATACCTATGGTATAAAATAGATTTAGCGCCCATATATCGAAGTTATTAAATATCATACTGCTTTTTACTTCTTGTAGTTGGTTTTTTAAGAGTTTCTTCACTTGATAAGGTAAAAAAATCGTCTGGTGCACCACATAGGCTTATCATTTTGTATATTTGCTTCATTTTATCTGTTCGGCCATAAGATGTTCCAACCAAATACTCTTCTCCATTAACATCAAAACTCATACACCCTCTAAAGTATGTCGGATCAGCATTTTTTGTATTAGCATTCTGTACATCTTTTGCAAGTTTTACACTGGTAAGAGTGGTAAGACTATTTATTTTGTCAGGATAGTTTTCAGTTAATGCTTCAAAAACATCCCACATCATTTTTGATTGATTACCTACTTTTTCATTTCCTGAAATATAATAAACCTCTCCTCCATTAGTAGCACCACCGTTTTCATCACTACTATTGTTACTACATTTTCTCTGTTTAACAACCGGTAATTCAAGGCCTTCCATTTTCAAAATATTTTTGTCTTCTCCCACCATCACAAGTAATTTCGCCATAAGTTTCAACTTGTCAGCCATTCCATAAGCAGTTCCTACACACACAGTTTTTCCTTGAATTTCAAATGTATAGCATACTCTAAAATAGGAAGGCATATCCGTACCACAATTTTTCTTATTTGAGTAATCTATATCGGAAAGACATGTAAAAGTTTCAATTGCCCTATCTATGTACTCTGGATGCTTTTTTAACACCTTTCCAAAAGTCATAATCATAATATCTGACTGATTACCTGTATTTTCTTCGCCGTACAAAACATAGTTGATGTCACCGGTAACAGAAAATTTTTTCTTTTTAGGTGTTTCTTCCAATGAATTATCTACAGAAGTATTTTCGTTGAATTCCTTCATATCAGGTGTATCTTCTATTACTCTGTTAGAATCTGTAACTTCAACAATCTCTTCAACAATCTCTGACTGTTCTACCTTACCAACTTTATCAAAAGCTTCTTTACTTTGAATTTCTTCAATTGAATTTTTAATCGCAAGCAAGCCATTCGAACTTAGTAAATAATTTCCCTTAATTTGAGGCAAATAGTTAATAAATGCTTTTGATATATGACGTTTACTTATTTTTTCATTTTCTATGTATTCTGATATATCAAGATAACACAGTGTGGCCTCATTAAATTTTCCTAATTCTAATTGCTTACCTATTCTTTTAAACTGTCCTACTGTAGAACTGGAAATTTCTCTTTCAATATCATCATCGGATTCTGTTGGCTTTTTCAACATTACTTTAATGATTGGAATTTTCTTATATGTTGCAACTAAAACTTCCAACAAGCAAGCATAACTTGAGACATATGTATCACTTATAAAAATAATACATGCCTGTGCCGATTCGAGATTCTCTCTCATCTGTGTTGTCCAATTTTGTGTTGCTCTATTTTGAAAATCCATATCACAAAATACTCTTAATCCATATTTCTCTTGCAATGGTAATACATATTCGTTGAATACTTCATCCGAATCATTTGAACTATAGCTTATAAATACATATCCTTCTTTTTCTTTATACGTTGTAACTTTTAAATCTTTTTTTTCCATTTTTTCTCCTATGCTATTAATCGATTACTCCTATGTAACTCCTTAAAAGTTCTCTAATTTCCTCTTGTTCCCGGAATCTTATAAACTCTTATTCCGTCCATTTGAGCAAGAAGCGGTAACATCTCTCTTAACGGTTCCTTATCTTTACTCTTAGCAAAGTCATCGAGTTCTTCGTATAAAACAATGTCCTTGTGAGTACGTGTTCTTTCTCTTAGAGCTTTGTCCTCTATTTTGCTATCTTCATTGCTAACATATGCATTACCATAACACCAACCCAACGATAATTTATCCTCATTCCAGCGAAGGTGTTCCATTTCCCCCATAACAAGTTCTATCTTTTCGTCTACATCTTCTTTTTCAACCATCTCATAAACCACCGGTTTATCAGTATAGAAAAATCCTACTGCATCCAAATACTTGCCATAATTTCGTGTTCTCCAAATAACAGAAAGTTGATACTCTAATGTAGAATCATTAAAGTACTTTTCCAACTCTTCAAATGAAATATTTGGATCTTTAGATTTCTTTCTTCTTCCGTGCACAAGAACTGCAAAATTATATAAGTGTATAAAGTTACTACTTGATAAGTAAGTATTCAACTTTCTTAATTTTTTAACTGACTCAAATTCTACAGCCAACTCCAACTCGACTGAATCTTCAGAACCAATATTTAATTCAATAATTTCTTCAATATCATGCACAAATTTAACATCTTTAGAATAACCTTCTACATCTTTGCGCATCTTTTTGTAAGTACCTTCACAAATATCTTTTTTGTTCTCAAACTTACTATCATAAAAATATTTTACTTTGATTTTATTCCCATTAAATATTGCATCAAACCACATTGGATGTAATTGTTGTCTGGAATTTCTTCCATATGAAGTTCTATCCCAACATTGAAGTTCATCACACAACATAAGCATATATGCCAATGGATGTGCCTTCATTGAAAGCGGTTTCCCGTTTCTAACCGAAAACTTAAACATACTATTATGTAAAACAATTGCAGAAATACTTTCAATAAATTCTCTATTTATTGCATTAACACCCAGCACCTCAACCAACTGCTTATATAAAACAATTCCTGAAAATACTGCATGATCCATAAACCCACCAAAAGTTTCTGGTGATGTGGGCTTTAAATCCATAACTTCTGTTCTTAAATATTCTGTTGTACAACCATATGTTTCTCCCAAACACTGATTCATACTATATGCAAAAAGATCTGTAACTGAACCGAAATTATAATCTGTTCCGTAAATTTTCTTAAAATGTTCTTTTTCTTCATCAGAAAAAGCTATATACATATCCATTCCTTTATATGAAACAAATGGAACATCTTTAATAGTATCCCCAAAGTAGGATTTAACTTGTTCAAATGGTAATTCAAACGGATATCCAATATCATGAAACAATGATGTTAATCCCCAATATTTCAGGAAATGATGTGCTACTTCATGTTCACTTACATCAGTTCCATTCATATGTAACAGTCTATAATTCTCTCTAAAGTTAGCATTATTATGATAGATTGCTAAACCCAAAACAAATACGTAAACAGAATGAGAATAATGATCTCTATGCTTCATCAACAATGAACTTGCATTCATTTCAAATTCAGCAAGCATTTCTATCATTTTCTTTGAATCACAATATTTTCCAATGAACATTTCCAAATAACAGAAATATACGTCAAATGCATTTTCTGCCAAACCAGTTTCCATAAAGGTTGAAATTGCTCGTTCAAAGCAAAGTCTGTCCGTATCCTTTTCCATGTTATAAGGAATCTGGTTTTTTCCAATGCTATCTCCCTCTGTATCAATACATTCAGAATATGTCTTATCGAATCTAAGGCCTTCGCAATCTTCTCTAATAAATGCAAGACACTCAACTTCTAAATTAGTAACATACTCATCATTTTCTGTATATGACTTAGGTTGTTGTGGTGCATTTATTCCATATTTTTCTAAATTAATTTTTCTTACCTTTTCCCATGCTGTGTATGACATAATAATTCTCCTATCTCATTATTTTTTGTGATTATTTCATTCCAATCTTTGTATTCAAAATAAGCACTCTTACGTAATTTATCATTGCTCAATATTTCTTTAAAAGGACACAGGTACGGTGTAACTTTCTTTATATCGTTCTTCTCTTCTTTATATGACCATCCGTTAAATATCACATAATAACCCCATCTTCGATGCTCTATCGCGCCAAACTTAAATAATATTTCATCATTTTCAATTCTATTTATAAATAATTTTTTATTGGCTTCTTCCTTATACTCTGTTGAAATAAATATATTATTAATGCGCTCCTTATCTTTATCGTTCAACATATTATATACCGCAGTCTTTGCCTTATAATGAAGCACTCTATATTTTCTTGCTTCTATTTGATATGCAACCTGATGTTTGTTTTTCTGTATCTCACTGTCTCTTTTATGAATATCATTAGAAATAGTTTCTAATTCATTACTATGTATATTTTCCAGTGATAAAATTTCATCATCTCCCGGAACTAATTTCAAGTTAATATATATATCTTCTAATTCTTTTAACTCCTGACCAGAATCCATTCGAACCAAAATAGGCACCTTTTGCATTATACGCTGCACATAATTCTCTACGTTTAGCATACTAGCGACGCTAGTTTCCGGCTTATCAACACATATCGCGATATAAGTGAACGGATTATCTTGTGAAATTACTTCCATACGCTCTATGAATTGGTTATCATCTACATCAACTGCATGGAATCTGATTTTTAAATCTCCTTCTAAAACGGTTGAATCAATGTGTATTGTGTTTTCCTCACACCCATAATAAGATTTATTAATTCCTGCTAAATACTTTTTTATTTGCTTTACATCTTTCTCAAAAATATCTACAACTATGTTATTTTTTTCCGAAATAACACTTTCATTTAATGCACGTTTAAAAAATCTTTTGCCCATCTTACCAAATCCGATAATCAAAAGATGAATATCTTTACATTCTTCATTTGGAACTAAAATATTATCATAAACCTTTACCTTTTCTAAAACAGACTGTGCACGTAGCATAGGAACTGAAAATGTATTCATTCGATATTTTAATTCAACTTCTTTTCTATCAAAACAATCCCATATTAGATTCTCAACCTGTGTTAAATCATAGTTGCAATCTATCTGCAACCCATCTGTAAATCCCAAATCACTATTCTTCTCAAAACATTTCAAAAAGAAACAATAATTTGAAACATTATCCATATCATTCTTTTCAAATAAGACTATCTGTTTTATCTTTTTAGGCACCATCCATTTTAAAATCATATTTGCATCAGATACATTATTATAGTCAAGTTTTTCATATTTTTGAAACGAAATACCTAACATCTGAAATCTGAACTTCTGAACATCCGGAATGTCTGTTTTATGTAACACTAATATTTTTCTGTTATTAACATTTTTACTTTTACTATTTAATGTATTTTTCAATAATTTTTCTACATATTCATTGTATCCGACAATTAATATTCTTTTTTTTCTACCACTAAAATTAAAATCTATTAACTTTTCTTTTACAATGTATCCAATCACTTGTATTGCACATTTAGCAGTAATTACAGGTGCACCAAAATAACATAATATATATGCGTTGTTCAACAAACTCCTAGCCAAACTAACATTCTCAGTTTCTAATTGAAGTATATCAAACAAATCAATTGATGAGTCGAAGCCAAATATACGTATTCCATTAAATATACCCATAAAAAAAAGATAACATTTATTAGATATAACATCAAAGTAATATAGTTGAGTTTCTACGAAAGCGATAACAAAAACAAGAATAGCCGACACCATCGTGATTCTACTTACTATTTTCTTTCTTTTCAAAATATATTCCTCCCAACACATATTTCACATAAAATCATAACCACATTTATGAATATAATACTCTCTTTCTTTAATTAATTCAATTATACCAAAAAATATCCGATTAGTAATTCACTACAATATGGTATACCACGTTTTATTGCACTATTTCATCTTTCTATCCACTTCCTTTTACAATCACCTTTATTCTTTATAATCATCTATAACATCTCGAATATCTTCATCTTCAGAATCCTCACAGATTTTTAAGGCCTCCAACTTTACTTCAGGAAGTACGAGTACAATCAATTCTAACAATCGACGGTATTCCCAATAATCTGAAAAATCGATACACTCTTTAGCCACATCAAGAAAATGAATTTTTAACCAATCTTTATTAATTTCATCAATCTTTTCTCAATATCACGATAATCCGCATACTCAGCTGAAGCGCCTGACAAAACTCTCTCACTTTTATAAAAATTTGCTTTACGGAAAGTTCCTGCCCATTCATAAAGATCACCAAATAAATACTTATGAAGTTTCGTCAAATGCATAGCATCATAGGTGTAAGGTATTCTGGCCGGATTTACATCTAACCCAAGAAGTTTCACAAAAACTTTCTGTATCTCTAACTTCTCCAAAAGTTTCTTATCTCGGATATTATATTTATTGATAAGAACCTCACTGTTCGGATAACAATCATTCTCAGTGCTCATTTGCTATACCCCCAAATATTCCAATCTGTCAATTTTGGATTCCATCTCTTCCAATGTTATCTTGCCGAAAATATAAGATTCTAACACATCCATAAACATATCATCCGGACCGTTAGTCGCACTCAGCATAATGGCCATAGCATTCTCAACACTTTTTCTTCTGGCATCACACGCCTCAACAAAACTTGGATGAATAAGCATTCCTCTATACTCTAAAATAGTTCTCATCATATTAATCACATATGCCGGAGGAGTTCT
>JAZNLG010000276.1:0-1868 GCA_045578965.1 Lachnospiraceae bacterium | reverse complement strand
CGCCGCCAGCGTTCATCCTGAGCCAGGATCAAACTCTCTAAAAAAATTTAAATCATTTGTCCGTTCAAAATCAACATCTAGCTAATTTTTCCGTTTTACTTTGTTTAGGTTTCTTTCTCTGAATTGTTCTCTTAGCAACTTTAGTGTTTTCACACTCCCAGTGGAACTCATAAGCGCTTCGCGCTTATTTCGTCACGGGCAGTCGCCCTAACAATCTGAAATCTGTGCCACAAATTTATGCAAGCATAATTTGTGTCCCATCTTTCATCTTGCCACTGCTCGTTGCTTACTTGAATTTTCAGGGTTGGATTGCTGTTTATTTGTCAAGGTACTTTGTTGTCGCTTTTTGTTCTTTGTTCGCGACAGCCTAGTTAGAATAACATTAAAAAAAAGAAATGTCAACAACTTTTCCAAAAATATTTTTAGTTTTTTTGAACGATTTTTGTCGCTGATAAATATGCCTAAATTATCTTCAAAACAACTATTTTTATTTGACATTATTTCCTATATACATTGCATCTCCAAAGGAAAAGAATCGATATCTCTCTCGAATTGCCTCTTCATAGGCCGCCAAAACATTTTCGCGCCCTGCCAAGGCAGACACCAACATAATCAATGTGGATTCCGGCAAATGGAAGTTGGTAATTAAGGCATCAAGGATTTTAAACGTGTATCCGGGATATATAAAAATCTCCGTATTATTACAGCAGGCTTTTAATCTCCCGTTTTCATCCGCTGCACTCTCCACGGTTCGACAACTTGTAGTGCCAACACATACCACTCTTCCGCCTCGTTCCTTACATGCATTGATCTTATCTGCAGCCTCTTCTGTAATTTCATAATATTCCGAATGCATATGGTGTTCTAAAATATTATCTTCTTTCACCGGTCGAAAAGTGCCAAGCCCTACATGTAAAGTTACATACGCTACATCTACGCCTTTGTCCGCAATCTGCTTCAGTAACTTATTGGTAAAATGCAAGCCTGCGGTAGGCGCCGCAGCGGAACCTTCGTATTTTGCATAAACCGTTTGATAGCGGTTTTTATCTTCTAACTTATGTGTAATGTACGGAGGCAAGGGCATCTCGCCCAAGGTATCCAGAATCTCTTCCCAAATTCCCTCATACTCAAAATGCACCAAACGCTTACCCTCTTCCGCAAGACCGACAATCTCACACTTAAGTTGTCCGTCTCCGAATGAGAAACGCATTCCCGAACGGGCCTTTTTACCTGGTTTTACCAAAGTCTCCCACACATCATTTTCTTTTCTTTTTAAAAGAAGAAACTCCACTACCGCACCTGTCTCTTCTTTTACACCAAAAAGTCTGGCAGGAATTACTTTCGTATTATTAAGCACCAGACAATCGCCGGGATTTAAGTAATCTATAATATCCTTAAAAATATGATGTTCGAAATTGCCGTCATTCTTATTTAATGTAAGAAGTCTCGAAGAACTTCTGTCAAGAAGCGGGTCTTGTGCAATTAATTCTTCCGGCAAATCGAAATAAAAGTCTGATTTGGTCAGTTGTGTCATAGTTATTTCCTTCTTTTATATATGGTAAAAAAGATATTTTTTTAAATGCCCTATTATTCTAGCATTGAGATTATAAAAAAACAAGCCCCGACAAAATGTCCGGGGCTTGCTCTGCATTATTAATACTATTTACGCATTCTTAATGAAACTGATATAGCCTCTGTAAGTCTCATACACGTCAGCTTTACTTGTCACTTCGTAAGGCGCATGCATATTAAGCACAGCCACGCCACAGTCGATTACATTCATACCATACTTTGCAAGAATGTATGCGATGGTTCCGCCACCGCCCAAATCAACTTTACCAAGCTCTGCAAGCTGGAAAGCAACCTTA
>JAZNLG010000275.1:0-2512 GCA_045578965.1 Lachnospiraceae bacterium | reverse complement strand
AAGACTGTTATCCAAAGTTTCTTTTAAACGGAAGGCCTCTTCAATGGTGCCCACGGGACGGATTTCTTTGACGCCCATATCATATAAATAACACTCCAATGAGAAGGCGCGAAACACGTCAATAATGACGGTCAGCCCCTCTGCGTGCTTTGCACCTTCTATGTAATGCAAAATGTTAATCTTGCTCATTGCTCCAATACTTCCTTTTTTATATTACAACTCAATCACATACATCCTTGCCGGCTTCCCTTCTGCCTCAAACTCCCGCTCCGGCACGCCACCATTTTTTACGATGGTTTTCACAGACGCTACGTTATCCTGAAAAGTTGCCATATGCAACTCTGTCATTCCGGCCTGCTTTGCCACATCTTTTACCTGGCGTAACATCTCGGTTGCGTAACCTTTGCGACGCTCTGTAGGACGGACACTGTAACCGCTGTTTCCGAAGTCCTGAAGGAAATCGTTTAAGGTATGGCGCAAATCAATAATGCCCACGATGCGACCTTCTTCATTCACCGCAAAAAACGTATCCGTCACCACCCAAGCCGGATTTGCCGTCTCAGGTGATGTATTATTGCTTACAGATACCAGCCACTCCTCGTAGGAATCCATTTGGTCCAGAAGTTCACTGCCATTGATTTCCTTATCACCATATTCTAAATGTTCTTTTTTATAATCCAACGCAGCCACTTTCATCTCGGCTGTGGGGCGCACCAAATGCAACATACTTTTCTCCTAACCTATTTCTTCGTTAATATCCTTATTGTTCATCCGTATATTCTATATAAACACCATCTTCAAAATAACGGCCGTAAATTGAAAATTGTTCCCAAGAATCTTCCAACTTATATTCGCTTGTATCCAACTTCAAATATTCTTCATAACCTGTCAAATCAACATATTCAGGGTAACTAAGTAAGATATATGTAATCTGATAATTTTCCTCATCTACCAAGGCATATTCATACTGATAATCAGCGCCGTCCGTTGCCACGTATGCCGGCCATGTGTAACTATCCTCATCGTACTGAATATCAACCGTGATATCCGCCACCGTGCATTCAATGGACGCAAGCCTCTCCACTTCTGCCTTGTAATCTTCCTCACTGTATTTTCCTTGTAAAATAATATATCCGTCCGTATCGAAAAATCCTGTTTTTAAACTGGAGACAAATGTCGGATCAATCATATTCGCTGTATCATCCGGAAAGATGAATAAACCACTTCCCAAGTCTCCGCAATATTCTTCCACTATAGCTGTTTTATCATAATTTTCAATACCGCTTTGACTTTCAAAAGGCGCACTTTCCAATATGAATATCGGTATCAGTACAATCAGGTATCTTATTACGAAATAAAATACCCACAACGCCACCACGATAATCAGTATTTTGCATACTTTTACGAATTTTTGGTGCTTAGCAATTCTTTCAAGCATTCCGTTGATATATAAAGTCAAGATTACCATAACCGTAAAAACAGCTATGGATAAAACATACGCGATCAGCGATGGTATTCCGGGTTCATAGTCAATACTCTGCAATCCCAAAATAATCGCCATAAAAATCGTTCCCACCAAACTAATGAGTCTAATCCCCACCAAAAGCATGCTTTTCTGCTCTTTCGCATAATCTGCCATCTTGGTGGCAACCTCTTTTACTTCTTCATTCATTTTCTCGCTTTTCCTCTCTCCATCAATGATTTCTTTCATATCAACCTGATAGAATTCCGCCAACTCAACAAGAACACTCAAATCAGGCATATTACTTCCGGTTTCCCATCTGGACACCGTACGGTCTGACACGTGGAACTGCTCCGCCAATTGCTCCTGCGTAAGTTCCTTCTCTTTTCTAAGTTCTTTCAAAAAACGACCGATTTTCTTCTGGTCCATGACGCTACCTCCTTTCATTGACAGATTACTTCAACTGCTTTACAAAAAACACGACACAAAGCGAGAAATGTCGTTTTCCCGTAAATCAGACATCTTATGTCCGGTATAAAATTAAAGTTCTACCCTTTCATATAATCATGCCGGTAAGCACTTTTCGTAACCAATCTCTCCCGGGAATTCTTTTACTCTTTCTCACTCAATAAATATCCAAATATATGCATACCGAGTTTCAGCACATTATGGCGAAGCAGGTTATTCTTCACTGTAACGTAATCATCACTGATGACCTTGCTTACCAAACCTTCTGTTACTTCGCGGTCAAGCACTACCGGGTCTTTCTGTTCTAAGGACTCATAACGCTTTGCCATCTTCTCATCAATCGCACCGTCGTTTGCAACTACCACATCCACCTTGCGCTTACCAAGGTACTGATTGATTAAGCGAATATGGTCGGACACCTTGAAATCCTCCGTTTCACCGGGCTGGGTCACCATATTACAAACATACATAATCTTGCCCTTACTTCTATCAATCGCTTCCACGATTTCCTCGCAAATCAAATTCGGAATAATACTTGTAAAAAGACTTCCCATACTAAGCACAATCAAATCTGCATCTTCC
>JAZNLG010000274.1:0-28570 GCA_045578965.1 Lachnospiraceae bacterium | reverse complement strand
GTAATTAAAGAACCGGTACTGAATTCATCAATATCCGTAAAAGAAAAGGTTTGAATTTTGCAAAAGACGTCGCTTCGGATGCCGGCTGCCATTCCGGTAGAGGCATCAATGGTATATTTGGCACCAAGAACACCTGTAATTAACATGGCGAGAGCAATTAACCCCATAAAAATCCCCTGTCGAATGACATAGTCCGTATCTCCTGTTGCTGCACCGATATTAATTAAGTTGGCATTGATATAGGGAAGAATAAATTCCCCGCAGGCTTCTAATACCATAAAAAAAGGTCCCAAAAGGAAACTCATAAGGTATTGTTTGGCATATTTGACATATTTCTTCATAAAATCCTCCGAAAATAATATCTTTATAAAAAAAATAAAAAAAGTTTAAAATTTGTTAAAAAAAGATTTGTAATATATTATATTGTATGAAAAGAATTAATAAAAGCGAAATTTTTGTGTAATTTGAAGTAGGGTATGTATTCATATCGTACTTTTCTTTTGGATATGGAATTGTTTCGGTAAAGAGGTGTCTTATGAAAATCGGTATGGTTTTGGAAGGCGGCGGAATGCGTGGTATGTACACTGCGGGTATTCTTGACGTTATGATGGAGAATGAAATAAAAATAGACGGTATAGTCGGTGTTTCGGCAGGAACGGTTTTTGGTTGTAATTATAAATCCGGTCAAATCGGACGAGCAATTCGTTATAATAAGAAATATTGCAGGGATTCCAGATATGGAAGTATCAAATCTCTGTTAAAAACGGGTGATATTTATGACAAGGATTTTTGTTATAGTCAGTTGCCAAAGGAACTGGATCCGTTTGATTTTAAATCATTTCAGGATAATCCCACGGAATTTTATGCAACTTGTACGGATGCGCTTACCGGAAAGGCGGTATATAAGCGCTGTTATAATTGCGATGATAAGGAACTTGAATGGTTTCGCGCTTCGGCCTCTATGCCTTTGGTTTCTAAGGCGGTTGAGATTGACGGTGGTGCATATTTGGATGGCGGTATTGCAGACTCCATACCGGTTCGTTGGATGCGGGAAAAGGGATTTGAGAAAAATATTGTCATTCTTACAAGACCGGAAGGGTATCGTAAATCAAAAAATAAGTTAATATGGTTAATGCGTATTGTATTACATAAATATCCTAATATGATCAAGGCTATGAAACTGCGTCACATTCATTACAATGAATCTTTGGATGAGGTATATCGCTTGCGTAAAGAGGGTAGTGTATTCGTGTTTGCTCCGGATGCAAGCCTTGATATTAGCCGGACCGAGAGTAATCCCGAGAAGTTAGAGGAGGCATATCGTATGGGGAAGAAGCACGCATTTGATCGATTGCCGGAACTCAGGGCCTTTTTAAAGACTGATATTGAATAGAGATTTTCGCCAAATTATGATAAAAAAATGTGTCGAAACAGAACGGATACGAAAGAGAAAGAGAAACTTGTGTTAAGAGTTTCTCTTTTTTGATTATTTCATTGTCGATTTTTGATTTTATATGCGGTTGAAATAAGTTGAAAAAACCATATTAAGTTGTATATAATCAAGACGCCCCCGAAAAAAAGAAAAAATGGAGGAAATCATGGAACAGTTTCATTTAATGACTACACAAGAAAATGACAAGATGTTTAAAATGTTGTCGGATTTACTTCATGAAGAAAAAGAATTCCAAATTATGATTACCGTGCCCGGTGGAAAAACAAGCCCTGCTACTGTAAAAGCATATCAGGAGGCAACTAATAAAATTGAAGAACATGACCTGGAAAAGGATGTGACGGATATCATCCATGAAATCGGAGTACCTGCACATATTAAGGGGTATCAGTATTTGAGGGAAGCAATTATGATGTCTGTAAACGATACGGAGATGCTCAATTCCATTACTAAAATTTTATATCCCACCATAGCCAAAAAATTTCAGACCACGCCCAGTCGTGTGGAACGTGCCATTCGTCATGCTATAGAGGTGGCCTGGAGTCGCGGTAAGATGGAGACTTTGGATGCTATGTTCGGATATACCATTAATAACGGAAAGGGGAAGCCTACAAATTCTGAATTTGTTGCATTGATTGCAGATAAAATACGTTTGCAGTATCGATAGGTATTTTAGAACGATTTATCATCATATTTTGGGAAAATATGTCTTTCATTCGAGCGGAAAATGATGTATAATAACACTTGATAATGTAAATTAGAAACATATGTAAAAGTGATTTACATTAAAAAAGGGAATTTTAGGAAACCAAAGTAAATATGCGGAGGACGAAGTGATGAAAAACATCTTGTTTGTGGCTTCAGAAGGAGTTCCATTTATTAAAACCGGAGGATTGGCTGACGTTGTCGGATCTCTTCCAAAATGTGTAGACAAACGTTATTTTGACGTGCGTGTTATGATGCCGAAGTATACCTGTATTCCTCAGGAATTGAGAGACAAAATGGTGTACAAAACATCCTTTTACATGGATTTTAACTGGAAAAGTGAATATGTGGGTATTTTGGAAGCAGAAGTTGATGGAGTTGTTTATTATTTTATCGATAATGAATCCAAGTTTGGCGGTTTTCGTCCCTACAGCAGTAATGTGTTAGAAGATATTGAGAAGTTTGCGTTTTTCTCTAAGGCTGCATTATCAGCAATGCCTTTGTTGGGATTCAGACCGGATGTTATTCACTGTCATGACTGGCAGACAGGGTTGATTCCCGTATATTTAAAAGAACGTTTCCAGGGAAATGAATTTTTCCACGGTATTAAGTCAATTATGACAATTCACAACTTGAAATTCCAGGGTAAGTGGGATGTAAAAACCATTAAAGATATGACAGGACTTCCTGATTATTTCTTTACTCCGGATAAGTTGGAAGCGTATAAAAACGCTAACCTTTTAAAGGGTGGTTTGGTTTATGCGGATGCCATTACTACGGTAAGTGAAACATATGCAAAGGAAATTATGACTCCTTTTTATGGCGAAAGCCTTGATGGCCTGATGAGAGCAAGAGAGCATGATTTGCGTGGTATTGTGAATGGTATTGATTACACCGATTATAATCCTGAGAGCGACAAGTATATTGAAGTGAATTATGATGCTAAGAACTTCCGTAAAGAGAAGATTAAGAATAAGAGACTTCTTCAGAAAGAACTTGGTTTGGAAGAGAACGATAAGATTATGATGATTGGTATCGTTTCACGACTGACAGATCAGAAGGGCTTTGATTTAATCGCTTATATGATGGACGAGTTATGCCAGGATGCCGTACAGATTGTAGTACTTGGTACCGGTGAAGAGCAGTATGAGAATATGTTCCGTCATTTTGATTGGAAGTATAACAATAAGGTTTCTGCCAATATTTATTATTCAGAGGCTATGTCACACAAGATTTATGCTGCATGTGATGCTTTCTTAATGCCGTCTTTATTCGAACCTTGCGGTTTGAGTCAGTTGATGGCACTTCGTTACGGTACATTGCCTATCGTACGTGAAACAGGTGGTTTAAAAGATACCGTAGAGCCTTACAACGAATATGAAGGAACCGGTACCGGTTTCAGTTTTGTTAATTACAATGCTCATGAAATGCTGGATACCATTCGTTACGCTGAGAAAATTTTCTATGATAAGAAGCGTGAATGGAATAAGATGGTAGACCGTGCTATGGCGGCTGACTTCTCTTGGGAAGTTTCTGCGGCGAAATACCAGGAAATGTATGACTGGTTAATCGGTTAATTTGAAATGATGCGAAAGCGTTGCCATGCGCAACGCTTTTGTTATGTATTACAGTTGACGAAGACTGCGAATCAATTGAGAGATAAAACATATCTTAATTATGTTACAGCAGCGAAGCTAGGAGATAAGTATGGCGTTTGACGGAATCACAATTGCATGTATGGTTCATGAATTATCAGAAAAATTGGTAGGTGGGCGCATTACCAAGATATCACAACCGGAGAAAGAGGAAGTTCTGCTTACGATAAAAAGTTTCAGCGGACAACATCGCCTTTTTATCTCTGCGTCAGCATCCTTGCCACTGATTTATCTGACAGAGGAAAATAAGCCGGCACCTTTAACCGCACCTAATTTTTGTATGGTTTTACGTAAATATTTGCAGGGCGGAAGAATTACGGAAATAACACAGCCCGGTTTGGAACGTGTGATTCAGATAAAAGTAGAGCATCTGGATGAAATGGGAGATACCTGTGTACGTGTTCTTTGTTTTGAATTGATGGGTAAATACAGTAACCTGATTTTATGTGATGATCAAAATATAATTTTAGACAGTTTAAAACATGTTTCTGCAGTCATGAGTTCTGTCCGTGAAGTTTTACCGCAACGTGAATATTTTATTCCGGTAACGGTAGAGAAGAAGGATGCACTGTCTACAAATTATGATGAGTTTGCCGGCCTTGCAAAGGAATGCAGACAGGCATCTTTTAAAATGATTTATCACTCATATACCGGCATTTCACCTTTTATGGCAAGGGAAATGTGCAATAACGCCGATGTGGATGACCGTATTATGGCAGGAAATTTAGACGATGCGGTTTTACAACGGCTATATCGTGCATTTGATACGGTTATAAACAAGATTAAAGCGAATGAATACGCGCCTTGTATGATTTTAGAAAACGGTAAGGTAAAAGAGTATGCGGTAATAGACATTCCGTCTTATCCGACGGAGGAAAAGAAGACATTTGACAGTGTGTCTAAACTTTTATTTGAATTCTATTCATCAAAGAATAAAGAAGACATAATGCGTCAAAAATCCTTGAATCTGCGAAAAACCGTTCAAACCATTTTGGAACGTGATTATAAAAAACTGGATTTACAAAAAAAGCAGTTGCAGGACGCGGCTGAGCGCGAAAAGTATAAGATTTACGGAGAGTTATTAAATGCTTACGGATTTGGTTTGGATGATGGGGACAAAGAAGTCCGTGTTTTGAATTACTATGACAATAAAGAGATAGTGATTCCTCTGGATGAAAATCTGAGTATTAAGGAGAATGCAATACGTTTCTTTGATAAATACGGTAAAATGAAGCGTACGGAGGAAGCTCTTGCGGTACAAACCAAGGAAAACGAGGCAGAAATTGCTTATCTGGAATCCGTGCAGACGTTTTTGAATTTGGCCTCAACCAAGGCTGATCTGCAACAGATTCAGGCAGAACTTGCGGAAAGAGGGTTTATTCGGAAGAGTTATGATAAAAAGAATAAAAAAGTCATAAATAAACCGTTACATTATGTAATGTATGATGAGTATGACTTTTATGTGGGTAAAAATAATCTGCAGAATGAAGAAGTTACGTTCAAAATTGCAAACGGTAATGATTGGTGGTTTCATGCCAAAGGTGTTCCGGGCTCACATGTTATAGTAAAATCCAGAACTGCCAATCCGGCAACGGAATGGGATATGCCGGATGAGGTATTTGAAGCAGCAGCGGCATTGGCTGCGACGTATTCAAAAAATGGAAGTCAGGATAAGGTAGAAGTGGATTATATTCGTAAAAAACATGTGAAACGGCCGGGAGGCGGAGAACCCGGATTTGTGGTATATTATACTAATTTTTCTATGATGATTGATACAAATCTGCAAAGGTTTGCGTTGACGATGGCGGATTGATGAAGTATAATATATGAGAGTATGCCGTTTTGTGCCTTTTATTTTTGTTAAAGGTAAAATACCGGGGGAATGTGGTACGGCAGAAACAGTAAGGTATGTTAGAATGGAGTATGGTTAAATGGTTAAGAGTATGACCGGTTTCGGCAGATTTGAAGTCGCCGAAGGAAACCGTAAATGTACGGTTGAAATCAAGTCTGTAAATCACAGATATCTTGATTTAAATATCAAAATGCCCAAGAAACTTAATTTCTTTGAAGCGGCAATTCGTAATGTATTAAAAGAATATATCCAGAGAGGTAAAGTGGATGTATTTATTACTTACGAAGATTTGACAGAGCAGAATGTCAGCATTAAGTACAACAAAGAAGTTGCTTCCGAGTATTTAAAATATCTTCGCCAAATGGCAGAAGAATTTGGTTTGGATGATGATATTCGCGTATCTACGCTTTCTCGATATCCTGAAGTTTTTTCAATGGAAGATGTTGATATTGACGAAGAAGAACTTTGGAATATGCTTGAAAAAGCAATTCGCAGAGCTGCCGAAGGTTTTGTAGAAACAAGAATCAAAGAAGGTGAGAATCTTCGTAATGATATGGTTGCTAAATTGGATGGCATGTTGAAGCATGTGGACTTTATTGCAGAGCGTTCCCCGGCAATTGTGCAGGAATATAAGAAACGTCTGGAAGAAAAGGTAAGAGAACTTCTTGAAAGCAATGTTGATGAAGCGCGAATTTTGACAGAAGTTACTATTTTTGCCGATAAGTCCTGTGTAGACGAAGAACTTGTTCGTTTACGAAGCCATATTGAAACTACCAAAGAAACACTTATGCAGGGCGGCAGTGTAGGACGTAAACTTGATTTTATTGCACAGGAAATGAATCGTGAGGCAAATACAACGTTGTCTAAAGCTAACGATCTTGAAATTTCTAATACTGCAATCGAGTTGAAGACTGAAATTGAGAAGATTCGTGAGCAAATTCAGAACATTGAGTAATTTGAAATAATGACATAGGGGAATGTATTGTTTCGGAATAAAAGGTTACAGAATACGAATTCGTTATGATACACAGGAGTAAATGTATGAAGAATGAAGGGACATTGATTGTTTTATCCGGTTTTGCCGGTTCGGGCAAAGGTACAATTGTGAAGAGTCTTTTAGCTGAGTATGATAATTATGCATTAAGTATCTCTATGACAACGCGTATGCCAAGACCCGGCGAGGAACACGGGAAGTCTTATTTCTTTGTTACGAAGGATGAATTTCAGAAGACGATCGAGAAAGATGGTTTATTGGAATATGCCTGCTATTGTGATAACTATTACGGTACACCGAAGGCCTATGTGGAAGAACAGTTGGCAAACGGTAAGGATGTTATTTTGGAGATTGAAGTGCAGGGCGCATTACAGATTAAAGAAAAGTATCCTAAAACACTGTTGTTGTTTGTAACACCTCCTTCTGCAAGTGAGTTGCATGCAAGACTTACGGGAAGAGGGACCGAGACAAAAGAAGTCATAGACAAGCGTATGCGCAGAGCGGCGGAAGAGTCCGAGTGCATGGCTTTGTATGATCATATTATTGTGAATGATGATTTGGAAACCTGTGTGAAGTATACACATAATGTCATTCAGTCATCTCACAGTACCCCTGACAGGGTTTCTAAATTAATAGCAAATTTAAAAGAAGAACTTTCAAGTTTTTCGGAAGGAGAGTAGAATATGTTACACCCGTCTTATTCAGATTTAATGGATGTAGTAAACAAAGATGTTGAACAGGGCGAAGCTCCTGTAGTAAACAGCCGTTATTCTATTGTTATGGCTACATCAAAGAGAGCTCGCGAAATTATCGATGGTGATGAACCTATGGTTAAGGCTGACGGAAAGAAAGCCCTTTCTATTGCTGTGGAAGAATTAAGCGAAGCAAAGTTAAAAATTGTTGGCGTAGATGAATAATGTGAGAGAAATGTGCCCTTTTGGGGCACATTTTTGAAATCTACGGTATTAGAAATTTTTGTGTTTTTGTAAAACAGAGTAAATATCATATTTTTAGATGATTTAGGAAAATTTGGTATGAAGATACTTTTTATATCATTGGGATGCGACAAAAATCTGGTGGATACGGAAACGATGCTGGGTTATTTGTCGGAGAACGGTTATGAAATTACGGATGATGAGAATCAGGCAGAAGCGGTGGTAGTAAATACCTGCTGCTTTATTCATGATGCCAAACAGGAGAGTGTAGATGAAATTCTCGCTATGGCAGATTTGAAAAAAGAAGGTCGCATTAAGGCTTTGATTGTTACCGGTTGTCTTGCACAGCGTTACAAAGAAGAAATTCAGGAAGAGATTCCGGAAGTTGATGTTATTATGGGTACACAGGCAATTGAGGATATTGTAAAAGCCTTGGAAAATGTATTGGCAGGAAATTCAACCAATATAATTCCTGATATTAATAAACCGTTACCAAAACTTCATAAAAGACTGGTTACCACCGGTGGTCATTATGCGTATTTAAAAATTGCCGAAGGTTGTGACAAACACTGTACTTACTGTATTATTCCAAAAGTAAGAGGTACTTATCGTTCCGTACCTATGGACGAGTTATTGGAACAGGCTCGCACTTTGGTGGAAGAGGTTGGTGTTAAGGAATTAATTCTGGTGGCGCAGGAAACCACTATTTATGGTACCGACCTTTACGGAGCAAAAAAGTTACCGGAACTTTTAAATAAATTATCCGAAATCAGAGGATTAAAATGGGTTCGAATTCTTTATTGTTATCCGGAAGAAATTGATGATACTTTAATAGAGACAATTGCTACAAATGATAAGGTGTGCAATTATCTTGATATTCCGGTACAACATGCCTCGGATCGCATTTTGAAGCGAATGGGTCGCCGTACCACAAGAGCGGAATTGGAAGATACTATTAATAAATTACGGTTGCGTATTCCGGATATTTGTTTACGCACTACTTTAATCAGCGGTTTTCCGGGAGAAACAGAGGAAGATCACGAGGAAGTAATGGATTTTGTTGATACAATGGAGTTTGACCGACTTGGTGTGTTTACGTATTCCAAGGAAGAAGATACTCCGGCAGCACTTATGGAGGACCAGATTGACGAGTCGATAAAAGAAGAACGTCGCGGAGAAATTATGGAACTTCAGCAGGCAATTGCATTTGAAAAAGCAGATGCTATGCTGGGTAAAATCGTACTTGCCATGGTAGAGGGCAGAATTGCGGGCGAAGATGCTTATATTGCCCGTACATATATGGATGCACCCGGTGTGGACGGATATCTTTTCATTAATACGACCAAAGAACTGATGTCCGGAGATTTTGCATACGTACGTATTACAGGTTCGAATGAATATGATTTGATTGGAGAATTGGAAGATGAATTTGGCGAATAAAATTACTCTGATGCGAGTGATTCTTGTCCCGGTTTTTATCGTTTTAATTATGGCGTCACAGATTCCCGGTTTGGCAGGTCTGGTAGAGAACGGTACTTTATCCCAGGCGGTTTTGAATTGGTGTGCCTTGGGTGTGTTTATTCTTGCATCGGTAACTGACTTTTTTGATGGTTATATTGCAAGAAAATATAATATGATTTCTAATTTTGGCAAATTTATGGACCCTTTGGCAGATAAACTTCTTGTCTGCAGTGCCCTGATTTGTTTGCTTGGATTGGGACGTATTAATGTATTTCTTGTATTGATTATTATTGTAAGAGATTTTATTATCAGCGGATTCAGACTGGTGGCAGCGGACAAAGGTGTGGTGATTGCTGCCAATATGTGGGGAAAGGTAAAAACCACAATGCAGATGGTAATGATTGGTTTTATGATTCCTGATTGGGATGCGGTTCATTGGATTTGTGTGATTTTAGCATGGGTTGTATTGTTCTTAACCGTATATTCCCTGATGGATTATCTGATTCGTAACCGTCATGTTTTGAAAGATGAAAAATAACATTAGGAATAGAGCACACAAGAATGTAATATAAAGTATATATGATAAAAAGGACGAAAAAGAGATGGTTGTTGAGTTAATTTCAGTTGGAACAGAACTTTTACTTGGAAATATTGTAAACACCAATGCTGCATATCTTGCTGAGCAGTGTGCTGCATGTGGTTTGTCATGTTTTTATCAGACCGTTGTGGGGGACAATGAAGAAAGATTGCAGGAAACCGTAAAAGCCGGATTAAAGCGTTCGGATATTTTGATTTTAACGGGCGGTCTTGGGCCTACGGATGATGATTTGACCAAAGAAGTAGTGGCTAAGGCCATGAAGAAGAAACTTGTGGAAGATACCAAAGCTCGTGAAATGATTCAGATTTATTTTGACAATCGCGGTATGGAAATTACCGAGAACAACTGGAAGCAGGCAATGGTTCCCGAAGGGGCTGTTGTGATGTACAATCACAACGGAACTGCGCCCGGCTTGATTGTGGAAAGCGGTGAAAAGTGTGCAATTTTATTGCCCGGACCGCCGAAAGAGATGAAACCAATGTTTGAAGAATATGTGGTGGATTATCTTAATAAGAAAAATCCGGAAGTGATTGTATCCACTACCGTTAAACTTTGTGGTATCGGTGAGAGTAAGGTTGCCGATATGATTCAGGATATGCTTGATAATCAGAGTAATCCTACCATTGCACCTTACGCCAAAACAGGAGAGGTACATTTGCGTGTTACCGCAAAGGCTGCAGATGCAAAAAGTGCCAATAAATTAATTAAACCTGTGGTAAAACAGTTAAAAACAAAACTTGCAGAGTATATTTATACTACAGAAGAGAATGTTTCTTTGGAAAATGCGGTAGTTGATTTGCTTGTAGCAAATAAATTGACCGTTTCTACAGTAGAATCCTGCACAGGAGGAATGATTGCTGCCCGTTTGATTAATGTACCTGGCGTGTCTGATGTTTTTAAAATGGGACATATTACTTATTCCAATAAGGCAAAGAAAAAAATCTTAGGCGTAAAAAAGAGAACTCTCGAAAAGCATACTGCAGTCAGCGCAGAAGTGGCAAAAGAGATGGTAAAAGGCGTGGAAATGGTGTCTAAAGCAGACGTTTGTGTATCGGTTACCGGTCTTGCAGGTCCTGATGGAGGAACTGAAAAGAAACCGGTTGGTCTGGTATATATTGCATGCAGCGTAAAAGGCAATGTGACCGTACAGGAATATCATTTTAACGGAAATCGTGAAAAGATACGCGAAAATACCACTGCAGCAGCATTGATTTTGATGCGTAAGTGTATTTTGAAGTATATGACCGAGACTGCATTTTTGAAGTAGTTTTATAAGAGGATATGTGTAAAAATGGGAAGTTATAACGAATATGTTTTTTGTCCGCATTGTGGAGGAATTACGATTCCGGGGATTTGTGTGAATTGCGGTATGTCCACTGAAGTAAAAAATAAGCAGGAGCCTGTAGTACAGGAGCAATCAGAAACAACAGGCAAACAAGCGATGAATTTTCAAACGCAGTCGAATGTGCAGCAGCAATCAGCGACGAATATGCAGCAACCTGTGAATATGCAACAACAATCTATGAACAGACAGCAGCAAGCAGCATTTTCGCGACAACAGCCGGATATGTCTTATACTGTTAATCCTCCTCAAAAGAAAAGTCATTGGTGGATTTGGTTATTGATAATAGGCTTTGTTCTGTTTTTTGGAGTTATACTTGTTTTAATTGCTGTTGTCGGAGTGATATTTTTTAGTACATCAAGCACTATGACAAGTGCCGGCGGCGGTGCGTTACCCCAGGTGCAATATGAAATTGATACATCCGGTGTTCAAGTGACTGTTCCTGAGACACCGGAGGTTCCGGATGAGTATGCGACAACCGTATACGGAAGAGAACTGGAGCGTTTGGATTTTAGCACTTTTGACTGGGATATGTATGCAAATTCAGCATTGGTATATTCTGATACTGATGATGGAAGCAAGGACATTTATTTGGACAAAGAATATCAGAGTACATTCGGTTCCAATCACGATAATCATTCCATAAATGATTTTACGGGACAATATTTTGAACCATTTGTGGATTGCATTGATCCAAGTTATGAATATGGTTTGGAACGGCATTTTGTCAATTACAGTAATGTAGACGGTAGTACGATTGTTAATGCAAATATTGCCTATATTCAGTTTAGCGGGGATACCATTCCGAATGAAGCGGAACTGAATCGACGGATTATGGAGATGACCATGAACGATTTCTGGGGACATTTGGATGGTCAGACATCGTTGTATTCATCTACATCAGAAATCACATATATGGTGGATTCTTTTATTCCCTATAATGATGATGAAAAGATAAGTATTCTTTTAGATGTTAATCTTTATGAAGACGGATATCGTGAAGATCACTATGTTTATGCTATCAATATAGATCTTGTAAACGGTGAAATTATGGATAATGGTAGTATTTTGGAAATCGATGAAACATTTGCGGCTATGTTTCGTGAAAGAAATAATGCGCAAAACGGCGAGGATGTAATGGGTGTTATCAACGCGGATGATGCTGAAATTGCCGAATTATTATCTTCACCGGAAACCAATATTGTATTTTTCAGTCCTTATGGTATGGAAGTCGGATACAATTATCAAACAGTAAATTATACTTGGGGATGGGTAAGCATCACATTATCCGATTATGAAGATTATTTAAAATAGTGCGGCCATAAATAAGCGATTTGTGATTATAAAACAGGAGTAGGTATCAGTTTTGTTACCTACTTTTTGTTTTAGTAAAGAAGTGTGTTGTTTGGACAATGCAAATCGTTTAATACATTTGTTTGTCGAGATTTGTCGACGTATAGTGCTTGAAAAGTATATTGACAGATGCTAAACTGATTATTGATATAATTCATATAGATATAAGACTATATGAATTCAGTCTTATATTATCGGAAAAGTTCCGGCGGTTCTGCCACTTATTCCACTTTTTTATCATTTGTAAAAGGTCGGTGATGCATATTGAGGGTCGTTTATTGTACACTATACGTGTTATTATCCTAAATATAAATAAAATAAAAAAAAGAATTGACAAAATCGAACATTTGTTTTATTGTATATACAGAACAAATGTTCAAGGAAAAGGAGACGAAAATGGATAGAGAAGAAAAAATGAAAGCATTGGATGCGGCGTTATCGCAGATTGAAAGACAGTTTGGTAAAGGCTCTGTTATGAAACTGGGAGATCCCGCAACACAGATGAATGTGGAAACCATTCCTACCGGTTCCTTGAGTTTGGACATTGCATTGGGATTAGGCGGTATTCCGAAGGGAAGAATTGTAGAGATTTACGGACCGGAATCCAGCGGTAAAACTACGGTAACCTTACATATGATTGCAGAAGTGCAGAAACGCGGCGGTATTGCCGGCTTTATTGATGCAGAGCATGCGTTAGACCCTGCCTATGCAAAAGCAATCGGTGTTGATGTGGATAATATGTATATTTCACAGCCGGATAATGGTGAACAGGCTTTGGAAATCACAGAAACTATGGTTCGTTCCGGTGCGATTGATATAGTTGTTGTAGACTCTGTTGCGGCACTGGTTCCAAAGGCCGAATTGGATGGTGAAATGGGTGATTCTCATGTTGGTTTACAGGCAAGATTGATGTCTCAGGCGTTGAGAAAACTTACCGGTGCAATCGGACGTTCTAACTGTACGGTTATTTTTATTAATCAGTTACGTGAAAAAGTAGGTGTATTTTATGGAAATCCGCAGGTGACAACCGGTGGTAATGCATTAAAGTTCTATTCTTCCGTAAGAATGGAAATCAGACGTGTGGAACAGTTAAAGCAGGGCGGAGATATTACAGGTAACCGTACGCGTGCCAAGATTGTGAAGAATAAAGTTGCACCTCCGTTTAAAGAGGCTGAATTTGATATTATGTTCGGCGAAGGAATTTCATTTGAAGGTGATGTTTTAGACCTCGCTGCAGAAGTAGGTATTATTAATAAAAGTGGTGCATGGTATGCCTATGAAGGCAATAAAATCGGTCAGGGTAGAGAAAATGCAAAGACCTTCCTTATGGAAAATCCTGATGTTTGTGCCGAAGTTGAACAGAAAGTAAGAGCACATTATGGTTTGGAAGGAACAGCATCTGAGATGGATGGCAAAAAAGAAAAAAAGACTTCTAAATCTGCAAAAGAAGAGTAATATAATTTTTAAGTTATAAAAGAATGAAGTCAAGTTATTCAGAGAAGATACCTATAACGGGGAACGATGCAATAGGGACACGGCTAAGGCTAGAGTGTCCCTATTCATTTCATGGAGGACTTATGAAAGTGCTGGAAACAATAGCGTTCTCTAAAACAAAATGTAGAGTTGTTTTGGAGGATGAATCATCTATTGTATTATATAATAAAGATTTGCGTCGTTACGGCATAGAGAATGGTGTTGAACTATCGGATAAGCAGTTGGAAATCTTTATGGAAGAATTGTTGCCGTACAGGGCTAAGGCACGTTGTATGAAGTTATTACAGAGCAAAGATTATACAGAAACAGAAATGCGTAAAAAACTTCAAGGCGACGGCTATCCTGAACCTGTAATTGATAAAGCAATAGCATATTTGTATGGTTTTAGGTATCTTGATGATATAAGATATGTGGAATTGTATTACAGGAGTAAATGTAGTAAAAAGAGCCGTAAACAAATTATAATGGATTTGCAACAAAAAGGTATTTCGAAGGATTGTATTTTGGAATGGTTGGAAGCGCAGGATTCTGACAATGAAAAGGCGGAAGAAATACAATGTATTTATAGATTATTAATGAAACGCAAATATAACGATGAAGAGGCGAATACGGAAGTTCGTGAAAGAACAAAAGCATATTTATTTCGTAAGGGTTTTGAACTAAATGATATTATTTTTTGTATGAAAAATTTTGACTGGAAAAATATGTAAGAGAATAGTGGAAAAGGGCAATTATTACTTGACATAATATCGGAAAAAGATTAAACTAGATATGTTGTAATATCGCATATTAGGGCTTGTTGCCCTATTAGATAATTGTACAATGAAAATTTAATAAGGAGGTGATCCTGTACATGCCCGAAGTTAGTTTGATGGTTATGTTGATCGCTGTTCTTATTGCAGTCATTGTTTCCGCTGTGGTCTCTGCGTTAATTGCACTTTCCGTTCATAAGAAGAAAGTAGCAAAACAGATTGGTAATGCAGAAGATAAGGCCAGAGAAATTATCGATGAAGCTTTAAAAACCGCTGAAGCAAAGAAACGTGAAGGTTTACTTGAAATCAAGGAAGAGTCAATTAAGGCTAAAAATGAACTTGATAAGGAAGTAAAAGAACGTCGTGCTGAGGTGCAGCGCTCTGAACGTAGAGTTCAGCAGAAAGAAGAGAGCGTTGATAAAAAGTTAGAGTCTATCGAGAAGAAGGAAAATGCACTTGCTGCAAAGGAAGAAGAATTAGCGAAGCAGAAAGAAATCATTTCAAAGTTAAACGAGCAAAGAGTACAGGAACTGGAACGAATTTCAGGTTTAACCTCTGAACAAGCAAAAGAATACTTGTTGAAAATTGTTGAAGAAGATGTAAAACATGAAACCGCTGTGCTGATTAAGGAAATGGAAAGCAGAGCGAAAGAGGAAGCAGATAAGAAGGCTAAGGAATATGTTGTGAATGCCATTCAGAAATGTGCGGCAGATCATGTTTCCGAGGTTGCTATTTCGGTTGTTCAGCTTCCCAGTGATGAAATGAAGGGTAGAATTATTGGACGTGAGGGTAGAAATATCCGTACGTTAGAAACGATGACCGGTGTGGAATTGATTATTGATGATACTCCGGAAGCAGTTGTTCTTTCAGGTTTTGATCCTATCCGTAGAGAAGTGGCAAGAATTGCTCTTGAGAAATTAATTGTAGATGGTCGTATCCATCCTGCAAGAATTGAAGAGACAGTTGAAAAGGCACGTAAAGAAGTTGAAACACTTATTAAAGAAGAAGGTGAATCAGCATGTCTTGACGTAGGAGTACATGGTGTACATCCTGAACTTGTCAGACTTCTTGGTAAGATGCGCTTTAGAACCAGTTATGGTCAGAATGCATTGAAGCATTCCATTGAAGTTGCACAACTTTCAGGGCTTTTGGCTGCTGAAATGGGATTGGATGTAAGAATGGCTAAGAGAGCCGGTTTGTTACATGATATCGGCAAATCCGTTGACCAGGAAATGGAAGGCTCCCATATCCAGTTGGGTGCAGATTTGTGTAAGAAATACAAAGAATCTGCTACTGTTATTAATGCCGTTGAGTCACATCACGGTGATGTAGAGCCTACATCATTAATTTCTTGTATTGTACAGGCTGCAGATGCTATTTCTGCTGCAAGACCCGGTGCAAGAAGAGAAACCCTTGAAACATATACATCACGTTTGAAACAATTAGAAGAAATAACCAACAATTTTAAAGGCGTAGACAAGTCATTTGCTATTCAGGCTGGTAGAGAAGTTCGTGTAATGGTAGTTCCTGAACAGGTTACAGATGATGACATGGTATTATTAGCTCGTGATATTTCCAAGCAGATTGAAGCTGAATTGGCTTATCCCGGACAAATCAAAGTTAATGTTATCAGAGAATCACGTGTAATTGATTACGCAAAGTAGTATTAAGCCTCTTACGGTGAGAACCGTAAGGGGTTTTTTTGTTTAAGAAACTCTAAAGTATAACAGGAAAGTGCTGCTTGGTGGTTTTACAAATAAAAATATTATTTAAAGATGAAATTATATTAAGACAGCAATATTATAATTGTTTAAATCATAAAATTCTTATGAATAACGGAAAACTATAATTTTTATATTATGTTTAGAATGATAAAAAAATATCATTTTATTCTTGTGTAACACGTGCTTTTGTAGTATTATACTATGGAATAAAATAATATATAAATATATATTGATGTGGTGGAGATTTTATGAAGAAATATCAGGAATTAAGCAAGGAAGAACTTATAGCATTAAGAGAGCAACTTTTGGCAGAATATGAGGATGCTAAAGGAAAAGGATTAAAATTGGATATGTCCAGAGGTAAGCCTGGAGTTTCACAACTTGAATTGTCTATGCCTATGTTAGATGTGATTAACAGTAATTCTGATATGAAGACTGTGCTTGGAAATGATACACGTAACTATGGTGATTTGGATGGTATTGGCGAGTGCAGACGTCTTATGGCTGCTATGATGGGCGTACAGAAGGATAATGTTGTTATTTGCGGTAATTCCAGTTTGAATATTATGTACGATACAGTATCCTGTTCGATGACCAAAGGCGTAAACGGATCTACTCCTTGGGCGAAGTTGGATAAGGTTAAATTTTTATGTCCGGTTCCCGGATATGACAGACATTTTAAAATTACTGAATATTTTGGCATTGAAATGATTAATATTCCTCTTTATGATGATGGTCCTGATATGAATATGGTAGAAGAATATGTAAATAACGATGCTACAGTAAAAGGTATCTGGTGTGTGCCTAAATATTCAAATCCTACAGGTATATCGTATTCAGATGAAGTGGTTAAGCGTTTTGCATCTTTAAAGCCTGCAGCAGATGATTTTAGAATCTACTGGGATAATGCATATGGTATTCATCATTTATACGAAGATAAGAAGGATGAAATTCTTAATATTTTAGAAGAATGTGAAAAGGCCGGAAACCCGGATATGGTATATATTTTTGCATCTACATCAAAGATTAGTTTCCCCGGTTCCGGTATTTCGGCAGTGGCATCATCTTTGAAGAATATTGATTTTATCGAAAGCCAGATGACAATCCAGACCATTGGTCATGATAAAATTAACCAGTTGCGTCATGCTCGTTTCTTCAATGGTGTAACTACCTTGGAAGAACATATGAAAAAGCATGCTGACATCATCAGACCGAAGTTTGAGGCTGTTTTAGACGTATTGGAGAAGGAATTAGGCGGTTTGGGTATCGGAACATGGACCAAACCTTATGGAGGATATTTTATTTCGTTTGATTCAATGGATGGTTGTGCAAAGGCAATTGTGGCAAAATGTAAAGAAGCCGGAGTTGTATTAACAGGAGCAGGTGCTACTTATCCGTACGGAAAGGATCCGAGAGATTGTAATATTCGTATTGCGCCTTCTTTCCCTACTCCGGAGGAAATGGCTATGGCAACTAATTTGTTTGTGCTTTGTGTCAAATTAGTAAGTGTTGAGAAGTTATTAAATGCATAAGTAATATAAACGAGCGGGGAGACCTGCTCGTTTGTGATATAAAAAGTATAGCAATGATGTATAGGAGCAAAAAAGTGGACGATATTAAGAGAATTAAAAGAGAATTAGTAGCAAAAGGACATATTTTAGACTATTATCATGATACGGTACAGATTTCGAATGGTAACGTTGTTGTTTGGGATTTTATCGGACATAAAGGCGCAGCTGCGGTTGTTCCGGTGCTGGATGACGGTAGAATACTTATGGTAAAACAGTATCGTAATGCATTGGACCGATATACTATTGAAATACCTGCCGGAGGTGTAGACCATATTGAGGAGCCACATTATGATGCAGCAATGCGTGAATTAAGGGAAGAAACCGGCTATACTACGGATAAACTTGAGTTTTTGATTGTGGTAAATACCACGGTTGCATTCTGTAATGAAAAAATAACCATTTATGTTGCGCATGTTTCCGGAAACGGCGGAGAGCAGGATTTGGATGAAGATGAATTCATCAATGTGATTCCTTATGAGGTATCTGAATTGGAGCGTATGATTTATGCCGGAGAAATCACGGATTCTAAAACAGTTGCAGCAATTATGGCATATAAGAATAAGTATGTGAATAAATAATTCTTGTAAGGTGTAAGTTAATGATGTTTTCAAAACAAATACTTTATATATGACTGACTAATAAACGGCATAAAAAGGTATTGATCCCGATTCTGATATTGAATCGGGATTTTTATATTGTAAAGTGATAAAAATAGTAAAACAAGCATACTTTTTATAAAGTCATTAAGAGGTATGTTTTTTGAAAATAAGACATTTTGAACGATATCTTCAACCGAAAAATATTATGATTGGATTGATGTTTCTAGGCTTTCTTGGAGGGATGGCTCTGTCGTTTATTCTATGTAATGAGGAAGAGAGCAGTTTCGGGCTTTGGTTAGATCATACATTTCTGTATTTAAAATATGGAGAACTTCATTACGGTAATATTTTATTTTATGTACTAAAACGTCGCATGGTTCTTTTGTTTTTAACGATGATATTATGTTTTTCAGACAAAGGAAAATATCTTTTGTTAAGTGGTATGGCTGTAGCGGGCGGATTTGTTGGGTACTATATTTCGCAATTCATTATGGTAAAAGGAATTTTGGGAAGTGTTCTTTTTGTAGTTAGTATTTTTCCGCACTATTTCTTTTATGGATATGGTTATTATTGCTTGCTTATTTTTTTGTTTGGAAACAGAGAGAAAAAGACAGACATTAACCCAAAGAGTCAAAAATATAGCGGTTTATATTATAATAAAGAGCATTTTTTGATTAAAAATGCGGCTCCTTTTGTAGTTGTCATAATAGGAATTCTTTTAGAGTGTTATGTAAATCCATTTTTTCTGAAATTATTTTTAAAAATTTTTATGTAAATAATCACAAGATATTGATTGAATTGGTCAAAAAAGACGAGATATTGTGAAAAAGCCTTATTTTATGGGGATTTTGTGAAAAAAGTGTAAAATTCTAATTGCTTTTCTGTGGAAATTTTAATATAATGATACTTGCGTAGTCAATGATTGACATAAGTACATTGAGAGAAGGATATTTGGTTTGATGGAACAGCGAATAGATGCATTTATTGCTTATATGCATAATGTGAAAAAGACATCGACTAATACAGAATTATCCTATAAAAGAGATTTAAATAAGTTGAATCATTATCTCCGCGGAAAAGGTATTTTGGATGTGAATAAGGTATCGGCATCTGATGTACAGGGGTTTGTTACATATATGGAGAAGGAGAATTTTGCGGCGGCTACCGTGTCGCGAACTATCGCCTCTATGAAAGCATTTTGGCAATATCTTGTTAATGAGAATGTTGTTAAAGAAGATGTAACCGTGGCCTTAAAGGCACCGAAGATTGAGAAAAGAGTTCCTGAAATTCTTTCAGAGAAAGATATTACCAAACTTCTGGAGCAGCCTTCCGGAGACAATCCGAAGCAGATTCGTGATAAAGCAATGCTTGAGTTGTTATATGCAACCGGTATTCGCGTAACCGAATTAATTTCGTTAAAAACAACCGATGTAAATCTTACTATGGGATTTATCGTATGCAGAGATGCACATAAAGAAAGAGTAATTCCTTTCGGAACCAAAGCAAAACAGGCGTTGATTCATTATATTAACGGAACCAGGGATGCTATGGTTGAGAACAAAGAATCAGACGTTTTGTTTGCAAATTGTTCCGGTGAACAGATGAGCCGTCAGGGATTTTGGAAAATTATCAAGTATTATGCAAAGAAAGCAGGTATTGTAGCAGATATTACACCCCATACCCTGAGACATTCCTTTGCGGCGCACTTGGTAGAAAATGGTGCGGATTTAAAGAGTGTACAGGAAATGCTTGGACATTCTGATATTTCCACTACACAGATTTATGCGAATTTGAATCATAATCACTTGCGTGAAGTGTATGACAATGCGCATCCGAGAAAGTAAATTCCTTTCACATAATAACTACATATAATAAAGAACCGTATCACTTTAGGGTGGTACGGTTTTTTATTTATATGTATTTTTTTAAAAAGAATAAACTTACTACAGTGCTTATAAACTGACTTGCAATCAGTCCCGCAATATAGGCGTTGATTCCGTAAAGAGGAATGAAGAACAGCAGAAACACAATACGGATTGTTAATCCGAGTACCTGAGTAATCAGACATTGTAAGGTTTTTCCTTTTCCGTTCAATATGCTGTTTAGAGCGGATGATAAATATAGTAAAGGACAGATAAAACTTAATTTTACAATATATTCTCCGGCAATTTCGCTGTGAAACATTATTTGCCCGAGAAAATTACCGGTACATAAAAAGAAAAACATACATATTACACCAAGGCCGAAGCAGAAGAAAAAAGTTTTATTTGCTATACTTCGTATTCTTGCGGACTGATTCTTTTCATCTGCCTCGGAAATAGTAGGAAGTAACATAACGGAAATGGAACCTGTCAGGGCATTGGGAAACAGCAATAAAGGAAGAACCATCCCACATAATACACCATATAATGACAGCGAATCAGAGGCTGAAAGTCCGTATTTTTCAAGGCTTTGCGGGAGCATTATGGTTTCTGCACTTGCAAAGAGATTGACAATAATACGGTTGAAATTTATGATTGTTGCCATTTTTAAAATACTAACGGTAAGTTGAGGCATTTCCTTCCGGAAAGGAATTCGTGAGTTGGCGCTGATATTACGGACAGAAAATGTAAACAGAATGACCGACATAAGTGTAGATACGCCTTCTCCGATGAGTAGTCCGGTAGCGGCAATACTTAAGTGTGGAGTTTTTCCGCTTTGGGTAAGTATATTACAGATCATAAAAACACTTAATACACGGGCGATTTGTTCCAATAATTGAGTAGAAGCAGAGACAGAGGCCTGTTTGCGGCCAAGAAAGTAACCGTTTAGGCATGAGTGGACACAACTTAACGGAATGGATAATGCAATAATACGAATCAAAGGAGCGGTTCTGATTTCGGATAATATAATATCACCGATAAAATCTGCATTAATGTAGACTAAAATCGTACAGGGAACGCTTAAAAGCAGAGAGAAGAATAGTCCAAGCAATAAAGTATAAGCCGCAGAACGACGTTGTCCGAGAACTTCTTTGGAGGCAACATATTTGGAGATGGCAGTTTGGAAACCGGAAATGCATAAGGCATAAGAAAGTGCAAGTACAGGTGAGGTTAACTGATAAATACCCATACCTTCTTCACCAAAGTTGGCAGACAGAAACATTCTGTAAAAAAAACCAATAAGACGGGTAATCAGGGAAGCAAAAGTCAAAATAACAGTGCCTGTTATAATCGGACCAAATTTTTGAGAGAGTTTAGAATAAATCATAAAAAGACCTCGTAAGGTTCTTATTATTATTTTTATGATAAAAAAACGCAGGTATGAAAAATAAAACAGAATCGATATAAAAAGGACAAAGAACCATAGAGACAAAGAATCATAGAGATAAAGAAACCCTATCTTGATTATAAATCCGGGATAGGGTTGCATAAGAAAATTAATCTATTTTAATAAACTCCGGTTTGCGGTTTTTGAATACAGTATAATATTTAAAACCACAATCTAAAAGAAGTGCCTCTACTTGTATAAAGTCTGCGGCAATATCTTCCGGTTTATGGGCATCGCTGCCTGTGGTGATAATTTCACCGCCCAAAGAATGATACAGTTTTAAAATGTCGGTGCAGGGATTGGGAGAACCAAGGCCCTGGCGGAAACCGGCAGAGTTTACTTCGATTCCTTTGCCGTTGTCGATAATCGTTTTTAAAATGTCTTCAAGGATGTCAGCATAATCAGTGAACTTAAAGTCCTTATTCTTGCCGGGGGCATATCTTACGATATAATCCAAGTGTCCGTAAACATCATAGTCTGTGAAGTGATAGACATTTTGACGGATGTCTTCAAAATATACGTTTAATCCGTCTTTTAAACTGCGACCTTCCCAGAATGTCGGATAGTAAGGATCTGTACCAAGACACAGATGGGAAGAACCAATGACGAAGTCGAAGGGGTATTTGCGGATATATTCGGATAATTCTTTATATATGTGTGTCTGGATACCGATTTCCACGCCGTGACGGATGTCGATTTTATCCTTATATAATTCGGTTGTTTGTCGCAATGACTCTATATAACGGTCCGTATCAAGGTCAAACATGCCTTCTTCACCAGCGCGATATGGAAAGAAAGGATCATTGTGATCTGTAAAACAAATTTTATTTAATCCTTTGGCAACAGCACCGTGAACCATATGGCCTAGAGATGCTTTGGAATCTCCCGAAAAATTACTGTGCATATGAAAATCACTTTGTAACATATGAATGCTCCTTTGATTTTTTAAATATCAAACCATATAAAAGGTATCTTTTGTAAAAATAATAAATTGCGTAAGAAGAGTATAGTTACAATAAACTATCATACTTCTCTAGACATTATATAGAAAGCATCAAAGAATGGCAAGCAGGGTAATTTTGCACGATAAAAATAAGTTATTTATGTCTTTTTGTGTCGAAATTAATAAAATAAAGAAAAAAATGCCATATTTGTCCTAAAAATGCAAAAAGTATCTTGAATTTTTGTTGCCGTTTGGGTAAAATAAGAGTGCTGACAAAAGTTTGACAATCATTTAATTTAAAAATGATTTTCATAAAAAGCTAAATTTATTTCTAGGAGGAATTAGAAAAATGGCAGTAAAAGTAGCAATTAACGGTTTTGGTCGTATCGGTCGTCTTGCATTCAGACAGATGTTCAATGCAGAAGGATACGAAGTAGTAGCAATCAACGATTTAACAAGCCCTAAGATGCTTGCACACTTGTTAAAGTATGATTCAGCTCAGGGTAAGTATGCTCTCGCTGATAAGGTTTCTGCTACAGAAGATTCTATCATCGTTGATGGAAAAGAAATTAAGATTTATGCAAAGGCTAACGCAGCTGAACTTCCTTGGGGAGAATTAGACGTAGACGTAGTTCTTGAATGTACAGGTTTCTACACATCTAAGCAAAAAGCTTCTGCACATATTACAGCTGGTGCTAAGAAAGTTGTTATCTCTGCTCCTGCAGGAAACGACCTTCCTACAATCGTTTACAATGTAAACCATGAAACATTAACAAAAGAAGATACAGTTATCTCTGCAGCTTCTTGTACAACAAACTGCTTAGCTCCTATGGCTAAGGCTCTTAACGATTTAGCAGGCATTAAGTCTGGTATCATGAGCACAATTCACGCTTACACAGGCGATCAGATGATCCTTGACGGTCCTCAGAGAAAGGGTGACTTAAGAAGATCTCGTGCAGGTGCTATCAACATCGTTCCCAACTCTACAGGTGCTGCTAAGGCTATCGGCCTTGTTATCCCTGAATTGAACGGTAAGTTAATCGGTTCTGCACAGCGTGTACCTACCCCTACAGGTTCTACAACAATCCTTGTTGCAACTGTAGAAAAGTCTGTAACTAAAGAAGAAATCAACGCTGCTATGAAGGCTGCTGCTACAGAGTCTTATGGTTACAACGAAGATGAAATCGTATCAAGCGACGTTATCGGTATGACATACGGTTCATTATTCGATGCAACTCAGACTATGGTTGGCGAAGACAACTTAGTACAGGTTGTTTCTTGGTATGACAACGAAAACTCATACGTAAGCCAGATGGTTAGAACAATTAAGTACTTTGCTGAATTAGCATAATTTAATTGAATTATCGAAACCTTAATGTAAAAGAGGTCCGGCCTATTGGGCCGGGCCTTTATTGATAGTTAATTATTTTAAAAGGAGGCATTTTATCATGTCATTAAACAAGAAATCAGTAGATGATATTAATGTAAAAGGATTAAGAGTTCTTTGCAGATGTGACTTCAACGTTCCTTTAAAAGAAGGCGTGATCACAGACACAAACAGATTGACAGCTGCTTTACCTACAATCAAGAAGTTAATCGCTGATGGCGGTAAGGTTATTCTTTGCTCACATCTTGGTAAGCCCAAGGGAGAGCCTAAGCCTGAATTATCTTTAGCTCCCGTAGCTGTGAAGTTATCTGAACTTCTCGGACAGGAAGTAAAGTTTGCTGCAGATCCCGAAGTTGTTGGCCCTAACGCAAAGGCTGCTGTAGAAGCAATGAAGGACGGAGAAGTTATTCTCCTTGAAAATACACGTTACCGTGCAGAAGAAACAAAGAACGGCGAAGCATTCTCTAAGGAACTTGCTTCTCTTTGCGATGTATTCGTAAACGACGCTTTCGGTACCGCACACAGAGCACACTGCTCAAACGTTGGTGTTGCTGAATTAGTTGATACAGCTGCAGTTGGTTACTTAATGCAGAAGGAAATCGACTTCCTTGGAAACGCTGTAGAAAATCCCGTTAGACCTTTCGTAGCTATCCTTGGTGGTGCTAAGGTTGCTGATAAGTTAAACGTTATCTCTAACCTTCTTGAAAAGTGTGATACCCTTATCATCGGTGGTGGTATGGCTTACACATTCTTAAAGGCTCAGGGTAAAGAAATCGGTAACTCACTTGTTGATGATGAAAAGATCGATTACTGTAACGAAATGATGGCTAAGGCTGAAAAACTTGGTAAGACATTATTACTTCCCATTGATACTACAGTAGCAGCCGGTTTCCCCAGCCCTATTGATGCAGAAATCGAAGTATCTTATGTAGATGCAGATGCAATTCCTGCTGATATGGAAGGCCTTGATATCGGACCTAAGACTGCAGAATTATATGCAAATGCTGTTAAGTCTGCTAAGACTGTTGTTTGGAACGGACCTATGGGTGTATTCGAGAACCCTACACTTGCTGCAGGTACAATTGCAGTAGCTAAGGCTCTTGCTGAAACAGAAGCTACAACCATTATCGGTGGTGGTGACTCTGCAGCAGCTGTTAACCAGTTAGGTTTCGGTGACAAGATGTCTCACATCTCTACAGGTGGCGGTGCTTCCCTTGAATTCTTAGAGGGTAAGGAACTTCCCGGTGTTGCAGCAGCAAACGATAAGTAAAAACATTTTAAGGAGATAAAAAAATGGCAAGAAGAAAAATCGTAGCCGGAAACTGGAAAATGAATATGACTCCCAGCCAGGCTGTAAAGTTAGTAGAAGAATTAAAACCCCTCGTAGCAAGTGATTCAGTAGATGTTGTTTACTGTGTTCCTGCTATCGATATCGTACCTGTAGTAGAAGCATGCAAGGGTACAAACGTTGCAGTAGGTGCAGAAAATATGTACTTTGAAGAAAAAGGTGCTTACACAGGCGAAATCTCAGCAGAAATGCTCGTAGATGCAGGTGTTAAGTATGTTATCATCGGACACTCTGAAAGACGTGACTATTTCAAAGAGGATGACGCTTTATTAAACAAGAAGGTTAAGAAGGCTATCGAAGCAGGTCTTACACCTATCCTTTGCTGTGGTGAATCTTTAGAGCAGAGAGAAATGGGCGTTACCATGGACTGGATCAGATTACAGATCAAGTCTGACTTAGTTGATGTAACTGCAGATCAGGTAAAAGATATGGTTATCGCTTACGAACCTATCTGGGCTATCGGTACAGGTAAGACTGCTACTACAGAACAGGCGGAAGAAGTTTGCAAGGGTATTCGTGAATGCATCAAAGAAATGTATGACGAAGCTACAGCAGAAGCAGTTCGTATCCAGTACGGCGGATCTGTAAATGCAGGCAATGCAGCTGAATTATTCGGCCAGGCAGACATCGATGGCGGTCTTGTTGGCGGCGCTTCACTTAAGGCTGACTTCGGTAAGATTGTTAATTACTAATTAGCATTAATTTACAACGATTATATTTAATATTTTATATAATCTAAAATTATAATTCCTTTTAGTTTATAAGGGCGTATGCTTTTGTGCATACGTCCTTTTTTTATTTGAATATATTGCCATATAAGAAAAATTATAAACATATATTTTTATTTTGCTAAAAATGTGAAAATAATGTGTCTTATTATGCTTTTATATTTATATACTTTTTTACTTTAGTATGATAAAATTGTATAAATATTGTCGAATATGCAGGGATTGTGAAGGGGGAGTAAAAATGATTTATAAATGCCCAAATTGTAACGGTGCATTAGAGTATAATCCAATCACTGACAGAATGGAATGTGAGTTCTGCGGTGAAGGGTTTATTTTGGCGGAAATTGAGGTTGGGCAGGAGCGAAAAGAGCATACATATAATCAGCAGACCGGTTCACAGAAAGTGATTATTGAAGGAGAAGGTTCTCATGAGTTTCATTCAAGTGCTGATGCGGTGCTTCCGGAGGCTGTCGCACAGAACGAAGAGCAGGAAGTTGATTTTCTTGCTGATGTAGAAACCATGGAATGTAATATTTATACTTGTACCTCTTGTGGTGCAGAACTTGCCATTAGCAAAACAGAAGTAGCAACTTTCTGTGCGTATTGTGGTCAGCCTACTGTTGTGTTTAGCCGTGTTTCCAAGGAGTTAAAACCTCAGTCAATTGTTTTATTCCGTATCGACAAAGAACAGGCAGTAAACGGAATTCGAGAGAAACTTAATAAAAGTTTTCTTGTTCCGAATGAAATTAAAAATTTTTCGGTAGATAAAGTGCGAGGAATTTATGTTCCGCATTGGATTTATGATATTCATTATTACGATATGCAACATTGGGAAGTGAGAAACGCTGATAATAAAGTAACCAAAACTTATGACCGCGAGGCGGAATGTATGTTTAAAGGCTTAACCCTGGATGCATCCAAGAATCTGGATGATGAATTGTCACAGCGATTGGAGCCTTTTGATGTACGTACCAGAAGACCTTTTGAGTCAGGATATTTGTCAGGTTTTTATGCGGATAAATATGATTTTGATGAAGACAGAATGCGAAATTACGCGTATTATCGTGCAAAACAGTTTTTTGATGCACAAATAAAAGAAACTATTTCGGATCAAAGTGCACAATTAAAATTGACTTTCCCGAAGCGAGTAATTAAAAACGTAGAGTATACATTATTGCCGGTGTGGTTTGTTACATTCCGATACAATTATGAAAATTATACCATTGCGGTAAATGGGCAGACCGGTAAAGTGGTGGGAACGGTACCATATGAGAAAAAGAAGGTATGGATGTTATTTATTGGTCTGTCAGTTATCATTGCGTTGTTTACCACTGCATTTATGCTATGTCTTCTTGTGGAACCCCTAGACTGGATAGGTAGCAGTGTTATTATATTTGTTTCTTTATTTTTCTTGGGTTTGGCATATAGGAGAATGAATAAAATAAAAGAGGCAATATCGCGAACCAGGGCTTATGAAACGACAGAATATGTTAGTGAAAGGCAGGATAGAGTCTGATGAATGTAATTATATCAATTGTAGTCGGAATTGTGACAGGAATAAGTTTTTCAGCGTTGATTATGACGTTTATTTTAGAAAAATTTATCAGTTATGGTGATAATAAGGGTGATTTTAAGACTTTTTCGAAGTTTCCGCTTCGAATGATTTCGAAGCATGATGGTAATGGCTGGTTTTAAGTATAATTGAATTGCTTTTTATGCGAATCGATAAAAGAAAATGTCAGATGGTAAGTTTTTTGCCTGTTTGATTAATACATGGATATGGATAAAAGGGGAATAAAAAATGATTTGTAAATGTCCACAGTGTGACGGTGCATTGGAATATAGCCCGGTCACGGATTTGATGGAGTGTCCGTTTTGCGGTAGTGGTTATGATATGGTAACAATTATGGAATATCAAAAGCAGATAGACCATATTAATGGGAACGTGCATAAGCCTTCCGATGAAAATAATACTCAAAATATTAATTATAATAATACATACGGTGGTGGTTGGGAGTCGAATCCGTATGCAAACAGAATGGAAGATCCGAATGAAGGCTTGCATACTTTGGATCAGCCGAGAGAAATTGCCAAAGAAGTTGAAAATAAAATTCATGATGTGGCCGTAGATACACCGGAAACGATGGAAGGTAATATTTATACCTGTACTTCCTGCGGTGCGGAGCTTTTTATCAATGGCGTGGAAACGGCCACATACTGCGCATATTGCGGCCAACCTACGGTTGTGTTCAGCCGTGTATCCGAAGAATTAAGACCGGAGCGTATCATTCCGTTCAGTATCCAGAAGGAGCAGGCTGTGGCGGTAATCCGCGATAAATTAAGCCATGGATTCTTTGTACCCAAAGCAAT
>JAZNLG010000273.1:0-6163 GCA_045578965.1 Lachnospiraceae bacterium | reverse complement strand
TTTAAGGTTTCCGTTTGTATCAGTTACAACGTCCTGAGTATACTTGTACTGGTTAGCTAAGTCTGCATCAGTAATACCTAATTCAGAAAGAGCTAAAGAGTAGTCTGTGTTAACATACTTTCCAGCGTAGTCAGCTTCTACTAAGAAGATATCAATCTTGTCATCAGCAGCTGCATCAGCCTGGCCTAATAATGTTTCATCAAGGTTGTTCTGGTAAGCGTTGTCAGCTGAAGGTGTGATGTTCCACATAACTGTTACATCACCGATTGTACCTGTAGTACCATCAACTTCTACGTATCCAGGATAATGATCTGTTACACGAGACTTGAATTCTTCGTTCCAGCAGTAAATGTTAAGAACTTTACCTTCTTCGGCAACTTCTTCACTTGCTACGGGTTCTGCGGGATCTGCGGGATCTGCAGGAGTCTCAGTTACTTCTTTTTCGCCACAGCCAACTAAAAGAGCTGCAACCATTGCTGTAGATAACAATACACTCAATAATTTCTTTTTCACTTTTTGTTTTCCTCCTCTTAATTATTATAGTGTTGTTAATAGTAACAACCGGCAATAACAGATTTCTCTGTTTTTTGCTGGCAAGGTTAGTATATAACAGATTATCCATTAAAGCAAGCATTTTTATGTTATTTTTGTATAAAATTCATACTTTTGTGGAATATTAATAGTTTTTTGTTCATTTTTTGTTCATAATTTATTGGTTTTTTGTTCATTTTTGCGTCATTGGTTGTCTTTTTTCTATTTTTATAAAAGTATTTTATATTCGTTTTTATAAAGAAGGCATCCGGTATTTTATCCTTTTTCATCAAAAATTCATCTTGTATTTGCTGTTTTTATGACAAAACATCTCAGAATTTATAATTTTATATTTAAAAATCGTCCCGCCGTTTTCTTTACATATATATAGAAGTCTTTCTTCATAAGTTTGTTTTTCACCCTTAAACATTTTTATCAGGCCATCTTCTGTTTTATGCTTTTCATATATTAAAACTATTATTTTATAAAATATATAATTATTTATATTGAAGAAATCCTTGCCGTTTTCGCCTAATTCTGCTTGCTTTTCTATATGCAGTTATTGTATAATTTAGGACATAAGGCGCAGTCTGAACCTGACTGTTCCTACTTATTAAAAGAATACAAACAGAATAAGGAGAAAGTAGTATGAAATTTGGTTATTTCGATGACGCTCGCAGAGAGTATGTCATTACAACCCCGAGAACACCTTATCCCTGGATTAACTACTTGGGCACACAAGGTTTCTTCTCGTTGATTTCCAACACTGCCGGAGGATATTCTTTCTATAAAGATGCTCGTCTCCGCAGAATTACCAGATATCGTTATAACAACGTTCCTATTGATATGGGCGGCCGTTATTTCTATATCAATGATAATGGTACCATCTGGAATCCCGGTTGGTCACCTGTCAAAACAGAATTAGACTCTTACGAATGCCGTCATGGTATGGGTTACACCGTTATTACCGGTAAGAAAAATGATTTAAAGGCAGAAGTTACTTTCTTCGTTCCTCAGGATTATGATGGCGAAGTTCAGCAGGTAGTTTTGACCAACGAAGGTAGCGCAGAGAAGTCATTCTCCCTGTTCTCTTTCGCAGAATGGTGTCTGTGGGATGCACAGGATGACAGCAACAACTTCCAGCGTAACTTCTCTACAGGTCGTGTAGAAGTTAAGGATTCCGTAATTTACCACAAAACCGAGTACAGAGATCGTCGTAATCATTACGCGTTCTACTCTGTAAACGATACGATTGATGGTTATGATACCGACAGAGATTCTTTCATCGGTTTATACAATGGATTTAACAATCCTGAGGCAGTTATTGCTAACAAAGCAACCGACTCCTTTGCAGACGGCTGGGCTCCAATCGCTTCTCATTATAAGAAGATTACCCTTGCTCCCGGCGAAACCAAGACTCTCGTATTCGTACTTGGTTACGTAGAAATGCCTGTTGAAGAAAAGTTCGAGGCAGATGGCAAGACTATTAATAAAGTAAAAGCACTCAAGATGATCGAACAGTTCAACAGCCCCGAGAAATTTGCTCAGGGTATGGCTGATTTGAAGGCTTACTGGGATAAGCTCCTTGGTATCCTGACCGTAGATACTCCTGATGACAAGGTTAACAGAATGGTTAACATCTGGAACCAGTATCAGTGTATGGTTACTTTCAACCTTTCACGTTCTGCTTCTTACTTCGAATCCGGTATCGGCCGTGGTATGGGCTTCCGCGATTCCAACCAGGACGTTCTCGGATTTGTACATCAGATTCCTGACAGAGCAAAAGAACGTATCATTGATATTGCTTCTACTCAGTTCCCTGACGGTGGTTGCTACCATCAGTATCAGCCTCTTACTAAGAAGGGTAACTTCGATATCGGTGGTGACTTCTCCGATGATCCTTTATGGTTAATCCTTTCTGTTTCTGCATATATTAAGGAAACAGGCGACTGGGGCATCCTTGATGAGATGGTTCCTTACGACAACGATATGTCTATCGCACAGCCTATGTTGGATCACTTGAAGGTTTCCTTCTATCATATTGTTAACAACTTAGGACCTCATGGTTTACCTCTTGCAATGAGAGCAGACTGGAACGACTGTATCAACCTTTCTTGCTACTCAGATACACCCGGTGAGTCCTTCCAGACTTACACCAATCCTAAGTTTGCAGCAGAAGGTGGTTACTCTAAGGTAGCTGAGTCCGTATTCGTTGCTACACTCTTTACTTATGCAGGTCCTAACTATGTTTCTATTTTGAAGCACTTAGGCAAGGACGAAGAAGCGGCTGCTGCTCAGGCTGAAATCGATAAGATGAAGAAAGCTGTTATGGATCATGCATTCGATGGCGACTGGTTCTTAAGAGCATACGATGCAACAGGCGCTAAGATGGGTTCTAAGGAATGTGAAGAAGGTAAGATCTTCATCGAGCCTCAGGGATTCGCAGTTATGTCTGATATCGGTAAAGAAGAAGGCGCTGACATCAAGACTTTGAACTCTATTGATAAATACCTGAATACAGATTTCGGTCTTGTACTTAATAACCCTGCATTCACCAAATACTATATCCAGTACGGGGAAATTTCTACTTATCCCGGCGGTTACAAAGAGAACGCAGGTATCTTCACTCACAACAATGCATGGATTATCTGTGCAGAAGCATACGCTGGTCGTGGTGACAAGGCATTTGAGTACTACTCAAAGATTGCTCCTGCTTTCACAGAGGAAACTTCTGATATCCACAAGACTGAGCCTTATGTATACGGTCAGATGATCGGTGGTAAAGACGCAGGTTCCGATATCGGCAGACCCGGCAAGAACTTTGGTCAGGGTAAGAACTCATGGTTGACCGGTACTGCTGCTTGGAACATGGTAGCTATTTCACAGTACATCCTCGGTATCGCTCCTGACTTTGATGGTTTGAAGATTGATCCTTCTATCCCTGCAGCTTGGGACGGACTTACCGCTACTCGTCAGTTTAGAGGCGCTGTTTACAACATCACCATTAAGAACCCTTCTCATGTATGCAAGGGCGTTAAATCATTGGTAGTTGACGGACAGGAAGTAGACGGATGCATCATCCCTTACGAAAATGGCAAAGAAGTTTACAACGTAGTTGTAACACTTGGCTAATCCAAACATTATACTTTTATAAAAAAGACCTCTCTCACGGATTCGTGAGGGAGGTTTTTTAGGTTGTGCACCGCTTTTCAGCGATTTATAACGAACCTCAGCACGATATTGTTATATTCCCTTCAGAACACGCTCTCGCTCGAGCGAAATCGTAACGGACACTAAACTCGTGCCACATTTCATTCGCACTCGTTAAGTGCCGACGTTTTCACACGGTTCTTCAGGGAAAATAACATATCTTTGCTGAGGATATACAGTTATGACAGTTCCCTGCATAGCGAAATGCACTATGCAAAAAAAATGCTTGATATACTCATCCGTATTCGAGGTATGCTCAAACTGGTCTCATACCACTTTAAAAGGAATCCTTAAGAAAATCCTACAAAAACAATGGTTTTTCTGAAAGAAATGTACTATAATATAGAAAGTATGCGAATGCATGCATATTATATACATAAAAGAGAAATGGAGCCACTATGTATTACACAAACGTTTTAGATTTAATTGGAAACACTCCCTTGATTTCTTTAAAAGAAACAACAGGGTTGAATATTTTTGCCAAAGCCGAGTTTTTAAACCCGGGCGGAAGCATCAAAGACCGTATTGCCAAGAATATGTTGGACGAAGCCGAGAAATCCGGCAAATTAAAACCGGGAATGACCATTATCGAACCCACTTCAGGTAATACCGGTATCGGTCTTGCACTCTGCGGTATCCGCAAGGGCTATAAGGTAATTATCGTTATGCCTGAAAATATGAGTGAAGAACGTAAAAAAATCATTCGCGCTTTAGGTGCAGAACTTATTTTAACACCTCCCGAATTAAGCATCGGCGGTTCTGTAGAAGAAGCGGAACGTATTGCTGCTTCTTCCGATAAGTATTTTGTACCACAGCAGTTCCAGAATCCCGCCAACCCTGATATCCATTATAAAACCACTGCCGTTGAACTTTGTGACCAACTCGGTCAACAAATTGATATCTACGTTTCCGGCATCGGTAGCGGCGGAACTTTACAGGGTGTATCCAAATATTTATTGGAAAAGAACCCCAACACCAAGATTGTTGCGGTAGAACCTAAGAACGTATCTGCACTTCTCGGTGACGAACCCGGTCTTCACCAGATTCAGGGTATCGGTGACGGTTTTATCCCCGATATTTTAGATGTGTCCATTATCAACGACATTGTGGAAGTAACCGATGAAGACGCCATCGAAACCGCAAGAGAATTAGCTCGGGTTCAAGGTTTGCTTTGCGGAACCTCAGCAGGTGCCAATGTATGGGCAGCTAAGAAGATGGCCGAGAAATATGGTAAGGATAAAGTAATTGCTACGATTCTTCCCGACAGAGTTGAAAGATATTTCAGCACTGCGTTGATTTAATTTATCTTCTTAATTTGATTGTTTAAAATCTTTTATAAAAAATGCATCCTTTTAACAGGATGCATTTTTTATTATTATTTATTCACTTTAACGCTTCATCAGCCTCTCGGCCTCACATAATATGTTCCGATTCCGTCCCGGATTCACATCTGCAGCCTCTACTTCTCCCGCTTCACGCTCTCCATGGCAAATATCACATTTTCCTTCGCTCTCACGGTTTCAAGTACAATCTTCATATCCTCATTACCAACTACCGGCAACACTGCTTCCAGTCCTACATTTCCTGCAGTTGCACTTCTCGGCGCCACCACAGTAACACTTCTTGCCTTATATGCCTCATTGATCCAATCAATATATTCATTCAGGCAATCCAAGCCTTTGATTTCTATGTACAAAGTCATCTTGCGATTTTTCTTACGCCCTCTTCCTTCCAATTTATATAAAATTGCAGAGGTAATCGCCACAACCAAGGTTCCAAGCAATGCACCAATATAAAAGCCGTAGCCGCAGGCAATACCGATTGCCGCCGTAGTCCAAAGCCCCGCCGCGGTGGTGAGTCCCGTAATATGGTCGTGCTCTTTTACGAGAATAGTACCTACGCCAAGAAAACCAATGCCGGAAATAACCTGCGCCGCAATACGTAAGGGATCCGACGTCGCCCCCATAACATACACTACATACAAACCAATTAAGGCAGTCATACAAGAGCCGACACATACTAAAATATGTGTACGGAAGCCCGCCGGACGTTTACTCTTCTCGCGTTCCAATCCAATACATCCGCCGAGAAACATTGCCAGAAACACGCGTACTACAACCGAAATTGCATTAAAATCACTTAAAGTCTCCAACCAAGTCATAGGATACCTCCTCTCGAAGCTAACTGGCTCGTTTTATTTCATACATTATACCATATCCTGATTTTGAATAAAACCCTTTCCTTTCTTGTATATGTACACGCTTTTCTGCTATAATTATTATAAAATAGAGTGTACCGAAATGCATATATATGTTTTACGGGACATTTATTTAACATAATAAGGAGCCTCTATGGAAATCGAAAGAAAATTTACAGTAAACAAATTACCAAACAATCTGGACCAATACCCTTACCTCACGCT
>JAZNLG010000272.1:0-8695 GCA_045578965.1 Lachnospiraceae bacterium | reverse complement strand
CAGGCTGTATCTTACGCAATCAAGGATCAGATTGTTGATAATTGGTTAAAAACCCAGGAAGCATACGAGAAAGAAGATCCTAAGACAGTTTATTATTTGTCAATGGAATTCTTAATGGGTCGTGCTTTGGGTAACAACATGATTAACCTTATGGCATACAAAGACGCTAAGGATGCTTTAGAGGAATTGGGTGTTGATATTAACGTTATAGAAGATCAGGAGCCCGATGCAGCGCTTGGTAACGGCGGTTTGGGCCGTTTAGCAGCATGTTTCCTTGATTCCCTTGCAACTTTGGGATACTCTGCATACGGATGCGGTATCCGTTATCGTTACGGTATGTTCAAGCAGGAAATCAGAGACGGATATCAGGTTGAGGTTCCCGATAACTGGCTTGCTGACGGTAATCCTTTTGAATTACGTCGTCCCGAATACACCAAGGAAGTTCGTTTCGGCGGATATGTAAATGTAAGAGTTGATGAAAACGGCAGAAATAACTACTACCAGGAAGGATATCAGGCTGTTAAAGCTGTTCCTTATGACCTTCCCATCGTAGGTTACGGTAACGGCATTGTAAATACCCTTCGTATCTGGGATGCTCAGCCTATCGACTGCTTCAGACTTGATTCTTTTGATAAGGGTGATTACCAGAAGGCTGTTGAGCAGGAGAACCTTGCAAGAAACATCGTTGAAGTACTTTACCCCAACGACAACCACTATGCAGGTAAGGAATTAAGATTAAAACAGCAGTATTTCTTCATTTCTGCATCTATTCAGGAAGCAGTAGCGAAGTACATGAGAAATCATGATGATATTAAGAAGTTACACGAAAAGGTAACCTTCCAGTTAAACGATACACATCCCACTGCAGCAATCGCAGAATTGATGCGTATTCTTATGGATGAATATTATCTTACATGGGACGAAGCATGGCATGTAACCACAAATACCTGTGCTTATACAAACCATACCATTATGTCTGAAGCATTGGAAAAATGGCCTATTGAATTATTCAGTCGCCTTCTTCCCAGAATTTATCAGATTATTGAAGAAATCAACCGCAGATTTATCTGTGATATTGAAGCCAAATATCCCGGAAATCAGGATAAAATCCGTAAAATGGCTATCATTTATGACGGACAGGTTAAAATGGCTCACCTTGCAATCGTTGCAGGCTACTCTGTAAACGGTGTTGCAAGACTTCACACCGAAATTTTAAAGAATCAGGAATTAAGAGATTTCTATGAGATGATGCCTGAGAAGTTCAACAACAAGACAAACGGTATCACACAGAGAAGATTCCTTCTTCACGGAAATCCCCTTCTTGCAGATTGGGTAACAGACCACATCGGTGACGAATGGATTGTAGATCTTCCCAAGATGGAAGGACTTAAGGTATATGCCAAGGATAAAAAGGCTCAGGCTGAGTTCATGAACATTAAGTATCAGAACAAAGTTCGCCTTGCAAAATATATTTTAGAACACAACGGTATTGAAGTAGATCCTCGCTCTATCTTCGACGTACAGGTTAAGAGATTGCATGAGTACAAGAGACAGTTACTCAACATCCTTCATGTAATGTACCTTTACAACGAATTAAAAGAGCATCCCGAAATGGAATTCTATCCCAGAACTTTTATCTTCGGTGCGAAGGCAGCAGCAGGATACCGTAACGCAAAACTTACAATCAAGTTAATCAACGCAGTTGCAGATGTAATCAACAATGATGCATCAATTAACGGCAAGATTAAGGTTGTATTTATTGAGAACTACCGTGTATCTAACGCTGAATGGATTTTTGCGGCAGCAGATGTATCTGAACAGATTTCTACCGCATCGAAAGAAGCTTCCGGTACAGGTAATATGAAGTTTATGTTAAACGGTGCTCTTACATTGGGTACTATGGACGGTGCTAACGTGGAAATCGTAGAAGAAGTTGGTGAAGACCATGCATTCATCTTCGGTCTTTCTTCAGATGAAGTTATCAACTTCGAAAACAACGGTGGCTACAATCCTATGGAAATTTTCAACAACGATCAGGATGTACGTAAGGTATTGATGCAGTTAATCAACGGAACCTATTCTCCCGATGATACAGAGAGATTCCGTCATCTTTACAACTCCCTCCTTAATACCGAAAGTACTTCTAAGGCTGACACATACTTCATTTTGAAGGACTTCAAGTCATATGCAGCAGCACAGAAGAGAGTGGAAGAAGCATACCAGGATGAAGCTCGTTGGGCAGAAAGTGCTATCTTAAACGTAGCATGTTCCGGTAAGTTTACATCTGACAGAACTATCCAGCAGTATGTAGACGAAATCTGGAAACTTGATAAGGTTGTATTAAAGAAATAATGAAAAAGAAATCAAAGACAATATGCATATTGCTGAGCATTGCAGTAATGTGCATATTGCTTTGCTTATTTATGGCAAAGCTTTTTAAGACACAAGTGAATACTGTGGATTTTATCCAACCTGATCATGTAAGGGAAGAATATCTCGTCATTGAGGGATTGGAAAAAGAATACGAACTGCTTTTTATCACGGATACGCATGTTATTGTACAGTCTGATGAAGATGATGAGCAGATTAGGATGAATGCAGAACAAAGAATCCCTATTTTTAAGGATGCAGCACAAGTGTCGTCTGCGGAACAGTTTCCTCATTGGATGGAGTATGCCAATGAGAGAGGTGTGGATGCGGTATTATTCGGCGGAGATATTATTGATTATCCGTCAGTGTCCAATGTTGAATTCTTGAAAGAAAATATATCAAAATTGGAAATGCCGTATATGTATACATTGGGAAATCACGATTGGACCTATCCTTGGGAATATATGACCGATAGGGCAAAAACAGAGTATATTCCTATGTTAGAGCCGATGATTGAGGACGGCGGAACCATAAAAGTAATGGATATGCAGGATTTTATTGTGGTATCCGTAGATAACAGTTCCAATCAGGTAAATCCTGATGCATTGAATGCGTATTTGGAAGTGTTGGAGAAGGGAAAGCCTGTGATTGTGTTGGTGCATGTTCCTTTTATGACACAGTCTGTTTTGAGTAATGCCAAAGACGTATGGAACTCGCCTGTGGTAATCGGGGCGGGTAATTACGGTGGTATTTATCCATCGGAAGAATCGGTCGCTTTTGTGGAGGCGACTACGGCAGAGAACAGTCCGGTTATTGCGGTTTTGGCGGGACATGTTCATTTTTATGACAAAGATTATATTGAGGGCGAAAAGCCCGTCATTCAAATTGTAGGTAACGCAGGTTATGTAAGAAGCGGTATTGTTTTGCATATAACCGGCGATGAAATAAAAGAGGAGGACTCAGAATGATTCAGTTAAGCAACAGCGGTGCATATCTTATTAACGGTACTGAGTTGGTATATGACAATGCCGACGCAGCAGCAATCATTGCGCAGAAAACCGGAAAGAATGTAACCGAAGCAGAAGCAAGAAAAGAAACCATCGCTTATGGAATTTTAGAAAGCCATAATACTTCAGGTAATATGGATAAGTTAAAAATTAAATTCGATAAGCTTACATCCCACGATATTACTTTCGTAGGTATTATTCAGACAGCAAGAGCATCAGGTCTTGAAAAGTTCCCCATTCCTTACGTACTTACCAACTGCCACAATTCACTTTGTGCGGTAGGCGGTACCATCAACGAAGATGACCACATGTTTGGTCTTTCTTGTGCAAAGAAGTACGGCGGTGTGTATGTACCTCCTCATCAGGCAGTTATCCACCAGTTTGCCCGTGAAATGATGGCAGGCGGCGGCAAGATGATTCTTGGTTCCGACTCCCATACACGTTACGGCGCTTTGGGTACTATGGCTATGGGTGAAGGTGGTCCCGAACTTGTAAAACAGTTATTAAATCAGACTTATGACATTAATATGCCGGGTGTTGTGGCAGTTTATATGACAGGTGCACCTGCAAAGGGTGTTGGTCCCCAGGACGTTGCCCTTGCAATTATCGGTGCAGTATTTGCTAATGGTTATGTTAAAAATAAAGTAATGGAATTTGTAGGACCCGGTGTGGCATCTTTGACACCTGACTTCCGTATCGGTATCGACGTAATGACAACCGAAACAACATGTCTTTCCTCTATTTGGCAGACAGATGCACAGGTAGAAGAATTCTACGAGATTCACGGACGTAAGGAAGAGTACAAAGAACTCAATCCCGGAGCAGTGGCATACTATGACGGCGTAATTACAGTTGATTTATCAGCTATCAAGCCTATGATTGCAATGCCCTTCCATCCCAGCAACACATATACCATTGATGAGTTAAACGCTAACCTTATGGACATTTTAGATGATGTTGAAAAGCGTGCGGCAGTAAGCCTTGACGGTGCAGTGGATTACACCTTAAAAGACAAGGTTCGTAACGGCAAACTCTACGTGGATCAGGGTATTATCGCAGGTTGCGCCGGCGGCGGATTTGAGAATGTCTGCGCAGCTGCGGACATTTTAAAAGGCAAATTTATCGGCGCAGACGAATTTACTTTGAGCGTATATCCTGCATCTATGCCTGTGTATATGGAATTGGTTAAAAACGGTTGTGCAGCAACTATTATGCAGTCCGGTGCGATTATGAAGACTGCATTCTGCGGACCTTGTTTTGGTGCCGGAGATACACCTGCAAATAACGCATTAAGTATCAGACACTCAACCCGTAACTTCCCGAACCGTGAAGGTTCTAAACTTCAGAACGGTCAGATTTCTTCTGTAGCCCTTATGGATGCACGTTCTATCGCTGCAACAGCGGCTAACAAGGGTATCCTTACTTCTGCAGCTGAATTTGACGGTGATTTAAGCAAGTATAAATATTACTTTGACAGCAGCATCTATGCAAATCGTGTATACGATTCCAAGGGGGTGGCTGATCCTACAGTTGACATTAAGTTTGGTCCCAATATTAAGGACTGGCCTGCAATGTGTGCATTAACAGACGACTTACTTTTGAAAGTGGTATCTGAAATTCACGATCCTGTAACCACTACCGATGAGTTAATTCCTTCCGGAGAAACTTCATCTTTCCGTTCTAATCCTTTGGGATTGGCTGAATTTACACTTTCCAGAAAAGATCCTGCTTATGTTGGCAGAGCAAAGGAAGTGCAGAAGGCTGAAAAGGCAAGAGAAGACGGCAAGTGTCCGGTAGAAGAAGTTGCTGAATTAAAGGCAGTATACGATACCATCGAAGCAAACTTCCCCGGCGTGGAGAAGAAGAACATCGGTATCGGTAGTACAATTTTTGCCGTAAAACCCGGTGACGGTTCTGCCCGTGAGCAGGCTGCAAGTTGCCAGAAGGTACTTGGCGGATGGGCAAACATCGCCAATGAATATGCAACCAAGAGATATCGTTCTAACTTGATTAACTGGGGTATGCTTCCTTTCTTAATTCCCGAAGGCGAGCTTCCTTTCAAGAATCTGGACTACATCTATGTACCCGGTATCCGTAAAGCAATTGAAGATAAAACCGAGATTATCAAGGCTTATACCATTGCAGACGGAAAGACGACAGAGTTCGAGTTGAAGGTTGGAGAATTAACCAACGAAGAGCGCGAAATTATTCTGAAGGGTTGCTTAATTAACTACAATAGAATTTAAGTCATTAGTAAAGTGCAATATGTCAATTGATGTATTGCACTTTTTAGTTCGTGACAATTTGTTTGTTATTGAAAAAAACCTATTTCATTTTATAAAAAAATGTGCTATCTTAAACTTACAAAATCTAAACGCGACAAGGTAGCGGATGTGTTCAAGGGGATACATACTATTAGACATGGATGCGACTTTGTTAAGTCGATAATCCGCTTCGGGTGGAGGTCAATTTTTTAAGGGGCCGATGGAGCGGTGTCACTTTCAACTGTTGAGGGTTCTGTTTTAACCATTAACAAAGAAAGTGACATTTCTGTGAATTCTGTAGCAGAAGCATCAATAGGGCGAAGTTGACATTGTGACGGAAGTTCTTTAGAGGCTTGGGGTTCATTCGAAGTAGGAGTAAACGGCTGGAGATTATATGGATATTACAGGGGTGAAGATTTTCAGTAATGTAATATCTGCCGTGTGCATATACTGAAGTAATGACAGACATTCTGTAGTGCTGAATACCTGTCAGAGATTCATAATTATTCTGTAATTGTGAAAGTATATGAGAACGGAAAGAAGGATAAAATTGAAAAAGTTGGAAAAGGAAGCAGTATTGAGAGAACGAAGAATTCTATTCAGTGCCGTTTCCTTTTTCATTTTTATTTTACCGTATATTCTCCACTTGTCCATAAATGGTATTCAACATATTGATACAAATAAATTCGGAAATATTACGCAGACCTTAAATGTTACAGTAGGTAAACAGACGGAATCCATTCAAATTGAAACCTATCTGGTGGGTGCACTTGCACGTTATTCCGAAGTAACTTATGAAGATGAAACATTAAAAGCAATTGTGGTTGTATTGCGAAGTAACGCAGTTTGCCAAATATTGAAAGGGGATTGCGTAACAAGAGATAGTTTTTATACAGATGAGGAACTTCGGATTCTTTGGGGAAGGGAATATGAAGTGAATTTACAACGATATCAGGATGTGGTAACAGCCACGGAAGGTATCGTTCTTTTTTACAACGGAGAAATTGTAGAAGTTCCCTTTCATAAGTTAAGTGCCGGTAAGACAAGGAGCAGTGAACTATGGAGGCAACCGGTTGACTATGTGTGTTCAGTGGAATCGGCTGAAGATATGTATGCTGATAGATATTATGAAATCAGAGAGATTAAAAAAGATTTTATAGAGCCGGATTTTGAAATATTATCCCGGGATGCGCAAGGCTACGTACTGATGGTGCGGGTAAAAGGGAAGGAAGTAAGTGGTGAAGAATTTCGAAAAAAATATAATTTACCTTCTGCCTGTTTTGAATATGATGAAGGAACAGAGTTTTATACCTTTTATAGCAGAGGATGCGGTCATGGTTTTGGATTAAGTCTCTATGGAGCAAATTGTCTGGCGGTAAAAGGATGGCATTTTGCTGAAATTTTACAATATTACTATCCGGGAATTGAAATACGAAAAGAAAACCGAAGTGATATATCAGCATAATAAAAATTTGAATAGAGGTAAAATGTTCTAAACAATGATTTTTGCGCATAAAAATGTTTTGGCAATATTATTTATGTATAATCGTTTCCAAATCGGTAAAAATACTTTTATCTTAAGTGTTATTGGCAACACGGAAACGAGGTTTTTATGAGAAGAAAAAAGAATAGTTTAAGAAAAGAAAAAATAATTATGATTTCAGCATCTGCGTTTGTATTGACCGCATTGACAATGGCAGGTGTATATGTGAGGGAACAGAGTAAGGAAAGTGATGAATATCGTGTGGATTTAAGCGAGTTAGACGGTCAAAGTGTGGCGGATAAAACCAGCGAAATTGCAGAAAACCAGATGATACATCAGCAGGATTTGATTGTTGCGGATGATTTGGATGCAGATCCCGATTTTTGGGAGGTGAATTCTCCGGGAGTAGAAGCTGAATTGACCGACGCAACCGATGAAAAAGTAACTGCAAAAGAAGCAGGAGAAGAAAACATAAAGACAGAAAAAAGTGAAAAAGATTCCGTGCAGCAGGAAGACAGTGAAACTGCTGCAGAAACAGGTGCTGAAACTGTTATTGCGGCAAATTATAATTTTCCTGATGCTATGAGAATGGAATGGCCTCTGTATGGGGATTTAATTATGAATTACAGTATGGATAAAACCATTTATTTTGAGACTTTAGGACAGTACCGCTATAATCCCGCATTGGTGATTAATGCGGAAGTGGGAGCCGATGTTAAGGCTTCGGCAAATGGCGTGATTAAGGAAGTTTCTGCAAGTACTGAACTGGGTAATATTGTTGTGATGGATATTGGGGATGGATATGAACTTACCTATGGACAGTTAGATCATATATCCGTACAAGCAGGTGATGTTGTGGAAACCGGTACAATTTTAGGAACAGTGGCTGAACCCAGTGTGTATTATAGCAGTGAAGGAAGTAATCTTTATTTAAAGATGACCAAGGATGGTTTGGTTGTAAATCCTATGGATGTTCTTCCGTAAAATCCTTTATAAATATTTTGTTAAAGTCTATACCTGTTTCGGCGTCTTTACACCGAAAATTCATTGAATAGTGTTGTGCATTTCCGGCAGGCCGGTCTTCTCCTCTTCCGGCCTGCATACATAAATAATCTTAAGATAAATATATAATTTAAGTACGCAAGTAAAAGTGTATCAAAAATTCATCGCTTTATCAAAAAAAAGTAAAAAAATATTGCAAATACATAAAAAGGTGTTATATAATAGCCGTGGACTAAAGGCGTCCCGGGAGTTTTAGGCTGTGGAGCCTTGGATTTCCCGCGCCTTTTGGAGTGAATCTTCCTTCAAAAGGAGGATTTTTTTTATGACGAAATGGATTCGTACATAAAAAAGTCAATATGTTTATATTTATTTCTATATAAGGAGGACAATAATATGTCATACGTTGATGAAGTCATTGCTATGGTCGTTGAGAAAAATCCCGCTCAGCCTGAATTCCATCAGGCAGTAAAAGAGGTTTTGGAATCTCTTCGTATTGTAGTAGAAGCAAATGAGGAAGCATACAGAAGAGATGCTCTTCTTGAAAGAATGGTTACCCCTGAAAGACAGAT
>JAZNLG010000271.1:0-2970 GCA_045578965.1 Lachnospiraceae bacterium | reverse complement strand
TTGAAAATCAGTTGATTGTTGTTAGGATGCGTCGCCGGTCAATTCCAGATCTATGAGCCAGCGTTTCAGATTGCGGCCGAGGGAGTATTCTCCGAAATCTATCGATTCGTCTTTCAGTATGCTGCCAAGGCAGAGGTCTTCTCCTTTGAATATCGTTGATTCCGCCTTTTTCCGGATCGCATTCATCTTGTCGACCGACTCCTTCGGGATGACAAGATGGCACGGTATGATCACGGAAACCGGATTCAACCCGATGGCATGAGCCACCGCACGCACTCCTGCGCGGTTACTGCACAGGTCGGCAAAGTCGCTGTAGCTGATGAGACGGGCTGGTTCGGCCGTATGCGTCAGCTCCCAGAGCTTCCTCCACACGCTCTTCTGGAAGTCTGTCCCGAACAGCATGAGGTCATCCCATCCGACCTCATTCCTCAGCTTCCAGACTTCGTCAAATCCTACGGTGTCTGCGCAGATCTTTTGTGTCGCAGCGGCTATGCCCTTATAAGCCTTCGTATCTGCAGATGTCGTCAGGGCAAGCTTTGCAGTGATGGCCGCCAGCTGTCTGTAATCCGTAGAAATTGATGTAATCTTACCATCAATACGGACAATGATCCATTTCCGGTCTGTTTCCATAATCATAACTCTTGATCATATGCTACTTCAAGATCCTTCCCTCCCTTGCTTCTCGTCCCGCAACCCTCAAATATACAAAAACTTACGGATATAATCCATATATGTTTCCAAAATATGTACAAGTGATGTCTCTGTTGCACTATATTCATCTTGTGTTATCTTATATTCTTATGTCATATTTCTGTTTCCTCCTCGTATGTTTTGTCTGATGTTCGGATATTATATCCCATTCCTATAGTTTCGGAGCCATTTAATGGACTTTCGTTTACCTTAGCATATTATACTCTCGTCTTTTCCAAATCGCCACAGAAAGATCTGTTATATAACAGCTGTATTTATATATCATGCATAAGTCTTAAGCAATGATGATGAAATAGAGTAAATAATTACTTAAAAATTTCTATAAATAACATAAATTTCTATAATATTCTTATATTTGCAAAAAAAAACGCATACTATGCTTGGAAAAAATAAGAAATTCACAGCAATGAATATCCCTGTGACGTTGTTGGAAAAGCTAAAAGCTTTTAAAAAGGCTAATCTGGCCCTATATGAAAAGAGTTTATCTTATGAAGAGATAATTGAAGGCCTTATTGAAGGAGTCAAAGAGACCGAACCCAAATTATATAAATACTATCGGATGATTTATGAAACCGAATATCATGAGGACTTGGATGTTACCCCAGTTGCTGCACAAGAAGTTGTGATTACTAAAAACATGACACTTCACGAAGCAGTACGGGTAGTTCTAGAGCGGTCGGGGAAGCCAATGAGTGTAGCTGAGATAACGGAAACAATCGTTGTAAATGGTTTGTATTCGAGGGCGGACGGCCTTCCTCTCCCAACGGCCCAGGTGGCGGCGCGTATAAAAAACTATTCATCTTTATTCGCTGTAGATCGCAGTGTGAGCCCTAAGATGGTTACGTTGAAAAGATATGATAAATAGACTATGTTATGAAAGGTAAAGATGTTTTTACAAAAAGAGAGGCTGAGGTCATACGTGCGTTGATCCGGGAGAGAAACAGGGCGGATGCATCAAAACAAAAAACCATACGTGCAAAGATGCGTAGAATCGGTTTTTATGGGAAATTAGATTGGGGGATCATTGATTGCAGACCGGAGGATTTTGAACAACTGATAAAATCTGGTCTAATAAAGATAATATGATGTAATTATGGAATCAGCATTTGTAAAAGCTCTGAAAATGGACGTGTTTAATGGTTTCGTGCGAGTTTTTAATCTCCGCGGTGAGGCACTGAAGGATATTCCTGATGTCCCTGGGGTATATATGGTGCTTCGTGATTCTGTGGAAAGACCAGATTTTCTGGTAAGAGGTTCTGGCGGATACTTCAAAGGGAAGGATCCCAATGTTCCTTTATCAGAGTTATGTGCGAACTGGGTTGAAGGTGCCAATGTCCTATATATAGGTAAGGCGAAATCTCTTCGCAAGAGGATCAGCCAGTATCTACGCTTCGGCGATGGAAAACCCGTCGGTCATTGGGGCGGAAGATACATATGGCAGCTTGCTGACGCTCAGGAACTCATTTTTTGTTGGATGCCGGTGATTGGTGATGCTGATGCCGTTGAGACTGAAATGATATGCAGGTTCAGGGAACATTATGGAAGCCGGCCTTTCGCGAATCTGATGAAATGAGTCACAATCAGATGTAATGAATGATGGATACCAAGGATGATGATTTAAAGCAAGGCTTGTTGGGATGTGCTGCACTGTTTTTTGTGGTAGGGACGATTCTGGCTTTCTGTTTCCAATGTTCATTCGACAAAAAACAGAAAGAACATGGTGGCTTTGACTTCGAGTGTGGTCCGGTCCCGGAAATGCGGGCGAAGGACACATGGAGGACGACTCCGCCCGAAGTACCATTGGGGTCTGTCCGGAATGGAAATGCCGATGGCGATGATGTGAAGTCTGACTGGGAAAAGCAGGGCTATGGCAGTTTCGAGGACTGGTATTACGCAGAAATGGATGTGTTCGGCAGTGACGAATACCCGGATATGTGAGTGTCGTGATCATCTGTTATATAGAGGATTTCTTCGGAGGCCCTCTTTTTTATGTTAAAGGAGTATACTTTGAGATTTCTGTGCATCTATGGGACGTAATATGAAGTGTCAGGAGTAAACAGGCAGTGTTATGGAGGCGGTAGGGCGTTATCAACATTCCAAGGCATTGAAATTCAATAATATTGTTGATAAATCAAAAATTATTCGTATATTTGCAGCCCCCAAAATATGGGGAAATGAACATAAATTATTTATTTACAAACATTTATGCCTACAATTCAACAATTAGTTCGCAAAGGACGCGAGGTTATCGTCGAGAAG
>JAZNLG010000270.1:0-6963 GCA_045578965.1 Lachnospiraceae bacterium | reverse complement strand
TCCCCCTGCATTCTCTTTCATCTCTGTATCCTCACCGGATGCGTCTTCTCCCATTGCAAGACGGGTGAGAGTTTCTTTGTAGCGTTCACTGGTTTCTTCAATTATTTGCATTAATTTCCGGTCGGTATCCATTAGAGTTCTCCTTAACAGTATTCCTTAAATTGATAACTTACTATATGTTTCACACCCTAAAACTCATCACATACCTGAAATACATAAAACTTCAAATAATACGACTCTTCCGCAGCCCACAGAATCGGATGGTCCGGTGACTGGGTCTTAAATTCCACCTGGCGCAGGCGCTTATGCACCATATTGGCTGCCTGATGAATCGTGGCGGTAAACAACTCATAGGTCATAAAATGCGAGCAGGAGCATGTTGCCAGGAATCCACCATCCTTAACCAGTTTCATGGCACGCAAATTAATCTCGCGATACCCTTTTATTGCATTTTTGACCGATGCTCTCGACTTGGTAAAAGCAGGCGGGTCTAAGATTACCACGTCAAACTTCTGCCCTTCCGCCTCCAGTCTGGGAAGTAAATCAAATACATTATCCACTTCAAAACGAACCACATTCTCAAGACCGTTTAACTTCGCATTCTCCGTCGCCTGTTCCACTGCCAAATCCGACACATCAATGCCCAACACTTCTTTGGCTCCGCCAAGTCCCGCATTCAATGCAAAGGAACCGGTATGGGTACAGCAGTCCAGAACCCTTGCGTCCTTACACAACTTCTGAATTGCCAGACGATTGTATTTCTGATCCAGAAAGAACCCTGTCTTCTGACCGTCTTTAATATCTACCCAATATTTTACGCCATTTTCCACAATCTGCACCGTGGTATCGAATTCTTCCCCGATAAAACCTTTTACCTGCGGAAGTCCTTCTTTTACGCGTTCTCTGGCATCGCTTCGCTCGTATACACCGCGAATCACAATGTCATCTTCTGCCAATGCACGCTTCATTCCCTCTACGATAGCAAGTTTCCAACGGTCGATGCCAAGTGCCAACGACTGTACCACAAGCACATCTTCAAACTTGTCCATCACAAAACCGGGCAGAAAATCCGCCTCTCCGAAAATCAGTCTGCAGCTGGACGTATCCACGGTTTTCTTTCGGTACTCCCAGGCATTTTTAGCCCTTTTATAAAAGAATTCGTCATTTATCTCCGTCTCCGGATTGCGTGTCAGCATACGCACGCGAATCTTGGAATTTACATTGATAAAACCGGTACCCATAGGATAGCCGTCAAAATCCTGCACCGACACTAAGTCACCGTTTTCAAACGCACCTTTTACATCCGCAATTTCATTGTCAAATATCCAAAGGCCGCCGGATTTTAGAAGTCTGCCTTCGCCCTTTTTTAATGTTATGATTGTATTCATTCTTCTTCGCTCTCTTTTTCTTTTTCGTTTTCTTCCTTTATTCTCGCATCCAATTCTTCCAATGCACTGTACAGCATATCGTCATATTGGCCCACATACCGGTCATATCTTCGATATACCCTGGTAAAATCAGTATATTTTCGCTCATAGTCAAACATATCATCTTTCTCATACGCAATGATGAGTGTTTCCGCAAGTGCCTTCTGAGTTTCCGTCACGTCACTGTAAGGCATGGCAATATGCATATAGCATTCAATTGCCTCTTCATAATCTTCCTCTTCCAATGCCAATTCTGCCAGTGCTGTATATTTCCCAATCGTTGCGACTTTTATCGCATGATAAATACCAAGAAACGCAATCACACCCACAACTGCCACAAGTACAACAATCAGGATTACCTTTGCCTTCTTTGCCTTCTGCTTTTTCTGTTTATGATCTATGCTTGCGCCGCAAGCGGGACATGTTTCCGCTCTGCGCGGCACCTCTTCACCGCAATGAATACATCTCATACCGTCACACCTCGTTGTTTTGAATTACGTACATTTTTCGATTATCGTTACATCCTTAAATTCCACGTCCGTAAAATCCATCTATCGCCAATCAAAGAACACTACCAGCACCACAAATAACGCCAACAATCCGAAGTTATACAGCGAAAACCATCCCATATACTTGCCGCACTTGGCTTCCTTGCGGTTTGCATAAATTTTATAAGAAATCAAACTTGCCATAGATGCAATCAGCGTACCCAGGCCGCCGATATTCACACCCCAGAGAAGTCCCTTGATATCCGTAGAAAACTCTGCCAGAAGCATAGCCGCCGGCACATTGCTGAACACCTGGGATGCCGCAATCCCCACCAGAATCTCTCTGCCTGCAAGCAATTCTTCCAGCAACCCTCTCACGCTTTCTATTTGGCCCAAATTCCCAATAAAAACAAAGAAGGCTATAAATGTTGCCAGAAGCATATAATCCACTTTTAAAAGGATTTTACGGTCAAAAATAAGCAATGCAAGTAAAACAATTGCCAAAACAATCAGGAAGTGTAAAAGATGAAAAACTTCCAAGAGGCATACAGCAAACAGTGCCAAATACATCACCAGTTTGCCTACGGGAAGTTTTGATTTCACATTCACTTCCTCCGGTCCGATTAACTCACCCTGAACCGCGTCAATCTCTTCTGCACTCTGCGCGCCTACCTGCAGTTTCTCCCCTGATGTAAAAAGGGCAAGAAGCACCACGGCTACCAAAGAAACCGCAACCACAGGCATCATATCCCAAAGAAACTCTCCGACTTCGTATCCGCCGAATCCATACAGAAACAGATTCTGCGGATTACCGATGGGCGTAAGGCAACTACCCAGATTAGCCGCTATGGTTTCAATGACAACAGCACGAATTACATCGCCTTCCTTCTGTCCTTTTAGCATAAGAACCGTGAGAGGCACAAACGTAATCAGCGCCACATCATTGGTAATAACCATAGATACAAAGAAACAAACCAGACTCAACAACAAAGTAAGGCTTCTTACCGTGGTTACCTTACGGCTTAATGCGCTTGCAATCCGGTCAAAAACCCCCATCTCTTTTAAACCTGCCACTACTGCCATAAGACAGAATAAAATTGCCAGGACCTTATAATCGATATAACCCAAATATTCTTTATTTGGTAAAACAAAAAAAGCGGACGCCAGCATCAGCAGGCATGCCGCACAAAAAACAGGTTCTTTTTTGATAAAAGTAATCATCTTTTTCATAATGTTTCTCTATTCTGCCATCTTACCGATGGTATTTTGCAAATTAGTAAGAAGTTGCTCAATCTGTTGCTCTTTATTTTCGCCCTGATCCTCAAACATTTGTGTCAAATGACTTTCATTCTCTGCCATTTCGGAAGTAGCCATAACCATGGACGAAAAATGTCCTTCCATCAGATTAGCCAACACGCTGCTGCCGCCACCGGAATACAACATCTCTTCCGAGAGCCCTTTTAAATCCAGGGCATCATTTCCAAGAATGCTTTGATCCAAAGCATCCTCCAGTTCTGCCAGCGGTGAGGTTTCTTCCGTTTGAAGCAATTCTCTTAACTCCTCCACCTGCTCCGAAAGAATCTCCTGAAAAGAGACCGTACTCTGACCCGCATCTTCCATATCGTTGATTTTCGGCACAGACGGAGTATCTGTAACGGAATTAATTCGATTGACCATTTGCAAATATACAGATGTTAACAAATCAGACACAGCAACCTCCTTTCTGCCTTCTTCAATGTCATTCTGAGAATAAACAATATTTCGGATTTTATCTCGTATCTTGACTACATTGTACTACTTTTTCATACAATATAAAATATATTTCTTTGATTTTATATCATATTTTATAACATCAAAAGTTATTGAAACATTTCAAAAATCAGCAATATTAACATCGGTCCTGCAATCTGCAGTGCCATATACACAAAGATGATACCTACTATAAGCTTAACAACCGCCGGTGCCGCACTTCCCGGCGTATTCACCACAACATCCGGATGCTTTTTGTCCACATAAACAGGCATGGCATTCATATCATTTACAGAAGCAGGATTTATGTCATCATAATCCACTCTCGTGCCGTGAAGCATCTGCCCGTTATAAACATATTCATATACAGGGCGATACAATGTTCTTCCGTCTTCCTGTATCTGTTGCACATCAATACAGCGCGCCATTACCTTCACACATGCAAACTGACTATGATACAACTGTTTTCCGCCTTGAATTGCTATTATGATTCCAATCACAATAAACAACAGCGGTATCCATCCTATCAACAAGATATATATTAAAATTTCGGACATTTGCATTCTCCTTTTCTTATGTGCCGTTCAAACAATACACAAAAACACTCCCGACAGACTTTAGGACTTCCCTAATGAAACACCGGTCAAATCAAACGCAGGGATGAAACTCTCCTTCGCCGTTTCTCCTTCCTGAATAAAGGCATTGCTAACCCCTTTATCCAGCGCATATTGAATCACTTTCCCATACTCTCGTTTGGTTACTTTGCGATTTAAGTTGGGATACTCCGGAAACTCTTTCATCGGCGTATACTGGTTCATCAGACTGATAAAAATATTGTCACCATATGTAGCATACAGATAATCAATCACATCCTTGGCATTTCCCACGGCCCCCGGCATTAAAAGATGTCTGACAATCACACCTTTTTGCATAAGTCCGGAAGTCTCATCAAACGCAGGCGTTCCCACCTGTCGATACATCTCGCCAATTGCAGCCATGGCAACCTGTGGATACTCTTCTGCCCCGGAATAAGCCCTCGCAAGATTTGCATCCATATATTTAAAATCCGGCAAATATACATCCACCAGTCCATCCAACATCCGCAAAGTTTCCGGCTTTTCATAGGAAGACGTATTGTAAACAATCGGTATTTTCAATCCCTGATTTCGTGCAATCGGAATGGTTTTCGCTACTTGCGGCACATAATGCGACGGGGTCACCAGATTAATATTATTCGCCCCTTGTGCCTGAAGGTTCAGAAAGAGTTCCGCAAGTTCTTCTACCGTGACTTCTTTCCCTATTTCATTTGCCGCAAGGGATGCATTCTGGCAAAAAATACATTTTAAATTACACCCCGTAAAAAATACGGTTCCGGAACCTTTTTCACCGCTGATTACCGGTTCTTCCCACATATGAAGAGCCGCTCTGGCAATACGGATTATATTGGTTTCACCACAATATCCGCGCATTCCGGCAAAGCGATCCGTACCGCAATCCCGCGGACATAAAAGACAACTGTTGCTATTGTTTTTACACATTTTAATCCTTTTATTTTTAATGTATTTTAGATGTACTTTTATAATAACATTGTTTATCAGACTGCACAAGTTTATCTCTTATCTTCAAACCGACATAAAAATACCCCTTAAACAAACTAAATTTTCTTGTCTGTTTAAGAGGTATTATATTCATTATTTCGGATTTGATATTCAGAATACTTTTATTCTCTGCCTTCTGCTACTGCCTTAGCAGCCTCTGCCTGAATATCAGGATCGTAAGAAAGAACAGGTTCTTCATTCTGACCTTTGATTTTACGATTGATATAGTTTCGGGTAATCTTAACAACCACAGGTGAAAGAGCAACTACACCTACCAGGTTTGGCAGCATCATCAAACCGTTAAAAGTATCTGAGATATCCCATGCAAGTGAAGATGTCATAAGTGCACCGGATACAATCATAAGAACAAAAATTACCTTGTAAATCTTAGTTCCGATGTTACCGAACAAATACTCTACTGCCTTACCGCCGTAGTGTGACCAGCCAAGAACGGTTGTAAAGGCAAAGAGTAACATTGCAATTGCGATAAACCACTCACCGGCCTGACCGAATACATTACCAAACGCCTGTGCAACCAAAGTTGCATCACTTGTTCCTTCTACCGCAAGACCGGTATCCAAATTAATATAACCTGAAGTAAGAACAACAAGTGCTGTCATGGTACATACTACGAAAGTATCCGCAAATACTTCAAAGATACCCCACATACCCTGCTTTACAGGTTCTACTACGTCTGAATTTGAGTGTACCATAACGGAAGAACCAAGGCCGGCTTCGTTAGAGAACACACCCCTTTTACACCCCTGTGTAATTACTTCCTTAATTGCGACACCAACTGCAGCACCGCCTACAGCCTTGATACCGAATGCAAATTTAAAAATGGATAAAAATGCAGGACCGATTTCTGTGATATTAAAGCAACATACAATAATTGCACCAAGTACATATGCAATTGCCATAAAAGGTACAACCTTTTCCGCAACTGCTGCAATTCTTTGTAAACCTCCGAGAATAATCAAACCTCCGAGAATCACAAGGGAAATACCGATAATCAAAGGAACCAGTTCCACATTACCGAATACGATAACAGGCTCTACATTTGCAAAAAATGCAGATTTGATATTTAAGGTAATTTTATTTACCTGACCCATATTACCGATACCGAAAGATGCAAGAATGGCAAAAATACTAAATAATACCGCAAGTACCTTACCCACTTTCTCATAGCCGGTTGCTTTTCCGAGACCGTCCTTTAAGTAATACATAGGACCTCCTGACCATTCGCCCTGGGCATTTCTTCTACGATAGTAGATACCGAGAACATTTTCAGAGAAGTTTGTCATCATACCAAGGAATGCTGCAATCCACATCCAGAATACCGCACCGGGACCACCGATTACGATAGCAGTTGCAACACCGGCAATATTACCGGTTCCGATGGTGGCTGCCAGGGCAGTACACAACGCCTGGAACTGAGATACGCTCTTCTCATCTTTTTTCTTCAGGGAATCTTTCTTAAACATTCCACCGATAGTCTTTTTCCACCAGTGTCCGATATGGGATACCTGGAAGAAATTCAACAGAATCGTCATTAATGCACCGGTACCAATCAAGATAACCAAACCAACCTGTACCCAGACGAAATTGTTAATGGCATTGTTAATGTTTGTTAATGTCTCCAAAAAACTCATACTGTAACTCCTTACTTTTTCTTGCGTTTATCTGCACCGGCCTATTCCG